>NZ_JAVREH010000092.1:0-6976 GCF_031845305.1 Jatrophihabitans lederbergiae | reverse complement strand
GCGGCCAATTGCTGGCGCGCCTCCGACACTGCGAACGAGGACTCGGCTGACATGTACTTAGCGTACACCGATGGGCACGGTTGTACATATGCGGTCTCATGTGGTGACCCGTCACCGGACGCGTACCCGCAGTTGATGTCTAAACTAAAGCGCCGTCTCGCATGAGGATCCCAGGTTCTATCGGTCGACGCAACGCCTTCTTTGATGGCGGTCGATCATGTACCTGCGCGCCGATTCAGCTGCTGGTGTGCGGTTCTTGTCCTCGGTGCGTGAGGGCCGCGGTCTCAAACCGTCCGCCCGCGCCGCCGGTGTGGGGAAGGAGACCGGCTACCGGTGGCTGCGGGAGGTGTTCCTCGTATTGCGTTCGCAGGGCATCGGTGTAGAGGAGGCGCAGGCCCAGCTGGGCTACCGTTCGCCACTTGTGCAGGGCTGGGAATGCGACCGGCTCGCCAGCCGAGGTGACGGCCGGCATCACCTTGCCGTACCGGTCAGCGTCGAGGAGCTGTTCTGGGACCGCTTCCTGGCCGGCAACAGCGCCGAGACCGCGGGCCGTGCCGCTGGCGTCGGCCGCTCGACGGCCTACCGGTGGCTGCAGCGGCGGTTCGCCGCGATGCGTGAGGAGGGCACGCCTGCCCGTGTGGCAGCGCGCCAGCTTAGGGTTGCTCCAGCGCGCCGTTCGGCGTGGGAAGCCGGCCGCCACCGCGCCGATAAACGCGCCCGGCAGCGGAGGGTCAGCGCAGAGACGCGGGCGGTGCGAGATTCGGCTCGTCACGCCGAGTCGCTGCTGCAAGCGCGTGCGCCCCGTTCGGACGTCGCGGTGCGCGGCACGCGGTACTGGCAGCTGATGCGCGCCGGCATAACCAACACCGCAGCCTGCAAGATCCTCGGCGTGAACAGGCGCACCGGCGGACGTATCCGGGCCCGTCATCGTCAGCAAACCGCGCCACCTGTGCGACCTCAGTCGCCGCCAGGTCGCTACCTGTCCCTGCGCGAGCGGCTGCAGATCGCGGATCTGCTGCGGCTGGGATTGTCGATGCGCCAGATCGCCGCCGAGCTCGGTCGCAGCCCCTCCACGGTCAAACGCGAACTGGACCGTCATCGCGATGGACAAGGCCGCTACCTGCCCCAGAACGCTGATCACACTGCGCGGCTGGAACGCCGTCGACCGCGCCCACACAAGCTGGTCGCCAACGAGCCGCTACGACTGGTGGTGCAGCGCAAACTCAACCGCTGCTGGTCACCGGATGAAATCAGCGGCTGGCTGCGCCTGACCCACCCAAATGATGTTTCGATGTGGTTGTGTCCGGAGACAGATCTACCAGTCGATCTACGTGCAGTCGCGCGGCGCGTTGCGCCGCGATCTGGCGGTGTGTCTGCGCACCGGGCGGGCACTGCGGCGTCCGAGCCGCAAGCCCGGGCAGCGCAAGAACCGGATACCGAACATGATCAATATCGCCGAACGTCCGGCCGAGGTCGAGGACCGGGCGGTGCCTGGGAACTGGGAGGGAGATTTGATCATCGGTAAGCAGAACCAGACCGCGATCGGCACCCTGGTCGAACGCCAGACCGGTTACGCGATGCTGCTGCATCTACCCAATGGTTATAAGCCCGAACAGGTCCGCGATGCTCTCGCCGCCAAGATCACGACCTTGCCCGAGTCGCTGCGCTTGTCGCTGACCTGGGACCAGGGCCCGGAGATGCGCGACTGGAAACAGGTCTCCGTCGACGCCGGGATCGACATCTACTTCTGCGACCCGCACTCGCCGTGGCAACGCGGCACGAACGAGAACTTCAACGGACTGCTGCGCCAATACTCTCCCAAGGGCACTGACCTATCGATTCATTCCGTCGAGGACCTCGATTGGGTCGCCCAGCAACTCAACGATCGACCCCGCAAACGACTAGCGTTCAAGAAGCCGATCAAACTCATCGGCGACCTCCTGTTGCGCTGACCGCCAGAATCCGCCCTTCCCGCTACGGGACGACAGGATCCGGTTGTCGGTGCCACTTGTCAGGATGGTGGCATGACTAGACCTGTGACTTCCGAAGACATCGCAGCGGCCTACTTCGCTGCGTGGAAGAGCAACGACATCGAGCAGGTGCGTCCCCTCCTCCATCCAGACGTCAATTTCGCCGGCGCCCTTGGGACTACCCACGGTATCGAGGACACCCTTGCCGGCCTCGGCGGCATGTTCGCGATGACCAAAGAGGTCGACGTGATCCATCGTTGGGTCGACGGACCTGACGTCTTGACGTGGTTTGAGCTGCGGACCGCAACAGCGGGTCCCGTGGCGATTGTCAACTGGAGCCATGTCGAGGAACGTCGCATCACCCGGATACGGGTCACCTTCGATCCCCGCCCGATGCTGGCGTGATCGGGCTGCGCAGTCCGCGGCGGGCGTACTCGCCAGTGAACGAAAGCGAAGCTCCGTCCGTCGAGGGACCTGCTCGCGCACCGCAAGTGGTCCGGATGCGTTGAGCAGATTTACGCCGAAGGTCCCCCAAGGATCGGCTGCTGGGACATGACCGCGTCTACCAGCGCATCGCTCACAGTGCCCGGCGCCGCACGCTCGGGCCGACCGCCCGTGGTTCGGTGGCCAGGTTGAGCGGGAAAAACAAGATCGCCGCGCATCGCGGCAGGTGCTTTGCTTCGTGCGTGGATCAACTCGCCGTAATGGCAACTTTCAACCGGCAGCTGCGCCAGAACCTTCGCTCCGCGCCGGTCACGTCTGTCGAGCGAGACGAGTTTGTGACGCGAGTGATCAGCGAGGGCTGGAGCGGTGTCGTTTGGAGCGACCTCGCCGATGCCGACGTCGACGAGGTGATCGCCCGGGAGGTCACCCGCTTCACGGGCATGTCCTGGGAGTGGAAGCACTACTCCGGTGATCGCCCAGCCGACTTGTCCGAGCGACTGCTGAGCGCCGGATTCATCGCTGATCCGCCGGAGTCGGTGATGGTCGCGGAGATCGGTGGACTCAACCTGGGCGCTGCGCCGCCGCACGGGGTGGAGCTGGTCACCGTGACGACGGACGAAGACGTCGAGGCGCTCGTACGCCTTCATGACGCGGTTTTCGGCGGGGATCACACGGCTCTCGGGCAAGAGATGGCCGCCTCCCTGGGCGCCGCCGAGCCAGCCGTTGTGGGCATGATCGCGCGGGTCGGGGAGACGACGGTCTCCGCTGGGCGTGTTGAGTTCCACGACGGAACGGCGTTCGCCAGCATTTGGGGTGGCGGGACGCTTCCTGAGTGGTGCCGCCGTGGGATTTTTCGTGCTCTCGTCGCCCGGCGGGCGGCTCTGGCCTCCGACCGGGGGTTCCGCTACCTACAGGTCGACGCTATGCCGACCAGCCGGCCGATCCTCGCTCGGTTGGGCTTCGTCGAGCTTGCAATCACCACGCCGTACCGCCGGCGCGCCACGAACTTCGCCGTGTTCGACGAAGTGCACCTCAACAGGGCGGCGGTCGGGCTACCGGCTCTTCCCGGTAGCCGATCCGTTTACGGGCACCGGAGCAATTCTCGCGTGTCCTGAGGGCCACGACCGGCTGGGTCTCCAAAGCGGTTCGCCTGAAGGACGGGCTGAGCGCCGGCGCTGCCGCCGACGGCGATCCAACCCGACCCCACCCGGCACGCAGATGAGGGATTATCGACGCGGACGGGGTACGTGATGGTGGTCGGGCGCCGAGTTGACGCTCGGTGGGTCTGGCCCGCTATCAAGGGGAGGGTCGTGAGATCTCCACAGACCTTAAGCGAAGCCGACCGACGTCTTATCGCCGCATGGGCCGCCGACTGCGCGGAGCGGGTTCTAGGAATATTCGAGGCTGAGGCTCCCGATGATGACCGCCCTCGGGCTCTGATTGCACCGGACCCGCGCGTTCGCCCGGGGAGAGCTAAACACCGCGGAGGAGATCCGCCGTCGGTTTGCCGGTGGCGTAGGTGCGGGTGATGTGAAGTCTCCCGCCGCAGCGGCCGCTGCCCGGGCCGCCGGTCAGGCCGTCGCCATCTGCCATATGGGCGCGCACGCACTAGGGGCCGCCGCTTATGCCGTCAAAGCTGCCCGCGTTGCCGACCCGGAGCGACCAGACGCCGCCGAAGACGAGATCTGCTGGCAGCTCGAGCACATGTCGGTAGAGGTTCGCGCCGCCCTGCGAGCCCTCCCGCCCGTCGGTGAAAACTCGTCAGGCCCGCTTGGGGCCGGGCTCCTCGCTTCAGGCCAACTCGGCACCATCATCCGTGACCTGCAAGCCGGTCTCACCCAGACCGACTCGAACTAACATCAGGCCCAAGACCGGGCCCATCCGTGACCCGGCGGCTCCGCGACCCCGACCCACGTGCTTCCTCGCCCGCCCAGAACGTCAGCGCAAACGGTCATCTGTCCGCAAGGGCAAGTGCACCCGGTTCGGCGATCTGCACTCCAGGTTCCTTCCGCCTCGTCGGCCGCGGACAGTGTCCGAATACGTCCGCTCGAACGTGCACGTCACCGCCTCCGGAATGCTCGACGTAGAAGTTGCTTCAGACCCGGGCCTCCATAGCGTTCGGCGCGGTCTTCAACTGGTCGGATAGCACCCCACAACCGCGAGGCGTAGTAGGACGCCCCGCTGGGCATCCGCTTACGGGCCGAGTGAAGGGACCAGATTCGCTCAGTTATTACGGCGACCCCTTAGCGCCGGCCCTGGGCCTCGGAGGCGGTGGCCCGGTGTGCTGGCCGGGCGTCGTCGGCCGGGCGCGCAGTGGCGGGCCGGATGACGGCGGTGCGCGGGCTGCTCATCCCGGCCAGTTGGGCCGCGGTGGCGGGGACGTGCTGG
Source organism: Jatrophihabitans lederbergiae (assembly GCF_031845305.1). NCBI lineage: Bacteria > Bacillati > Actinomycetota > Actinomycetes > Jatrophihabitantales > Jatrophihabitantaceae > Jatrophihabitans > Jatrophihabitans lederbergiae. The sequence goes on along the minus strand of NZ_JAVREH010000092.1, from coordinate 2,174 downwards.
CCGCGATCGAGGTCCTCACGTCGGTCTCGGCCGGTGAGTCGCCCCAGGGCATCAGCATCCGCATCGGGCACGCCGATCCTTTCGGCGAGCACCGTTTGCAGCATGTCCGCCGGGAGCCCGGTCCGGGCGGTGACAGCTGTCAGCTCCCGCTGCCATGTATCCAGGGGCGCCTTGGCCAGGATGCCGGCCGCGATGCGGGCGGCCACTACGCGGTCCTCGGGCCAGGTCAGGTCCCGGCCGGTGAGGGCGTGGTCGACGAGCTGGCGGCCCATCGGCTCGGCGGTGGTCAGCCGGTCGACGAGTGCGGCCGGCCCGTGCAGCTCGCCGAGCTGGGCCGGGTCCGTCCCGGCCGGCAGTGCCACGCCGCGGGGATCGAGCCCGTGGGCGGTGAGCAGTTCGTAGGCCCGGACGGCGGCCTCTACACCGGCCGGGTCGGCGTCCGTGGCGATCACGATCCGATCAGTGCCGGCACCGACGACGTCGGCGAGCTGGCCGGCCTGGTGCTCGGTCAAGGCGGTCCCCAGCGGTGCCAGGCCGGCCATCATGCCGCCCGAGGCCAGGTCGACGGCCAGGGCGTCGATCGGCCCTTCGACGAGGACCGCGAGACCGCCTCGATCGAGGGTCGCGGTGTTCCCGGCCAGCCCGTAGAGGTGCTCGCCTTTGGTGTAGAGCGGGGTCTGTCCGGTGTTGAGGTACTTCGGGTTGCGTATGCCGGTGCTGGCGTCCAGGCTCGGGTTGCGGCGGCCGACGAAGCCGACCACTTCCCGGCCGCCGCCCTCGGTCCGAGCGTGGATCGGGAACATCAGCCGGTCGCGGAACCGATCGACCACCCGGCCGGTAGAGGCGCGGGTGCCCAGCCCGGCGCCTAGGATCTCGGCGTCGGTGAAACCGTTGCCGCGCAGGTGCTCGCTCAGGTGGGTCCAGCCGGGCGGGGCGTAGCCCACCCGCCCGGCCGGGTGGTCAAGCATCGTGCTGCCGAGCCGGGTGTCGAGGTAGGCCGGCGCCCACGAGGCCGGGTACTGGCTGGCGTAGTAGCGGCCGCGGTCGCGTTCGCCGCGACCAGACGGCCTCGGTCCAGAAAATCGGTCTCGGGATCCCGTGCCCGGTTTTCTGCATCGGCCCGAAGTGCTGCGGTGCGGTCGGCACCGGCCACCGCGCGCAGGGTCAGCTTGTCGGCATCCCTAGCCACCGCCGCCGGGGCCGCTGCCGGCCCTGCCGTGAGGTGGTCGTGGCTGCGGTCCAGGACCTGATGGGCGGTGCTCAGGACGCGGGCGCCGCAGGCGCGCAGCGCGGCGTCGGCGTCGCCGGTCTGCGCGGCCCAGTCGGCGACGTAGGCGAAGGTGTATTCGGCGGTGTCCAGGCCATGATCGGCCGCCACCAGGTAGGCCAGGGATTCGGCCTCGACCTCGCGGTCACCGCGGCAGCTTCCGGTCCGGCCGCGTTCGAAGCCGGCCGGGTCGTGCATGAGCACGTGGCCCAGTTCGTGGGCCAAGGTCTTCACCGCCTGGGCGTCGTCGACGTCGGAGCGCACAACAACGTCGTGGGTGGCGTAGGCGGTGTAGCCGTTTGGGCCGGCGGCCCCGGCAATCAGCTTGCGGGTGACGGTGAACCCAGCCGCCGTGCACTGGGCCGCGAGGGCGTCCCACAGGCCCTGCGGGGCCTGCCCGGCGAGCAGCGTGGGCATCGGTGGCGCGGGCAGTGGGTCACCGCTGGTCTGGGAGACGTCCCAGACGTAGACCGGTCGAAACCCGACCACGCGACGAGCGGTGGCAGCCGACTCCCCCGGCTCGGCCGCCACCTGCTCTGCCCCCTGTGGTCCGGTCGTGGTCGCGCTATCGGTCTCATCGGATTCGATCTTGCGGGTGACCGGCGCCAGGATGGCGAGGCCCTTCTCGCCCTTGACCACCTGGCGGCCAAGTTCCTGCCACAGGTTGTAGCCGGCAACCTGCGTGGCGTCCGGTTTCTGGGCGAGCAAAAGCAGGGTGTTGTTGAAGCTGTAGTTGTGGAACTTCGCGGCCACGTCCAGCCAGCCCGCCACTCAGGTCCAGACCAGCCGCCCGGCGACAAGGCGCTCGGACCCGTCGCAGGCCTTTTCGATCGGATGCGCGATGCCATCTCTGGCCGCGGCACCGACGACTGAGCCAGATTTGACACCAGCAGAGCCCTAACTCCCG
>NZ_JAVREH010000091.1:0-8295 GCF_031845305.1 Jatrophihabitans lederbergiae | reverse complement strand
ATGCCTCTACCTCGTGACCCGATCACTGGACCCCACCGGCCACGGTCGGGCACGATGGGCAGTGCGGTGGAAGCCAGCGCTCAACGCGTTCGCGATCACCTTCGCCGACCGATTCCCGGCCGCCGAAGACTACTGATGGAAACCGCCGGAAACACCGTTAGCGAGATAGACCCGTTCTTTCAGACGCCGATGGATGAAGTCCCGACGGTCTCGTGGAGCAGGTCGAGCACTGCGCGCCAAGCGCGTGGCGTGTGAGCTGGGTGGTAGCCCACGCCCGGCACGGTTGCCTGGGTGTGGGTAGTCCCTTCGGCGGACGACCCGTCGCGGTTTGTCGGGTGGGCCCAGAAGGCGTGTTTGGCCCCGCCGTAGACGTTCATGCGCCAGTCCACTCCGGCGGCTTGTAGCGCACTGCCGAATGCGAAAAGTTGTTGGGGAGTGCACAGCGGGTCTTCGGAGCCGGTGCATAGGAGGAAGGTGCCAGTCACATCGGTCCAGTCCTCGGCGCGGGCGGGTGGCAGGCCGGGATGAACGAGGGCGACGGCCCTGAACGGCACGCCGGTGGTGGCGAGTTGCAGCACGATACTGCCACCCGCGCCGTAACCGAGGGTGCAAAGCCGAGTCGAGTCAGCTCCGGGCACGGCGAGTAAGACGTCGAGTGCGGCCCGCCCGATCGTCTGCATTCGATCTGTGTCGGCAATCAGCGGGAGAACGCGGGCCAGCATTCCTTCCGGGTCACCGAAGAACGACTTGCCGCCGTGGTAGTCCATCGCCATGGCTAGGTAGCCGTGGGTGGCCAAGTCGTCCGCGCGGCCTCGTTGATAATCGTCGAGTCCGATCCCGTCGTGCCCAATGAGTACCGTTGGCCAAGGACCATCGCCCTGCGGGCGCGCTAGGTGCGCGATCATGGTCAAGCCATCTGCGCCGTATGCGATCTCTCGCGTCGTGATCATCTAGCAGACGGTAGTAAGCATTTGCCGTCCCTTGGTCCGTGTTCGCTCTCGGCCAACTCGATGAAGGCTGGGCTCACGGACGGCGTTTCGCAGAGGATCCGCTTACGGGCCGCTGGCCGGCGGCGCAGTTCGGATGCTGAGGCGTGCGGTCATGTCGAGTTTGACTTCGCCGTAGGGCAGGACGTGCTGCCAGAACAGCGGGGTCAGCCCGCGGCGATTCTTCCGGGGTGAGTAGTTCGGCCCAGTCGTCCTCGGCGAGGACGTCTTGCAGCATCAACGTGTTCACGTAGACCAGGGCGGCTTGCAGGATCCGTAGGCACAGCACGGTCATCTCTTGCTCGTCTTGGCGGTTGGACGCGATCTCGCCGCCCTTGCCGTAGTAGATGACGGAGTTCGCGCCGTTGAACGCCTCGACTACGTTCAGCCCCTCGGTGATCTCGCGTTGCAGCTCCCGGCTGCGTAGGTAGCGGGCGACGAAGATCGTGCGTTGCGCCCGACCGACTTCGAGCATCGCCTGGTACGTCGGGTGTGACGCGGAGCGGGTGAAGCGGCGCAGGATCGCCTCGGTCGAGGCGGTGCCCTGGCGGATCGCGGTCGCGTATTTGATCATTTGGTCGTAGTTCTGCTCGACCAGATCCCACCGGATCGGGCGGGTCAACGCCGGCGCCAGGTTGGGGCAGGCGTCAGGCTGCCCGGCTGCTGGTCGGTAGAGCCGCACCTTGTTGATCTGTTTGATCCGCGGGAGCAAGTCGAACCCAAGCAGGCGGGTGATGCCGAACCCGATCTCGGACTGGCCGTGGCTGTCGACGTAGTTTCCTTCGACCTTCATGGTGGTGCCGTGCCGGATGGCGCCCTCAACCATGGCGTGGACTTCCGACGCGGAGGCCCGCAGCGTCTGGGAGTGCACGACCATCGAGCCGCGCTCGACGTGCCAGTAGATCAGGATCCCGCGCCCGCCGTAGCGGGAGTGCCATTCGGTGAAAATGTTCTGGTCATAGGACCGGAAATGCGTCGAGTCTGACGCGACCGCAGTCGACCCCTCGCCCCACACGCTCTGTTGCCGCGCGGTGAAGGTGGCGTTGGCTATACCGATCGCGACGGCTTGGGCGGTGTCGCGGGTGAGATAGCGCCGACGTACGTAGCGGATCTCGTCCTCGGTGTGGCCGTGTCCGCCGCCGGCGGCGACGGCACGGATCCCGGTGTTGGTCCCGTAGGCGTAGATCGCGAGCATCAGCCGCTCGGCCAGCACATCCACCGGCAGGGTGCCGCTCCCGGCGACGGCGCTGACGTCTGCGAGGCAGCCGGTACGCAGCACCGCCTCCTTCAGAATGTCGATCAGGGCGACGGTGCCCCACCGACGCTGCACCTCGGCCTTGATACGACGCAGGTTGCGCGGCTCCGGCGCCGCCTCGAACTTGGACAAGGTGATCGCACCCGATGCCCGGTCGGTGATGTCGAGCCACTCCAGGCCGGGGACCGCGGTGTTCAATTCGCCCAACGCGGCGGTCATCTCGCTGCGCAGGTCGTGGATGAACATGGCCGGGTCCAGCGGTTTGCGCAGCTCACCGTAGTTCTGGCCTCGGCGCTGCTCAAAGTCTGCGGGTAGGTCCTCGTCGGGGTTGCGCCACGAGTCGGCCCCGACGACCCAGATCTCCTTGCACCGCAACTGCTCGCGCAACGCTTGGAAGGTGACCACCTCGTAGACCATCCGGGCGACCCTCTGACGGCCGCGGGTGTCGGCCCGGTACACCAGATCCGACCAGTCCCCGCTCGTGCCGCGATGGGTGGGCATGGTCTCACCGATCGGGTAGTAGGTGAGGTTGCCGGCCTTGGCGTAGCGGGTGATCAGGGTGAGGGCGTCGATTACGGGCCGGTGGGCGGTGTTGTTGCTGCGGAACTCCAACACCTCCAGCAGCGCGCGATCAGCCCGCGCCGGTAGTGGCCGGTGTAGGAAGACCGCAACGTGGTCTGCACGATCCGCCGATACACCGGGCCCTTCGTCTTGAACTCGTGGACCAGCTCCCGCAGCGTCTGTTCCCCGCCCGTGACGGCCGGGAACACCACCTCCCGTACCGCGTCATCCGGGGCGGACAGCGCGGCCTCGGCGATCGAGAACAGGATGTTTTCCTTGCCGGTGACCTTCTTGAACGCGTTGATCAGCTCGTTCGTGACCCGGCGTTCGGCGCGGGCACCGATCCGGTGCACCGTCGCGATTAGCAGCTCAACCAGCGTGTCGGTGATCTCGCGTTCCCGTTGATGCACCAGCGCCGCCAGCAGCGTCACCGTCAGCGGTTGCGGATGGCGGCGTAGATGCGACGGTGCCTCTACCGCGGCCCGGGCCCGCCAGTCATCGAGGATTCTCGGAGCGACATCGGCGAACAGCCCGGCCGGCAGGCCCAAAGCACGAACCGCCTGCAGCTTGCCGATCTCGGTCATCATCGATTCCAAGCTCACATTGCCCGGTCTGGCCTTGATCAACGACAGCAGTGATCCAGCTTCGTCGCTGTCGTCCTCGCCGGCCTCATCCTCGTTGGTCGCGATCAACGTGAGCAGCCGGGCCGTCGCCGCAGGACCAAGTCGTCCCTCGATGCGTGATGCCCAGTCCCGCTCCGCTGTGCGCAACGCTGAACGAACCATCCGAAGCAACCGGCCAGCTGTCGGTGGCTCGATCCGTAGCCGCCGGAACTCGACCAGGAGCTCCTCCCGGACTCGATCAGGTCGACGCTCCGCGTGCGCGACGGCTTCCGACAGCCAGCCCGTCAACGTCTCCTGATCTGCGACCGTCGCCAGGCGATAGCCCAAATGATCCCGAACCTGGGCACGGTGATACTCGATCGTGCTGCCAGCCCACTCATAGAATCCGAGATCGACGGCGGCGACGCCGAGTTGGCGGGCAACGAACGCGACGACCTCGTCCGGGATTTCAGAACGTCCACGCGGGAAACGGCCATACCGGCTGTAATGCTTCAGCAGCAACGCGAACCCTAGCGCCGTTGCACCTCGCTTGCCGACGAGCAGCTCCCGATCCTCATCCAGCAGCGTCCAGAACTCGATCAGCTCGTCGACGTCAAACCCAGCTGGCTCCATACAGCGCAATCATTCCCGCACGACCAACCCCGTCGGCCGCCCCCATTGGGGCTGGTGACAGCACCGTTACCAGCACCCCTATGCGGCCGAACAGTTTCTATCCCCGGTGGTAGCAGCTGTTCGAGGGCACGAGTGACGTGCTGTCGCGCGACGCGGCACGCAGGGGTCCCATTCGTTCAGCGGGGGCGCCGATCGACGACTATCGCCCGGTCAGCGGCAGATGACAGCATTTGAGTTGTACGAACGGAACGCGCGGGTGGTTTCGCAACCTGTCCAACGATGGATCATCGCGCAGGGCTCGCCACTCACGGGTGCCGCGCGTACGCATGGGAACCGAGTTTCAGAAACCGTGTGTGCCGTGCACTGCGGCTTGGCGTGCCTCCGCGAGCGCTTTCTTGAGTAGCGGTTCGTAGATCTCGACGCCGCGTTCGCCTAGACGGGCGATGTCTGGATCGTCGGACGCAGCGAGGCGGCGAAGTGTGTCGAGTTTGTTCGCATGGCGCTCGTGGTCTTCGCCGGAGAAGGACCCGACGTCCAGGGTACGGAGGAGGTCGTCGGGCTCCCAGTTCAGCGGGCGCAACATCTCGCCGAGAGTTTCCAGTGGGTACCGGGGGCCGAACTGGAAGCGCGATGCACCGAGGAGTTTGCGGAGTGGCACATCGAACGCGGGGTCGCTGACCGTCTCGGTGATCCAGTCGGCGTCTTTGCCGGCGATGACCCAGAAGAGCTCGTGCGCCATCTTGGTTTCTCGGACCCTGCTCCAAAGCGAGCGCCGGTCCGCTGCGGTCAGCGACCTGGCGCTCTCTTCCCATTCGTCGAAGTCGTCGTGCCCGCCGCCCGTGGCGCTGGCGTCGACGTGCTTGACCAGGAGGTCTGCAAAGGTCTCAGGTGAGACTGCGGCGAGGGCTTTGAGGGCTTGCCCTTGCATGTCGTCATTCCGGCGGCCGGTCCGGACGGTGAAGTCCCTCATGGCGTTCAGCCATTCAGGGTCGTTGGGCATGGGTTCGTTATCGTAGGACCATTCGGCGGCCCAAAGAGCCGCTGCAATGCCACGGACGTTTGGGTCGGGGCGCGTGAACAGCGCGTGCCTGGTCGCTTGAGGCACGCCTTTGAGGACGTAGGCCGAGCCGAGTTGCTGGATGTCCTCGCCGGTGAGTTGCTCGATAACGGTGTTCACGAGTTCGGAGTCTGTCGCCAGGCCGATGACGGCAGAAACGAGGCCGCAGCGCCCAGTGGGGTCATCAAGTAGTTGGGTGGTCATCGTCTTGGTCAGCAGATCTCTGCGCACGCAGACCTCGATGAGTGAGGCGGCTGAGCCTGCGCGGCCATGGTCGATGGCGGCCGCGAGCCACTTATCTGGCTCCGGGTCGGGTTGGTACGCGAGCCGCGACAAAACCTGCCACGCGCCAAGAGTGACCTGACCAACGACTGCGAGCTCGGCTTCGTGTTCCTTGAGCCACTCCATCAGAACATCAGGAGGCTGCTGCTGGAAAGGAGCCAGGGCCGCGTCCAGTGCGGCTTCCTTCCGGCGCCGCACCTCGCTGTAGTCCCGGAGGCGTTCGTGTTCGTTGGTCAGGGCCGCGAACAGCTGGTCTGGTTCCTCGAGTCGCATTCCGAGGCTTTTCGCGGCCTTATTGAACTTCGCCCGCACACCAGGCATTGAGGTGACTGGGGCGATAGTCGACGCGATGCTTCGGGCGATGCGTTCACCCGAACGCTCCTGCTCCTCATTGGTCTTGCCACCGAACGGCAGGCCGTACCCGTTCGCGACGCGAACCCACTTATCCAGCAGATCGACGACTTCGAGCAGATCGCCTGGCGCCATATCTGGTGCTCGCGCAGCCAACGCCGGCTGCATCGCTGCGAAGAGCGCTTCCATGTGCGTGGCCGCCCAGGTGAAGGATTGCAGAACCATTTGTTGAACGACTTCGGGGTTCATGTAGTTGCCGTCGAACGTCGGGGCAAGAACCTCACAGGCGAGCGCGGTCCAAACCGCGTTCCTGAGCTCCGTCGTCGGAATGGCTTCGATGGCCTCGATGAGCTTCAACAGATCCGCCAACTGTGGCTGGTCTCCGTTGCGGGGGGCGCGAACCTCCTCGACCAGCTCTCTGGCTGCGGGCCGGATGTTCCATTCCTTGCTCTCGAGAAGGGTGAGCACGCGGACGAATGAGCGAACGGGGCCAGGGGTATTCGCATCGAGCGCCTCAGACACTCGCGCGGCGAGGAGCTTCGCTTCGCTTTCGGCGACCGATGGGCGCCCGGCGTCGACAGCCGCAGTCACACGGGCGACCTGGATATCGACGACGAACTGCGCCTGATCCGATCCCAGTTGCCCAAAGCTCCGAAGGAGCTCCCCGTCCTTCTTGGCGGATACTGCAGCCGGCAACACTGCCGCGAGCTCTGCCGGAGTCGGAACCACAGGGTGGGTCGCACCGAGCAGCTTAGTGTAGATCTGGACTTGCACGATCTCGGCAGCCAACTCCGGGAAAGCATCCTGGACCTCACGCAGCCGAACCGGCGACGGGCCACCAGCGAAGAAGACCTCAGCGGCAACGCTGGCCGCGATAACTTGCGGCTGAACCCGGTACGTCTTGCTCCATTCGGTGCGTCCAGTCTCCGGATCGTAGTAAGCCACCTGCTGCACATCCACCAGTCCGGCGATAGCGACCGACCGGATCAGACGCACCAGTTCCGGCTGCCGCAGCTGCAAAAGGTCAGCGAGCCGCCGCAGCTGGTCCTCTTGGACCTGACCGACAAGAGCCAGCGTGCCAAGCACGTCAACCGCATCATCGGACGCGTTCGAACGCCGCAAAAAGGCAAATATCTGGTCGCAGCGCCTTACCGGTCCATACCGAGCTCCAGTCGCTGTCCCGGATGAGGAGGTCTGCCAGGTTCAAGGCCCAAGCCGGACGTCCGTCCGCTTGAGCGAGCAGGTGAACTATGACTGAGAGCCGAGTGATGCCGCGCTCACGAAGGAGCGATCCGAGCTCTTCACGGCTGAGCAGGTCGACTTCGAACCGGACCGAACCCGGAAGATGGTCTGCAACACGGTCGATCTCATGAGGCCAACACGTCGCCGCGACACGAAAAGCGATCCCCTCTGCATCCCGCGAGTGCAGCAGCAGGTCGACGTCATCCAGACGTGCGCCGGCGTCGTCGACCACGACCACATCGGGTTTGGTTGAGATGAGATCGTCCAGAAGCCGCTCCGGTATTGGCTGCCGCTCAAGGAACAAGACGCCATCGAGCTTGCTTGCTACGTGGCTCTTCCCGGCGCCAGGAACCCCGAACAGAATGACGTCGGCGGCAGTATCATTCACTTTCTCGATCAGAACGTCCCGTCCAACCGTCGGCAGCTGTCGCTCGTCAGGCCAAGCCCCGCGCGGCTCACGCGAGAAACTGAACGGACCACCTTCAATGCCCAAGATTTTCTGCCGCCAGTCCGGGTTCTCCCGGAACTGGTTCGCAAACCAATGCCGGTCGTAGACCTGCACAAGCTCACAATCGAAACCTTGGGCAAGCTGTCGCAGCTTCTCCCGCTTCTGCCTGTTCGCCTCAACCAGGTTCACAACCACCACGTGATGAACCGGACGGCCGTTCTTCCTCATCGACCGAAGACTGTCATGAAGACTTCGCTTGGCGCTCGACCAGTTCCGCGAGGACGTGATAATGAGACCGGTGATCCTGCCATCTGCAGTTATCTCCGCGTCGAGTCCGAAGTCCGTTCCACCGGTAATCGGGACCAGTCCCGGATGGATAGGACTCAGCAACGACGTCGCACACTCTTCGAAGTCATGCGGATTGATCCGTGCACGGAGGTCCGACAGCCGCTGATCAATGCGGTCCAAAAGGTTCACATCACCCACCAAGGCTCAGCGTTGCGACAGATGCTGTCGACGCGTTCGATGCAACGAATCTATCGTCTGGTGGCGACATCGGCACGGCGTTAAGGACCGCACAGGCCGACCGCTGGAGTCTGGACTAGTTAGGTATCTGCATCTCGGCAGATCCGGTCGTTTGATCTTGCGGGATCGGAACTAGATTTCGTCATATGCGCTCCGACCGACTGCGCCGTGCCCGGTGCCTATCGACGGATAAGGTACGCGGGTCGGAGTTCGCCGACCCCGTGGCCTAGTGTTGCGTGAATGAAGTAGCTGTACCTCGCGGTAGCATGGTGTATGTCGTTGACTGTTGCCGTGCAGATGCTCGCTGAGGACCGCGCCGAGTTGACCCGTTGGACGCGGACGCCGTCGCTGCC
>NZ_JAVREH010000090.1:0-8507 GCF_031845305.1 Jatrophihabitans lederbergiae | reverse complement strand
CGATACAACTCGACAGCGTCGCGGCGAAACTCCTCGGAGTAGTTCTTCCTCGCCATGAGTGGATCATCTCGCTTCCACCCCACCGAAGCAGGGATTGAGCGTGTCCACTACTCGGGGTCAGGTCCCCCCTCGATCTGCGGACGCTCTTCGACGTGCCTACGCCAGCTGCCCTTCTCGACCGGCTGGCCCAGTCCAATCCGGGCGACCCGCTCGGAGTTGTCCTACCGATCCGCGCGGCGGGTGACAAACCGGCGATGTTCTGCGTGCATCCGGGTACGGGTCTCGCATGGAGTTACCTGGGATTGCTGTCGCACCTGGACGGTGACCAGCCGGTGTACGGGATCCAGGCGCGGGGCCTCAGCGACCCCGCCGGGATACCGGTCGACATCGAAGCGATGGCAGCGGACTACGTCGCTTGCATCCGCGCCGTCCAGTCGGAAGGGCCCTATCACCTACTGGGCTGGTCCTTCGGCGGCGTGGTCGTACATGCCATGGCGGCGCAACTCCTGGCCGACGGCCAGCAGGTAGGGCTGGTGGCCATACTCGACGGCTACCCACTGGATGAGGGTGTCGTGGACGTCGATCCACAGGATCCGAAGGTACTGGCCGCGCTCCTGCTGGCGCTGGGCTATGACCTCGGTCCAGATGCCGCTGCCCTGCGGACCGAGGACTTCGAGCGTATCGCCAGCGAGGGCAACGGGCTGGTAGCGGAGCTCGACCCAGTGGCGATCAGGGCGTTGCCGGCCGTGTTCGCCGCCAATGTGGCCATGCTGCTGCGGCACCGCCCGAGCTTGCTCGACGCTGACGTCGAAATCTTCCATGCCACCGCGGGCAAGGTGGCGACCGACCCGATGCCGGCCGACTGGCAGCCCTACCTGACCGGTGAGGTGACCGTGCATGAGATCCCGCAGGCCCACGGCGCCCTACTCAACCAGCCGGCCTTGTCCCTGATCGTTCCGGTCATCGCAGACCGGCTGCGGTCTGCATCTCGCGAACCCGTAATAGCCACCCGATCTTGACCCCCGAAAGGAGAACGACCTTGTCCATCACGACAGACCCCAGCGTTACCCCCGAGGTGGAAGGCGGCTCGCAGACGTCGGCCGTCGCCGCGGTGCTGCGTTACTACGCGCTCGTCGACGAGGGCGACGTGCCCGGCCTGGTCGCGCTGTTTGCGCCGGATGCCACCTATCACCGCCCCGGCTACCAGCCCATCGTGGGTAGCGCCGAGATGACCGCCTTCTACCGCGACCAGCGGGTGATTCGAGAGGGCACACACTCGATCAGCACGGTCCTCGCGAACAGCCCGCACATCGCTGTGCAGGGCAACTTCACCGGCGTGCTGCGTGACGGGCGCTCGGTCGAGCTGCGGTTCTCCGACTTCTTCACCGTCGGTGCGGACGGCCGGTTTACCCGGCGCGACACCTACTTCTTCGCCCCTCTCGTCTAAAGGAACCCGCCATGACCACAGTTGAGCAGACCAGCTCGGTCCGCCCTGCCCGCCGAGCCGCCGTCACGAATCCCGGGCACGGGGACATCTTCACCGACCACATGTTCAGCATGCTGTGGTCGCCTGCGGAAGGCTGGCACCAGCCTGAGTTCGGCCAGCTTCAGAACCTCTCCATCCACCCCGGAATGATCGGGCTGCACTACGGCCAGGTCGCGTTCGAAGGCTTAAAAGCGCACCGGCGCGCCGACGGCTCGATGGTGGTGTTCCGGCCCCGCGAACACGCCCGTCGGTTTCAGACCTCCACCAGCCGACTGGCCATGCCGGAGCTGCCCACCGACATTTTCATGAGTGCGGTAAACCAACTCGTCGCCGCCGACCAAGAGTGGCTGTCCGACCATCCCGCGCACAGCCTGTATCTGCGACCGCTCATGTTCGCAACCGATGAGTCCTTGATGTTGCGCCCATCGGAGAACTACCGCTTCCTGCTGATGGCTTTCGTCGCCGGCGGATTCTTCGGAGACCGGGTGGACACGGTGTCGGTACTGATCAGCCGGGACTACTGCCGGGCAATTCCTGGAGGCACCGGCAATGTCAAGGTCGCCGGTAACTACGCGCCATCCTTCGTGGCGCAGCGGCAGGCGCAGGAAGCTGGCTGCCACCAGGTGGTCTGGCTCGACGCGATCGAGCGGCGGTGGGTTGAAGAGATGGGCGGAATGAATCTGTTCTTCGTCCGCAGCACCGGCACCGGCAACGAGGTCGTTACGCCTCAGCTCACCGGCTCACTGCTGCCGGGGGTTACCCGGGACGCGTTGCTGACCATGGCCGAGCGGTTGGGCTACCGAACCCGGGAAGAACGGATCTCGGTGGAGCAATGGCGACAGGAATGCGCCGAGGGGACGATCTCCGAGGTGTTCGCCTGCGGCACCGCCGCTGTGGTCACGCCGGTCGGTACGGTCCGCGACCCGGCGGGCGGCGATTGGACGGTCGGCGACGGGCTGCCTGGACCGGTGACGATGACACTCCGCCGGACCTTGATGGATCTGCACCATGGGCTCGCCCGGGACACCGAGGGTTGGCTGCATCCCGTGCCGACCGAGCAGTAGGCGAGCCGGAGTGGCGCAGGCGATCCCCGCGCCACTCCGGCCGGTTGCAGGCCGCAGGTCGCCGAAGATGTCGCCGGGTTGACCGTGTCAGTCGGCATTCACCTGAGGCGTCGCTGCTGATCACGTCGGCGGCGGAGAATGACCGTATGAGCGAGACCTCAGGTGCTGAGCGGACGGCGGACGGCGGTACATCGTCGTGGACGGCCGGCGTCGGCGGGCCAGCGATCCAGTCATTCCGGAGTCGCTTCGCAAGAAGCTGGTGGCCGAGCTGATGGGTTCGCCGCGGTGATGCGCACCTGCTGCGGCCCCGAAGCCCGAGTCCGAGATCTGTCCCAGTGACGCGGCTCGGGTCGTGGGCCGGACGTCCCGGCGGGAGCTGATGGACACCGCCCGCGACGTCGCAACGGCCTGGCCCGCGACGAGATCATCGCGGGCCGCCAGCACGGGGTGAACATTGACCTCGCCCACGACGGTCGGCCCGGTGCGACTCGCTCGTGGCCGCCGATGGTGACACCGTCCGCCGCACCTGGCCGCACTGTGCAACCAGTGTGTCGGATCTTCGTGGCATGAGTCGTCGAGTCGCTCCGGGCTGACCGTGTGGCGGGGTCGGCGGATGTACCTAATTGACTGCACTCAAGCGGTCTTCCGTGGGCCATCCTTCGACGCACGCTTGCAGCGAAACCTCCCGAAGAAGCGATGGACTGCTCGACAGCCCACCGGTACGGGTCGATGTGAAGAAATCGAGTGCATCAACGACGACGGCGCATCAGACGTTCCGTGGGTGCTCACTTCTCTGATTATCGTTGTTTTCGCGGGCTGCCACTCAGCATCGAAACGTAGCGGTGAGTTACCTTAAACCCGCTCGGCGTTCGCCGAGGCGGGGTCAGCCATTGCCATACCGTCCCTGACAGGGATGCGACGGACCCATGCGCCATTGTCGGGCAGCACGGACAGCTAGTTGCAGGTCACCACGATTGCTTCGATGGGAAACTGCTCATCGGACACGGCGCGCGGCCGGCCCGACCGCGGCTCGTCCAGCAGACCCGCCCATTAGCGCTCGGCGACGAACCGCGACCGAGCACGAGCACTTTCGGCTCTGGCAAGGTAGGCAGTGGCGTTACCGTGCTAGGGTCTGTCTCCCGGATCATGTCCTGAGCCAGAGGGCGAGGCTGGCTAGGACGACGCCGCCGAGGTAGTTGGTGGCGAGTTTGTCGAAGCGGCTGGCGATGCCGCGCCACTGCTTGAGTTGGGCGAAGCAGCGTTCGACGACGTTGCGGTCGCGGTAGGCGCTGTTGTCGAAGCTGTAGGGCCGGCCGCCGGCGCTGCCCCGAGCCGTGCGGTGGTGCTTCTGGTCCTCCCGCTCGGGGATCGTCACCGCGATGCCGCGACCGCTGAGCATGCGACGGTTCGTCCTGGAGCTGTAGCCCTTGTCCGCGAGCAGCCGGGTGGGCCGGGTCCGTGGTCTTCCAGGACCCTGCCGAGGCACCCGAATCTGCGCCAGCAACGGCCCGAGCAGCTGGGTGTCGTTGGTGTTCCCGCTGCTCAGCAGCATCGCCAGCGGCCGTCCCCGGCCGTCGCACGCCAGATGAACCTTGCTCGTCAAGCCGCCCCGCGACCGCCCGATCGCATGATCAACCGGCTCCAGGCGCAGATCCTTGTAGTTCGACCGAGCCCCCCCTGACCTGACAGGCCTGCGGCCGGGCCCCGGCGCTGTGCTGATGCGCACGGGCGATCGTGGAGTCCGCTGACACCACCCAGTCCAGGTCCCCAGCCGCGTCTGCGTCCGCCTGCACCGCCTGCAGCAGCCGCACGTACGTCCCGTCAGCGCTGAACCTGTCGTGCCGCTTCCACACCGTCTGCCACGGCCCGAACCGCTCCGGCAGGTCCCGCCACGGCGAGCCGGTCCGGAACCGCCACGCGATCGCCTCCAGCACCAGACGGTGATCCCGAAAGCGCCCCCCGCGCAACCCCTCCGAGCTCGGCAGCAACGGCTCGATCCGCGCCCACGCCTCATCTGAGAACACCACAGCAGCCATACCGAACAAGATCTCGCCCCCGACCGCCTACATCCCGGAGACACGCCCTGATATGTGGGTGAGTTTGTCAAGTAGGCAGGGTGAAGCGGTCTCCCCGGCCGTCGTCGGGGAGACCGCTTCTGGACCGTCCGGGTCTGGGGGTGGCGGGCGTGTCGGTGTCGACGCGTGGTCACTCTGATATGCGCGGGTTGGTTACCGCAGGACGGGCTGTTCGGCGGGAGCGTGCCGCGGGTCTAGACATCGAGCGTGATCCCCTTATCAAGTAAAGAGGATTGCTCATAGGGCGTGCCGCGGGTTACTCCTCACGCTGCCGTCACCATCAGGGTTGCCGGACGGACATCTGTGGGCCGGGGTCAGGCGTCGAGGACGGCCAGGGACCAGCACCAGCCGGCCAGCTCGCGGGCGATCGCGGCGTTGGCGATCACCGGAGTTTTCTTCCGGTCGATGAAGGCTTGCCAGCGGGTGTGTAGTCGCCGGTTGCCGGCGTGACCTCGAGCGGCCGCCACCGATGGTGCGTGCTCCCAGCGGCGACGTAGATCGACACCGGGTGCACGGTAGGGCTGCCGGTGGTGCCAGGCCGCTTCGATCAGCAGCCGGCGGGCATGGCCGTTGCCGGTCTTGGTGATCCCGCCCTGCGAGCGAGACTGCCCGGAGGAGGATTCGGTCGGGGTCATGCCCAGGTAAGCGCCGATGCTGCGCCCGGACAACCGCTGCCAGTCGCCGATCTCCACCGCGAGCCCGAACGCCGTCAGCGTCGACACCCCACGCAGACACCCCAGCCGGTCCACGACCGGCGTGAACGGCGAGTCAGCGGCCATCGCGGCGATCGCTTTGTCGAGCCGATCCCGGCGAGCCACGGTAGCCAGCATCGTCTCGTAGGCAGTGTCATAGGCCATCTGCAACCCCAGCAGCTCGAAGCGTTGCTGGCGCAGCCACGTGTCGTGGACGCCAGTCCAGGCCTTGCCACCGGAGTAGACGATTCCCTGTCGCAGCAGCAGTTTCGAGACCCGGTGCCGGGCCGACATCAGATCACCGCGGACGTCTTCACGGGCCGGACCAGGTCCCGGGCAGCCTCCTGTTCGACGCTCGGGATCGTGACTGATGTGACCTCACCCAGATGCAGCAATCGAGCCAGATGCAGCGCGTCACGCGCGTCGGTCTTGACTCGGTCACCGGCCGGGCGCTGCAGCTTCGACGGCGCCGCAACCAGGCATTCGATCCCGGCCGCGAGCAGGAAACGAGCCAGCCCGAACCCGGTCGGCCCAGCCTCGTAGACCACCCGCGCCGGCCCAGCCAGCGACAGGATCCACGCCAAAATCTCGCCGTGGTCCGGCGTTATCTTCCGCCGCGTGATCTCACCCGTCTGTCCATCGATCGCCGCCGCAGCAACCGACCGCGCATGCACATCCAGACCAACACTCGTACGCTGAAACACCACTGGGGCCCCCACATCTGTGGCTCTACCGGCAGGACCACCCCGCCAGCAACCCACGTTCACATGCGGTGGGCCCCAGCCACGACCCTCATACCGTCTAGAGGAGAACGTCACCCACCTGATGGCCGCGACTGGTCTACGTAGTGACGCGCCCGCATTGCTGGCTGCTATAGCGTGGATCGAACAGCTCGTCATCCACACCATGCGACGCATTGACCTTGAGACCATCCGCGCCGTCAGTGACCTTGGCTTCGGCGCCGGCCGAGTGTGGCCTACAGTGTCCATCGCCACCCTGAAGCCAGACCCGGTCGCCGACCAGGCGCTCTACGCCTTCGACTGGGTCGACCGCTTCGACGGGGACGAACCCTACGCCCGCCGCCGCCCGAGATTGCCGGCGACGTGGGACGACCTCGCAGCGGATCTGGATGACTTACCGAACCACCTCGCCGGCGTCGACGCCGTCCTCGTCACCGGCAGCATTCGGCTCGCGACAGGATTCGCCGTCGGCGCGGCGCTACGCAAGGTCACAGGCGTCGACGTCGCGTGGAAGCAAGGACCTCAGATCTGGAACTCGGATCATCCCTACGCTGAGGTTCTAACGCCGCGCACGGACATCACTACGCTCGGGCAAGGCGGCGACACCGCGATGGTCGTCGATATTGCCACGAATGCCACACCGGACGTGATCGACTGGCTCCGGGATACGAAGACAGCCGTCGGGGACGTTATCACCGTCTCGGTGCCGTCCGGCCATGCCAAGGACGACGCTATTGCGAGCCCCGCGCAGGCTGTCGCGCTAGCGGTGGGTATCCGTGACGTCGCCCGCCGCGCAGCACGGACTAGCCCACGCATTCACCTATTCATGGCATGCCCGGCGGGCCTCGCGCTGCTGTTGGGGCACCGGTGGAACCGAGTGGCGACCACTTATGTGTACGAAGATCTCAAGACTGAATACGCGCTCGCATACTCCATCAAGTCTTGAGCCCGCTCGGTTCGCCTGTTCAAAATCTCGTTGAACTAAATGCCCTGCGGCGTGCTCACGTCGGGACCAAGTTAGGTGCGGACGGCGCGAACCCAGAGGCATAGCGACCCAAGGCGACCGCTATCCCCAAAGAGTGGTGCCCATTCGATCTGCGGCTTCCAGAGCTTGCCGACGCAGGTCTGCGCACGCTGCAGGTCGATGTCACCGTCGAGAGTTCGATGGGCCACGCGGTAGCGCGAATCGAGGCTGAGAGCGGCTCCGTCGACGTCCTGGTGAACAACGCCGGGTACGGGCTGTCGGGCACGGTGGAAGAGGCATGCGCTGAGGAGATACGCGAGCAATTCGAGACCAACGTCTTCGGCCCGACCCGGCTCATCCAGTTGGTACTGCCGGGAATGCGGCGCCAGGGCAGTGGCACGATCGTCAACCTATCCTCCATCTTCGGTCGTTACGCCGTACCGGGCGGCGGTTACTACCACGCCTCCAAGCACGCCATCGAGGCGTTGAGTGACGCCCTGCGACTCGAGGTCGAGAATTTCGGTATCCGCGTGGTCTTGGTGGAGCCAGGACCAGTGCTCACGGAGTTCGGAGTTCCTTATGTGAAGTCGCTGCAACGAGGCGAAGATGGACCCTACGGCGACTTCGGCACGCGGGCGGCCGAATACTACGGAGCCATCTACGGCCGAACGCGGCGGACCCTGGCGGGCAGCCTGGCGGTGGGCTCGGATGATGTGGCGCGGGTCATCGAGCAGGTAATCAGCAGTGACAAGCCTCGACCCCGCTATCCCGTGGGCCTGCTGGCTCACACCACTCTCGGGCTGCGCAGGGTCTTGTCGGATCGCCTGTTCGACCGGTTGATCGTGCGCAAGCGTTTCCCGGTGCCGCAGCCGGCGGCGCGTGCCGTCGCGCTCGCCACTGCGATCAAGGGAGTCTCGTCATGAACGCTGGTCCAACTCTCGCTCCAGGGCCCAAGGGAGTCCCTGTACTGGGGAGCCTGCCTGCTTGGAAGAAGGACACCGCCGGCTTCCTGCTGGGAGTGAACCGCGACTACGGCCAGGTCGCTCGAGTCGGGCTGGGCCCGATCACCATGCACCTGGTGACAGAGCCAGCCGCTGTGCAGCGGGTATTGGTCGACAACAACAGCAACTACGTCCGGGGCACGTTGTACGAGCAGTTCGCGACCGTGATGGGTTCGGGTTTGCTCACTACGGACGGCCCGGCATGGCGTGCCCACCGTCGCACCGTGCAACCGGTGTTCCTTCGCAAGGCAGTCGAGGCGCTGGCACCCAACATCGTGCAGGCTACAAACGCGATGCTCGACCGGTGGGAGGTGGCTGCCGCAGCGGGCCAAAGGGTGGACCTGATGGCCGAAAGCCTGCACGGGACCTGACCCCGAGTAGTGGACACGCTCAATCCCTGCTTCGGTGGGGTGGAAGCGAGATGATCCACTCATGGCGAGGAAGAACTACTCCGAGGAGTTTCGCCGCGACGCTGTCGAGTTGTA
>NZ_JAVREH010000089.1:0-9150 GCF_031845305.1 Jatrophihabitans lederbergiae | reverse complement strand
CGATACAACTCGACAGCGTCGCGGCGAAACTCCTCGGAGTAGTTCTTCCTCGCCATGAGTGGATCATCTCGCTTCCACCCCACCGAAGCAGGGATTGAGCGTGTCCACTACTCGGGGTCAGGTCCCAACAAGGAGCACCTTCCGGGTGAAGAATATCGGGTTGTACCCGCGTGTCCATATCGACACGACAGCGACCAAGACCGTGTCCCAGGCAGGTGCGGTGGCGTTAATCGAGACAGTCCGGCTTCGGGCCTGGACCGGGGCTTGTCGCAGGCGTTGAGTCCGTGGCGTAAGCCCCTGGCGCGCCACGATCCGGGCAAGGTCGTCACTGCCTGCACTGACTCCGCTGGACTGGAAGCCAACCACGGGCTCGATGCGCAGGAGGGCGTACATCTCGGCGAGCAGGCTCGGAGTCGCCGCACCTTGAAGTTTCTCGTCTAGCTGCGCGCTTGTCAGTTGCACGTGGACCTCTTGGGTCGGGTCAAACACAACTGACTGCCCCGGCCCAGCTGCCGGCGAGAACGGGTACTGCCGAGCGCGCGGTCACGCCATGATCGAGTTGGCTCTGCAAAAGCTCAGCGAATTGAGCCAACAGCTTGGAGCCAGAGCACTGGACACACGTTGAGCTATGTCACCGGCGACGAATTCATGAGCGCCACGAGGCGGACGGCTCGACCGCCGAAAAGCAGGACTCAGTTCGTGACGCTCTTGGCGGGCACGGGGCCCCGATGGCGATCGGCGTGACCCCTGCTCCAGCCTCGTGCGGCGCCTCTTGCGCAAATACCCCTTGGCTTAGCCGAGATCGGCATAGCGGAGGAGGGCGGCGACGACTGGACGCAGCAAGTTCAGTGGACATCGGAGGAGTGAGCGCCGACTGCCGACAGGAGTAGGCAAGCGAAACGCTCAGGCCATACCCACTTGGTGTCGCGATCAGCTCATTACGCCGGAAGGGGGTATGTAGAGGCCGCCATCGGGGTGGCCGTCCTAGAGAGAAGCACGTCGATGACAGCGCAGCTTGCATCCCTTCCCGATCCGAACGTATATGCCGTCGATGGCGTCGTCCACATTCACGACCTGGCGAGCGCGGATCCGGACTTGCTCACACTCGTCGTCGGCTCAGGGGATGCTGAGGCCGTGGTCCAGCGGGCGCTGTCGACCGGAGCCCGGGCCCTGGCGATCGCCCAGGTCAGCGTCGACACGGCAGTAGTGGAGAATTCGTTCGCGACGTTGGAGACTCAATTGCGGTCGCTCCTCGACGACACCACGACACGGGTGACGGGCACGACTGCAGACCTTCTCGGGCATCCCGAGCACGGGATCTCCGCGACACGTCGGCTGTTGAACCCGGATGCTGACGACAGCCCGTTGTCGCGCCTGCTGACCGGGGTGCGTGACCAGGTCGCGACCGTGCTCGACGCGGTCGGTCGACTGGCCGAGCAGATCACGGCGGACAAGGCGAGCGCTACCGCGACGGCGATCGCGCTGGAGCGCAGCGCCGTGAAGGGCATGGCATTCGAGGACCAGGTGGTCTTCGCGGTCACGGCAATTACGGCCGAACGAGGCGACATTGCCGAAGCGGTCGGTCGGCTCGACGGTGCGACGGGAGGGCGGGTCGGCGACATCGTTGTTCAGGTCGACCCGGCCAGCATCGGCGGGCAAGCCGGCGGCTACGTCGTCGAGTGCAAGGATCGTCGGCTCACGCTCAAGGCCACCCTGGACGAGCTGCGCCGAGCCACAGAGAACCGCGATGCCTACGCCGCCATCGCAGTGTTCTCTGGCGCGGATAACTGCCCGGTGCCGGCACCGTTCGCCGTGTTCAACGACCGCGCGATCGTGGTGTATGACAAGGGCGATGCCGACCCGACCGCGCTTCGATTGGCATGCGCGTGGGCACGTTGGATTGTGCAGCGCGAGTCCCGTCTGGATCATGACGGCATCGACCTCGATGTGGTTGGCCGGTTGATCGACGAGGCACGCCGCTCGCTGGAGCGGGTAAGCACCATCAGGCGGGCGCATTCAGCCGCCGCGAAGAAGATCGGCGAGGCATCCGGCCAGGTCGCCGAATTAAGTGCCGAGCTCACCAGCGTCCTGAACCGGATCGAGCAGGCGCTCGCGAGCGCGGCTCCCGCCGATATGCCGGCTTGAGGGTGCGAGTCGACGGCCGATAATAGAATCATCACGCCGTGAAGCCGTCGTGATCTCACGACAGCAGCCAGACGAAAGCTGGACGTAGTGGTCACTGGAACGCAGCTGCAACAGCAGGCGTTGGATATCCACCAACGCCTGCTCAGCGGCGACCCCACTGCGTCACTCGACGCGGCAGACCTGCTCCTCGATCCGCTCGTCAGCCGGCTGCGAGCCAAATGGCCGAGCCAAAACTACATCGACGCCTGTCACGACGCGGCGACGGAGGTCATCGTGATCTACCTACAAGCCCCGCGGCGCTATGACCCGGCACGGTCGGCGCTGCTGACCTGGTTGACCATGCAGGCGCACGGCGATCTGCTCAACGCCTACGCCTCGTCGCAGAAGAAATTTGAGCGAGACTGGATCGTGGAATCGGACCTGTCTCGCAACGATCCGGATAGCGACGACGCTGCGGTCCAGTTGGGTGACCAGATGGCGTGGCTCGACGCCGTGCCCGTTCTGGACGCCTCGCGTGTGTTGGTGTCGGTGCGAGCGGCCTTTCCCGAGGAGCGCGACCGCCAGTTGATCTGGCTGATGTACATCGATGGAGTGCATTCCACTGACGCCGCCGCCAAGGTGCTTGATCTGATGCATCTGCCACCCCTCGAGCGCGCGGCTGCGGTGAAGCGACACAAGGATCGGGTCATGCGGCATCTGCGTCGCCTCGGATTGGACGAGAACGATGAGTGACCCGGCCCTGGTGGCCAAGACGGCCGACCGGCTGCGGACGGTCGCAGGGTTCTTCGCGTTCGAACTCGACCGCTACCGGCAGCTCACCCATCTCGACCCAGCCAGCGAGTTCGGGATCGCGGCCCCGTCGTTGTCAGCACTGGGACTGTGCCGGCTTCCGCGACGAGAGCATTACGCCCACGATCTGACCGCGATCTCTGTCCGGGTCCGGGTGCCCGAAGAAGACTTGGCGAACTTCCTGCGCACGGCCGATGCCGTGGGTGCGCTGGGCAGCCGCGGGAGCGCACAGGCGTCCAGTCCAGGCTCAAACGGCCTGATGGCCGCCGCTCGCGATCACGCCCTGGCATACACCGAGTTCGAGGAGATCGGCGCCAACGCAACGACCCTGCCCGGGTGGCTCGGACAAGGTATCGATCGGTTCTGGGGCGAGAACGCGGGACCCGAGCAGTTCCCGCGAGACCTTCAGCTGCCCATCCTGATCAACCTCCCCGTCGCCATCATCGAGATCGACGACCTGACTGTGGCAAACCTCGACCAGTGGTTGCAGGTCCACCAACTGCCGACGTTTGCAGCCGTCGCAAATCGACCACTGCGTGGTTGCCTGGCCGCCTACGCCGGTGTCGGCATCCTGTTCGTCGATCGGTCCGACGACCATGATCAGCGCCGCGTGACCGTGGCCCACGAGATCGGACACTTCGTCCTCGACTACCTGCTTCCCCGAGAAGACGTCGCTCGCAGGCGCCCGGACCTCCTGGCGGTCCTCGACGGCGAACGGGCACCAACCGACGCTGAGCGGTTCGACGCGCTGCTTGCCGACGTCCCCGTTGGCTTCCACACCCACCTGTTGGAGCGCGATGCCCACGGTGGGCACCTGTCGAGTGCAACAGCCCAAGTCGAAGACCGGGCGGAACGCCTCGCGTTGGAGCTGCTCGCGCCAATGCGGTCTGTCATGCGGGAGACGGCGACAGCTGCGGATTCGCGGGCTGTTCTGCGCGAACGCTTCGGTCTGCCCGCCGGGCTCGCGACGCGCTACGCCAACCACATCGCTCGGCTGCGGCCACAACGCCCACGCAGCCTGCTCGACGCCATCGGCCTCGCTGAACCTCGCGACGCCGAGCAATCTGACGTGGCGACGGTCGACGACCAGGAGACGGAGTCATGAGACCAGCCCGACGAGAGCCTCCAGGAAATGTCGCCGCGCGGCGTCGTACTTCGCGCCCGGCGCCGGAGAGACACGTATGAGCTTGCTGCGCTCCCCCAACTCCGTCGACGGATCGAGTCGATGATGAGTCAGCCTGGGCATGAGCATGCCGGTGACGGCGAGTTCCTCGTCGGTGACGACGAGTTCAAAGCGGCAACCGGCGAGTCGATCGAACGAACACTGGATCTGAGCACCTGGCACGCCGGCGTCGATCTCGGCGCGCTCTATCAACGGCTCGAGGCTGAGGTCGGCCCCGCGCTCGAGCAGGAGCGGCGCGTGCAGAACGTGGTCCGCTCTGACGTCTTCCCGCTTCTCCGCACGGCACCCGACGCCCCGGCCGACGCGGGTGTCCACCAGGCCGCACCCGTCGACTTGGAAGAGGTGCACCGCAAGGTGCTCTTCAGCGGGCAGCTCGACACTTGTGACGGAACGTCGATCACGCACGACACCCTGCTGCTCACCGTGACCCAGATCGGCGTCTGCCTCATCTCCTACCAGGGCGACGAACTCGCGTTGTCGCAGCGGATGTTTCGCCGCGACTTACGCACTGTCGGGTCCGACCCGATCGAGGAAGCTAAGGATCTGCTGGCCCGTCGCAAGGACCGGACGGCGGTCGGATTCACCGACAAACGCGACACCCTCTCCGAGTTGGCTCGCCGCGGCATCATGACCTACGCCGAACGCGCCACCCTGCTTCATTGGTCTACCGCCCAGTGGCGAATGGGACACGGCAACATCGCCCCGTACGAGCTGCTCACCGGCTCAGGAAACATGGCCCTACTCGCCGAATCGCTGAAGGTACTGCGGGAACTGGTCGCCTACCAACAGTTCGTGTTCGTGCCATCCTCGATCAAAGACAGGCTGCTCCTCACGATCGGCGACGCCCTCGGCCCGCTGGAGTACGCCGTCATCCAAACCGCCGACCAGGCGATGCGCCGCATCGTGGAAGGTGGCCGTTACAACCCCGAGTCGCGCCGGCTCGCGGAAAGCTTCGTCGACGACATCGGCCACCAGATCGCCGTCGGCGTTTACCGCGCATCTGCGCACGCCCCCGCCACGCCGTTCTTCGCCCACGTCGACCGCGTCCACGAGGCCGCACATATCGCCATCGCGGACTCGGTGCTGCAAGAACACCGCGGCTTCCCGCTCTCCATCGATCTCGCCGACGTCGCATGTCGCTCCATGTTCGGCGCCGACACCTTCGACGACGCCGTCGCCTCGGCCTACCGCGAGCACGGTGAACCCACCCGTTACCTGCCCGAACGCAACACCAGGGAGAACTGACATGACCGAACAGATCACGCCCGCCACACCAGATGATGCCGAGGAGGGTGACCGGATCGCAGGCCTACGTGCCTTGCCGTCCTGGGAGGAGCCCGAGGCCTACCGCGGCAGTGTCGGACGCACCATGTTCGACACCCCCGGCGCCAAGGACAACACCGTCACAGTGCTGCTGCCGACCGACGCGGTCCAACAGGTGCCCGCGCAGTCCCTGGTTCGCATTGACAGCCACCCCGACCGACGGCGTTACCTGGCGGTCGTGGTTGCCGGACCATTCGCCGAACCTGACGGGCTCCGCGCCGACGCGCCCGCGATCGTCACGACCGCCGTGCGAGGCGCCACCTTCATGCCGCGCTACCACGGCCGCGTCCAAGTCGAAATCATCGGCGAACAGCTCGCGTCCGGAACGATGGTTCCTCCACGATTCCGGCCGCTTCCCAACAGTCCGGTGTTCGTCGTCAATTCAGAAGAGAAGGCGGCGATCTTCCGCGTCGATGGCACGATGCTCCTGGGCGTTGCAGCCGGCGACGAGACGATCGACGTCAAGATCGCCGGCGACCGCAAGAGCGTCCTACCGCGTCACACGGGCGTGCTCGGGACCACCGGCGGCGGCAAGTCCACTACCGTGAGCCGGGTGATCGGCGAAGCCGCCCGCGACCGGTACGCAGTGATCCTGCTCGACACCGAGGGCGAGTACACCCAGATCAACGAACCGACCACCGATCCGACGATGCTGGCAGCGCTCGCTCGCCGCGGCCAGGAACCCGGTGGCGTACCGAACACCCGCATCTACACCCTCGTCGGCAAAGACACCTCAAACCCTGACCACGGCGACATCGTGCCCTACACGCTGCAGTTCAGCACCATGTCTCCGTTCGTCGTCGAGGACCTGCTCGACCTGACCGACGCACAAAAGCAGCGGTTCGAGAAGGCCTACGACACCACCAAACACATCCTGCAAGACCTCGGCATCTTTCCCCGCAAAGGCGACGCTGAGGACATGCGGGTCAGCATCGAACTTGACGAGTTCGACACCGGCTATCCCCGGATGCGGCTCGCAAACCTGTACGACGTCGTCCTCCTCCTACACGCCAAAGCCGCCGGCGACGATCTGGACCAGGTTTCCGTTCGCTCACCTGAGTTCCGAGGCGATCACAAGAGGCAGGTCATTACCAGAGTCCAAGCGGTCAAGACCGACGCCGTCCTGTCCTGGCGGGCGTTGCTCGGCAAAGTGGGTCGCCTGATGAGGCTGAACGTTTTCGATCACCCGAACACCAGTCCGCTGGACTACGACGCGCTACTCCAGCCAGGGCGCGTGTCGATCTTCGACCTCTCCGATACCGACAGCCCGTTGCTGAACAACCTTGTGATCGCCGATCTGCTCCGCGGTACGCAGCGGATGCAAGACGAGCACTATCAGGCGAGTCAGGTGCCCGGCGGCCCAGCATTGACCAAGACGCTGATCATTATCGAGGAGGCGCACGAGTTCCTGTCCGAGGAACGGCTCGCCGCGATGCCCCACCTGTTCCAGCAGGTGGCACGTATCGCCAAGCGCGGACGAAAGCGGTGGCTGTCGCTGATGTTCGTCACCCAGCTACCCCAGCACCTGCCGCGCCAGGTTCTGGGTCTGGTCAACAATTTCGTCTTGCACAAAATCAACGACGCGGTGACAATCAGCCGCCTCAAGTCGACGGTCGCCGGCATCGATGACGGGCTATGGCAACGGTTGCCGGCTTTGGCCCCGGGGCAAGCGATCGTGACCTTCACGTCGATGACCCGGCCGCTGCTCGTTGCAGTCGACGCGACGCCAGCCAAGCTGCGGATGGTCGACTAGGTTCCGCGAACCTCACGATGCCCGGTTCTCCGGGCGACCACCACGTACTCGGTTCGCATGCGCTCGCCGAAAGACTGCTCTAGGTAAGGCATCACCCGGCGGTGATCGTGAATGGTTCGCGCGTAGGTGTCTTCCACTTCCAAGCGACCAGCGGAGACGATCGGTGCGAGTTGAGCGAACACATCGTGCGTGTCAACACGGACGCGCCGAATATTGGATGGGCAGACCACGATAACGACGTGACCCCCCGGCCTAGTCACGCGTGCACATTCGGCCAACACCGCCGCCATATCGCGGAAGTAGCGATGGACTGTCCAAGCCTTTTCGGGTGCATCTGACAGGCGTTCGACAACGTCATCGACCAAGTCCCAATCGGTCCGCGGAGGCAGCGGCTGTGCGGTGGTCGCCTCGGCGAGCGCTGCCCGGTCGGTGCCGATGTACCGGCGCGCATCGGTGCGATACTGATCGACATCGACTCCGACGACGTCGGAAAGCCACGCTACCGCAAAGACATGGGCTCGCGGATAATCGAGGGCTGAAACATACGGCGGCGAGAAGAAACTTAGGTCTACTGCTCCGTCACCAATTGAAAGCTCCCGAGCGTCGTTCCCGGCCAGACGAGCAGTGACCGACGGTCCATCTGGCATCTGATCTTCGAGGTCTTGCATCTGCCGAGCCGCACGGCGAAGTTGCTTAAGAAACCGTCCCGGGACGTCGGGATTCGCGGTCCACTCGCGATAGTGATGACGCGAATGCACCAGGTCGCGCGCGTTCGCCACCGACGTGCGGGCAACAATCAATGAGGAGAAAACGGCCCACGCCAGCGACCGAAGCGCCGACTCCTCGCCTGTCGTCCTGACGATCACACTCTTGAGGCGAGCCAGATCGGAGCTGACGTCATCCCGAAACCAATAGCTCAGCCGCGGTAGTGCCGGCCGCCACGAACCGTCGAGCGTGCTAACAGTAAGACACTTCTCGATCTCGTCAGCGAGTTCCAGGATCGCCGCACTCGGGATCGGGGTCGCTTTCACCATCGAGATGAGCCGAGCGAGCGGATCGATGTCGACCCCCCACGCATGCCGGCCTGTCAGCAGCCCCTCAACCAAGGTCGTACCGGATCCGCACATCACGTCCAGCACGTAGTCGCCGGGATCGGTGAAGCTCTCAATGGCCCACCTAGCAAGCGGCGGTGGCAACCGCGCCGCGAACGCATGCAATCCGTGCGTGGCATACAGGTGCCCGGAGGCGCTGAAGTCCAAGGCGCCAGGCATCAGCGCACGGTCGTGTCGATGGCACGGCATCGCCCGATCGGCGTCGTCGAGCGTCTGGTTCAACATCGTGGCCACGCCACGATCATGCCGTGTGGCTCCACGCCGGCGAGACACGGACGGTTCATTCGAGCGGGCCGGCGGCCGACTCCGGGAGCGAGGTGCGTCGCCACGAACGATCCAGTCAGTTCGCCGGCCCGAAATCGCGCGCCAGGCTGTCCAGGTCTACGTCGAGGCCGCCAGTCTGAAGCGACCGACGGGGTCACGGACTTCGAGCAGCGCGGGGTTCAGGGTGTGGGCTTCGTGCCGGTGTGGTGGGCGGCGGCGAGCCGGTCGACCCATTCCGACGCGGTCGCGAACAGGACCCGGTGCCCGGCCTGGCAGGCCCGGATCGCCAGGCCGGTCGCGAGGATGCTTCTATGACGCTGTCAAGCTGCAGGTCTCTGCCCGCCATTGACCCCGCCCGAAACAGCACGAGGCCCTCGCTCACACCGCGCATAACGTCAAGCGCTAGCCGCACCGCTCGGTTGGCTAAAGCGCACATAGTCGGCGTTATTGAGCAGTGTCGGCGGCGCTCGAAAACTGAACAGTTTCGGCGGTGAGAAGTGAGCACTCAACGATTGGAGTGTGATCACTTTGGAGGACTGGGCGCTGATCAGGAGGCTGGCGGCGGAGGGTGTGCCGAAGGC
>NZ_JAVREH010000088.1:0-9384 GCF_031845305.1 Jatrophihabitans lederbergiae | reverse complement strand
GATACAACTCGACAGCGTCGCGGCGAAACTCCTCGGAGTAGTTCTTCCTCGCCATGAGTGGATCATCTCGCTTCCACCCCACCGAAGCAGGGATTGAGCGTGTCCACTACTCGGGGTCAGGTCCCGTTCGCCGTATTGGGAGCAGTGTGGTTTGTCCTTGCGCTGCTTCCCAACAACCCGGACCCGATCGTGTGGCTACGGTTCACGGTCCCGATCGTCTGGATTGCATGTGCGGTGGTCGCGGCAGCGCGAGCCCATCGTTCCGCCGCCGAGATTCCCCCCGACCGGGATTAGAGGCCTCCAGCGCCGACGAGCTGGCCGTCACCGCGTACCTCTCCCAAGCGCGGACGCAGCTTGCTCTGGCCGTCGAGATGACCGGGCCTGCCGCTGTGGCGGCGTTGAAGGCGGAGATCGCCACCGCCGCCGAAGCAACGAAGCAGCTCGGCCTGTCGAAGGAGATCCAGCAGGACGCGCAGGAAATGGTGCGCCGCGCCGAGTACGCGCTCGGCAAAGCCATCCGCGCAGGGCAGGAGTCAGGCGAAGTGCGAGCCCGGGGCGAGCGCGTCGAGCGCAATAACCAGCATGGACAGGTTGCTGTTCCTGTTGACAACAGGAACAGCAAAGTAAGCCCTTACGACTTCGCCAAGCCGGACGAGCTTCACGGTAATGGCGATAACAACATCTACGCCATGGCTGACGGTGTCTCCCACGAGCAGTTCGAGGAAGCGCTGACCGATGCCCGAGACGAGGGCAACCTGTCCCGGGCGAACGTGGTCCGCAAAGTCCAGGGCGTCAAGTCGGACAAGCTCGCCCCCGCTGACCGGTTGAACAAGATCGGGGACATGGCCGACGCCGGCCACACGTCGGACCAGATCGCGAAAGCCGTTGGGGCGTCCGAGAAATGGGTCCGGCGGTTGGCCGAACCCATGACGTCGCGCCCGGTGGGATCGGGCGTTCTGCCCGTCCTAGGGCTATCGTTTGCCTATGGCAGATCAGAGGCGAGAAGCACCAGCTATGAACACCTTCCCAGCGCGCCAGCTTGACACCCGGCCGCCGCGGGTCGGCGAGCTGTTCCAGCGCCCTGGTGGGCAGTGGGAGGAAGCCCGACCCCGGCAGTCCCCAACTGGGGACACCTGGCCGACGGACGGCGACTAGCTGGGGGGCGGACGCGCGTCCTGGGCACCGCCGCCCGCGACACCCGCCACCGGGCGATCGGCAAGGGCCGCATCGCGTGAACCGCGACCGCCCTGCTCCAGGTGACCGTGCGGTGGCCGGAGCGGCCTGGTGTGCAGGGGCAGGGTAACCAGCCGACGATGGGCGCGTTCGGGCGGTATCAGCCGGTGCCCGTTGGCGCAGATGTTGGGCAGCCATTCCGAACGCCCGGTCGAAGCTAGACGCATGCTGCTCGTGCATGCAGGCTTAGCGCCAGGCTTGACCGTCCCAGATCATCCATCGGTTGGCGCCCGCGTTCCACGCCTGCCACACCGTGCCGTTCCACTGAGCGGGCGGTGCGCCTGTCGGCACGGCAGGCCCGGGTGAACGCTGGGGCGATGCGCTAGTCGCCGGAGACGAGAGGGTTTGAGCCGCCCGCTTGGCCTCAGCCGCCAAGATACCGGTCTGT
This sequence comes from Jatrophihabitans lederbergiae, assembly GCF_031845305.1. Taxonomy (NCBI): domain Bacteria; kingdom Bacillati; phylum Actinomycetota; class Actinomycetes; order Jatrophihabitantales; family Jatrophihabitantaceae; genus Jatrophihabitans; species Jatrophihabitans lederbergiae. The sequence goes on along the minus strand of NZ_JAVREH010000088.1, from coordinate 7,763 downwards.
CGGCGCAGCTCGTCGGTCTGCTTACGTGCTTCCCTCGCGCTCCGCTTGGTGTTGGCGGCGGTGCGCTCCTTGTCAGAGCGGAAATCCACCAGACCGATCGTGCTCAAGCTGCTCACTTTCCTGAAAAGTCCCATGGCGCGATAGTCACCTAGGCTGAGCTGAGTCGTCAAGCGGTCTACGTACGCGTCGGTCAGGCTGCTTTCAACGCGCTTCGGCGAGCCGGCAAGCGCACAAATCTCACACTGCGGTTCCAGCCACCGACATGTAAGGTTGGTGTTACTTCATCACTGAGGATCACGGGCGGACTCAGAGGTGGAGCACGTCCTGACCATGGGCCTGACTGGAGCAGGGCCTGGTGAGGGCGACCCCGCGCAGGGACCTAGCGAAGTGGTGAACGCCCAATGGCCAGCTCATCGGTGCAGAAGATGATTCAGCGACGTGCGCTTCTATACCGGAAGACCGTGCGCGATTACCGCTTCACGCCTGAAGACCTTGCGGTCATCATCGCCGCTCGCGAAGACGAGTTCCGGTCCAGGGACGGCTGGCGCAGCCACGCCGATGTGCGTCCCAAGCAAGAGGCTTGAGCCCTTGAGCTACTTCCACGCCGTCGCGTGCTGGCCATCGTCGGTGCGCCCAGGGCGGGAACCCCTCCCCACCCCCTATAGCGGCTGACCGGTAGGTTCTGCTGATTCTGGTTTCTACGGTTCCCCAGGTTTTCCGTCGGCCTTGGGTTTCCCGGTATCCGACTCGCCAAACGGGTTGGATTCAGACGTTTCGGGCCATGGAAGCGCGGGTCACACCGAAGGGCCTGCAGCGGCTCCTTGCTGACCACGGCGCACTCGTGCCGGTTGGCGGTGCCGCATGACAACTACAGACACGACCGGGACGGCCATCGCCATTGACGGGCACCAAATCTGGCTCGCGCTGTTCCCCATCGCCCCACGGGCAGCCGCACCGTTCGAGCGCGACACCAACCACTACGAACTGCTCGAAGGCGTCGACGAACTGATGGTGGTCACTCGCTAGTTCTTGTGAGCAACCGTGCACGGCGAGCGCGCCGTGGCGCTCGGTACACTCGCGCAGTGGCCGAATTGGATTACGCATACCTTGCCGAATATGTTCGGGTGGACCCTGGCGGATCACTGACGTCGGTTGGGGCGAGCTACACCCACGTCGGGGTGCCAATGGTGCCGACCCAGCATCTCGTCGGCGTCGCAGGTCGCATCCGAACGACCGTTGACGTGCCGAGCGTCGTACTGAAGGTCACCATCCGTGACCACGCGGAACGCATGAGTCTCTCGTTCCAGACGGTGCTCAAGCCTGCGGCAACCTCGCGCGTCTACGCAGGTGACAAGATCGGCATCCTCTTCGCGATGAATACGCTGATCCCGATCATCGGCTACGGCTCGTACGAGGTGGTGCTTGAGCTCGACAACGATGAGGTCAGGCGCCTCTACTTCACTGCAGAGCAGGTCGAGCCGGCGGAATCGTGAAGATCGCGTATGGTCATCATGCTCGCGATCGCATGAGTGAGCGTGGAATCACGGAACAAGATATTCGATCTGTCCTAGAATTTCCCGATACGGTGACGCCCACGCCGAAGAACAGCGTGTGCTGCATCGGTGAGCCGCAGCCAGGGAGACGTCTAAAGGTTTGGGTGTTCCCCTACGATACGGATAGCGACATGCGTAGAGTTAAGTCAACAGCATGGAAGGATGAAGATGATGTCTGACAGCCCGTCGATCAACGTTTCCGTCGACATGACCGATGACTGTGCCTACATCCGGTTGTCCTCGAACCCAATTCGCCGGTCGATCTCGGTAACCGATGCTGTCGTCGTTGACGTCGACGAGTTCCACATGGTGGTGGGTATCGAGGTACTCGAACTAGGGGCAGAACTTCCGTTCGCCGACCTTGTCGAGCGTTTTCACGTCCACAGTGACGTAGTTGAGATCCTTCGCAAGATCCGTCCCAGCGTTTCGGGCTTCCTGTCCCTAACTCAGTCAAGCGAAGCCGTCCGCGCGGGCAGTATGCTGCGGGCTGCCGACGTCAGCCCGCAGCATACTGGTTGATTTGCAGCCCGCACCCCCGAGTCGAATCTAGCGACCAAACGGCCCGCCACCATCATCGGGAGCGGGCCGTTGTCGTGGCGGGGTGGGTTACCGGGTGAACCTCTGATCTTCGGCCAACTGGTAGCGGCGCTTCTGGTCGAGGGTCAATCGCAGAACGCCGATAAGCGTCTCCACCTCGTCGTCGTTCATCCCGAGCCCATCGAAGCCGTCAACGCTCAACTCAATGCACTCGTCTGTCGATCCCATCCACCGGTCGTCCTCGTGGTCGTCGGTCTGTTCCACCGTCCACCGCGACCGGCGAACCTCGATGCTGTGTCCTCGCCGTTCCGGAGACCATGGCACATTGCGGCCGTTGACCGCGTTGTCACCGACATGGTTCGGCAGGTTGATCACAGTGCCGCCCGTGTAGCAGTCGTAGCCGTTTGCGGTGGTGCCTGTGTGGTCGCTGATGCACCACGCAGGGCACCTGTCCTCCTTGGTCGCTACGACAGTGCCCGATACGGTCTCCAACTTGCTACTGATGTGCGCCTGCGCGCTGGTCACCGTATCGCCGGTCATCGCGGGTACCGCGTTCGTGGGTTCGTTGCTCTTGCTCACGGGTAGGGCCTTCCTGCTCTGCCCACCATCACGTCAGGGCACGTAGCGGGCACGTGGTCCGCCGAACGTGTCGGAGGCCCCGTATTCCGGGGCCTCCGATGGTGGGCGATACTGGGATTGAACCAGTGACCCCTACCGTGTCAAGGTAGTGCTCTCCCACTGAGCTAATCGCCCGTACTCAACCGCGCGCGACGATCCGCACGAGATTGGCTACGAGGTGGAGACGGGATTTGAACCCGTGTACACGGCTTTGCAGGCCGTTGCCTCGCCTCTCGGCCACTCCACCAGGGACCGGACAGCCGGCCTGGGGAACGCCTATAGCGTCCACCGAGCGGACGACGGGATTCGAACCCGCGACCCCAACCTTGGCAAGGTTGTGCGCTACCAGCTGCGCTACGTCCGCATGGTGTTACCCGATGTTCTGCCCCGGTTACCCGCTGACTGCCATCATCGGCACCGGAAGAGACTTTAGCGGATACGGTTTGTGGTCGCCAAACCGGGCTCGTCGCCACCGCGCTAAGACCCTGTCCGCCCGAGAAGACGGGGCCATACCGCGTCGACCCGCGCCCGCAGCTGGACCACCGATCCGGAGTTGTCGAGCACCACCGTGGCAACCTCCCGGCGCTGCTCGTCCGTCGCTTGGGCGGCGATTCTGGAGCGGGCGACGTCCGGTGTCATGCCGCGCCCGCTGAGCCGCTCCAGCCGCAGCTCCAGCGGCGCCTCGACCACCACCACCGCGTCGAAGCCGGCCGCCATGCCGTTCTCGACGAGTAGCGGCACGTCATGGACCAGCACCGCGCCCTCCCCCGCCGCCGTCGCCAGCTCGTCGCTGCGGTGGCGCACCAGCGGGTGCACAATCGCGTTCAGATCCGCCAGCGCCGCGGGGTCGGCGAACACGATGGTGCCGAGCCGAGGCCGGTCCAGGCTGCGGTCGGCGCCCAGCACACCCTCGCCGAAGCGCTGCACCACCCGCGCCAAGCCGGGCGTGCCGGGAGCTAGGACCTCGCGCGCGATCAGGTCCGAGTCGATCACCACCGCGCCGAGCTCGGCGAACCGGGCGGCGGCCGTGCTCTTGCCGCTGCCCATCCCGCCGGTCAACCCGATGCGCACTGTGGCCACCTCAACCGGTGGTGCTCGGTGATGCCGTGGCCGCCCCCGGTGAGCGTCCAGCGGCCGGGCCGGGCGTGAAGCGGGCGGTGGCGTCCAGCGCGGCCCTGGCCAGAGAGGCCAGGCCGGTCGCGGCGGACTGCGGGATCAGCCGGGGATCCACGGTGACCGCGATGCTGCGGACGCCGGCCGCCATCACCAGCGTCGGGCTGCCGTAGCCGCTCAGCACCGTGGCCGGATACTGGCCCACCTTCGTCCGCGCCTCGCTTGCGCCGTGCGAGCGGTAGTCATCCGCGGTGCCCTCGACACGCCGGGCGGCCCGGGCAGCGGAGTCGTACAGGCTGATGCCGACCTCTACCAGCGGCTCGGCAGCCGGCTTGCCCTTCACCGGCACCGCGACCCCGTAGCGACAGTTCAGGTAGATCAGCCGTCCGATGTCGGGTTCGGGGACTCCGAGGATGAAGGCAGTCCTGCCGGAGACGACGCGGTGCAGCGCGATGTTGACGCGGCCGGTGGGCAGCAGGTCGTCGCAGCGTCCACCGAGGGACGGAGCGGCGGCCTTGGTGGTGGCCTTCGGCGATGGCGCGGCGGACGAACGCACCGGTGTGCTGGCGGGCGTACGGGACGCGGAGTTCGATCCACTGGCCGACCCACCACTTGGCGCCTTGGTGCAGCCAGTCAAGGCCAGCACGCCGGCCAGCGCCAGCACGGCAGCGGATCGCGGAACAAGGACGTCTCGGCGGAGCCTGGCTGTCACGCCACCAACGGTAACCGTCTGACAGCGGAAAGCCCGGGAGGCGAACCTCCCGGGCTTTCCGTTGGTATTGCTGTTGTCGATCAGCCTTGCGGCAGCGTGCTCTTAGCGACCGGCAAGCTTCTCGCGCAGGGCTGCCAGCGCCTCGTCCGACGCCAGCGTGCCGCTGGTCTCGGCCGGGGCCTCGGAGGAGTACGAGGTCGCGTCGCCGCTCTCGGTGGCCGCGTCGGCGTCCGCCTTCTGAGCACCTTCGAGCTGCTTCTTGTGCGCCTCGAACCGCTCGCGGGCAGCCACGTAGCGCTTCTCCCACGCCTCACGCTGGTCCTCGAAGCCCGGCAGCCACTCCTGGGTCTCGGAGTCGAAGCCCTCGGGGTAGATGTACTCACCCTTCTCGTTGTACTGGGCCTCCATGCCGTACTGCGACGGGTCGAAGTTCTCTTCCGCCAGGGCACCCTCGTTCGCCTGCTTCAGCGACAGCGAGATGCGGCGACGCTCGAGGTCGATGTCGATGACCTTGACCAGCAATTCATCGCCGACCTGCACTACTTGTTCAGGGATCTCGACGTGCCGCTCGGCCAGCTCGGAGATGTGGACCAGGCCCTCGATGCCGTCCTGAACCCGGACGAAGGCACCGAACGGAACCAGCTTCGTGACCTTGCCGGGCACGACCTGGCCGATGGCGTGGGTACGGGCGAACTGACGCCACGGGTCTTCCTGGGTCGCCTTGAGTGACAACGAGACGCGCTCGCGGTCCAGGTCGATGTCCAGCACCTCGACGGTGACCTCTTGCCCGACCTCGACAACCTCGGACGGGTGGTCGATGTGCTTCCAGGACAGCTCGGAGACGTGCACCAGGCCGTCTACGCCGCCGAGATCGACGAACGCGCCGAAGTTGACGATGGAGGACACCACACCGGTGCGGACCTGGCCCTTGGCCAGCTTGTTGAGGAAGTCGCTGCGGACCTCGGACTGGGTCTGCTCGAGCCACGCCCGGCGGGACAGGACCACGTTGTTGCGGTTCTTGTCCAGCTCGATGATCTTGGCTTCGAGGACCTTGCCGACGTAGGGCTGCAGGTCACGGACCCGGCGCATCTCGACCAGCGACGCGGGCAGGAAGCCGCGGAGGCCGATGTCGATGATGAGACCGCCCTTGACGACCTCGATGACGGTGCCCTCGACGACCTCGTCACGCTCCTTCTTCTCCTCGATCGTGCCCCATGCCCGCTCGTACTGCGCGCGCTTCTTGGACAGGATCAGCCGACCTTCCTTGTCCTCCTTCTGGAGAACCAGGGCCTCGATCTCATCGCCCACGGAAACGACCTCAGAGGGGTCGACGTCGTGCTTGATGGAGAGTTCGCGGGAGGGGATGACACCCTCGGTCTTGTACCCGATGTCGAGGAGAACCTCGTCGCGGTCAACCTTGACGATCGTGCCTTCGACGATGTCGCCGTCGTTGAAGTACTTGATGGTCAGGTCGATTGCGGCCATGAAGTCTTCGGCGGAGCCGATGTCGTTCACTGCTACCTGCGGGGTCGTGCGAGTCGGATCGATGGTGGACGTCATGTAGTGGATAGTTCCTGACGGCTTGTAGAGCGACGCGGATACGTCCGTTTCGTTCGCCTCTCGCGCTGGAGCGATCAGCGGAGCGTGTGGCCTACTCCATGTCGAGACCACAGACCCATTCCGCAGGCGAAAGCCTACTCCTGTGCGGCTTCTGATCGGAAATCCGATGAGGGCTCCGTCAGCGCCCGGCACGGCGCCGCCCGCGCGGGGATTCGGGCCGGCCGCTGGCTAGCGTGGAGCGATGGGTACCGAGACAGACCTGGGCACCGTCGGAGTCGGTCGCCGGCCGCAGAGCGCCGCGCAGTCGGCCCGGGCGAACCGCCGCTGGTGGGACGCCGACGCCGACAACTACCACGCCGAGCACGGCCGGTTCCTGGGCACCTCGGACTTTGTCTGGTGCCCGGAGGGCCTGCGCGAGGACGACGCGCAACTGCTCGGCCCGACCAATTCCCTGGCCGGCCGGCGGGTGCTCGAGGTCGGCGCGGGATCGGCGATGTGCTCGCGGTGGCTGGCTGGCCGCGGCGCGCTGCCGGTCGCCTTCGACGTGTCGGCCGGCATGCTGGCGCACTCGCGGCGCGCGGCGGCCGAGACCGGCATCGACGTGCCGCTGGTGCAGGCCGACGCGCAGCGGATGCCGTTCGCCGACGAGTCCTTCGAGCTCGCGTTCACCGCGTTCGGGGCGGTCCCGTTCGTGGCCGACTCCGGCGCGGTGATGGCCGAGGTCGCGCGGCTGCTGCGTCCCGGTGAACGCTGGGTGTTCGCCACCACGCACCCGACCCGGTGGGCGTTTCCGGACTCCCCCGGCCCCGACGGGCTCACCGCGACGATGTCCTACTTCGACCGCGATCCCTACGTCGAGTTCGACGCCGCGGGCGACGCGACGTACGTCGAGCACCACCGGACGTTCGGCGACCGGGTCCGCGAACTGGCTGCCGCCGGCTTCCGGCTGCTGGACGTGGTGGAGCCGGAGTGGCCCGACCAGCTCACCGAGGAGTGGGGTCAGTGGTCGCCGCTGCGGGGCAGGATCCTGCCGGGCACGGCGATCTTCGTCAGCGAGCTGGCTGCTTGAGCGAGCTGGCTGCCTGAACCGAGTGGCTGCCTGAACCGAGTGTGGCCGCTAGACCCGGGTGGGCTCTGGAGCCTCGGCGGCGCGCGCCGCGTGCGCGCCGTGGTGATCGTCGTTGCGCAGCAGCAGGAACGCCCCCACCAGGGCGGCGATGCCCACCACCAGCAGGATCAGCGGAAGGATCACCGTGAGCATCGTGATCTGGGAGCGGCCGTCCTTGGCCTGCTTGGCCTGGTACCTGACCGCGGCGTCGTTGAAGGTCAGCGTGGTGTCCAGTGCCGTGCTGCCATCCGCGAGGGTACGAACCTGGTGCTCGGCACCCTTCACGATCGCGCCGGTCACCGGGTCTACCGACACATTCCGGGTGTTGGAGTACCTGCCGGGGATATTGGGGCCGACCGGCAGGTCGATGTTGTCGATGACCGCCTCGTACTTGTAGAGCTCCATGCCGTCGTACTTCTCGGTGCCCACGAACTTGGGCCTTCGCCCCGAAAAGTGGACACGCGATTTGATTGTTATGCGGCCGGTCGTAGCGTAGCCGCGGTGGTGGTGTTCTCGTAGGTGATCGGGCTGCGGTAGCCGCAGGCGGAGTGCCGGCGGCGGG
>NZ_JAVREH010000087.1:0-9642 GCF_031845305.1 Jatrophihabitans lederbergiae | reverse complement strand
ATACAACTCGACAGCGTCGCGGCGAAACTCCTCGGAGTAGTTCTTCCTCGCCATGAGTGGATCATCTCGCTTCCACCCCACCGAAGCAGGGATTGAGCGTGTCCACTACTCGGGGTCAGGTCCCAACCACGCAACCCCGGCCTGTGCAGGATGGAGTTTCAAGCGTATGACCGAGATGCAGTTACTACAGATGGACCCGTCATCGTTGCTGGTCGACTTCAACGTCCGCACCGATGCGGCGCTGGGCAAAGAGTTCCTGGCCAGCGTCCGTGAGTACGGCGTGCTGGTGCCGATCGTTGCCGTGCGCAGCGAGCAGGGTGTCCGGGTCCGCTACGGGCACCGGCGCACCCTGGCGGCTGTGCAGGCCGGGCACGCCACGGTGCCGGTGTATGTGACGGGGGAGGACGACGCCGACGACGCGGCGCGGATCGTGCGCCAGTGGGCAGAGAACGAGCACCGCTCCGGGTTGTCCACCAGTAACAAGGTCGCCGCCGTCGAGCAGCTCAGCCTGCTCGGCCTGTCGGCAGCCCAGATCGTGCGCCAGACCCGCTCCCGCAAGGCCGACGTCGACCAGGCCCTCGCCGCCGCCGGATCCGCGCTGGCCAAGGGAGCCACCGAACGCTACGACTTCCTGACCCTGGACCAGGCGGCCGCCGTCGCAGAGTCCGAGCCGGAGACGGTCAAGGCGTTGGTCGCTGCGGCAAAGAAGTCGCGGGGCTCGTTCGACCACCTGGCCCAGCGGGTGCGCGATGAACGCGACCGGGCCCGCGAGCTGGCCGAGGCGCAGACGAAGCTGACCGGCGCCGGTGTGCGCCTGGTCGAGCAGCCGTCCTACGGTGATAAGTCCAGCAAGCGGCTGGCCGAGCTGGTGGCCGACGCGCAGGGCAGCGGCATCACCCCGGCCAAGCACAAGAACTGTCCCGGCCATGCCGCCTACGTGCACCGCACGTGGTCCGGGCGGTGCGAGACGGTGTACGTCTGCACCGACTGGAAGGCCAACGGCCACCGGCCCAGTGACGGTGCTGCGGTACCGGCGGCCGCGCTCACCCCGGCCGAGCGGGAGCAGGCCAGCGCCGAGCGTCGGCAGGTCCGCGAGAACAACAGCGCCTGGCGCAGCGCAGAGACCGTGCGCCGGTCCTGGCTGCGGACCTTCCTGGCCCGCAAGACGCCGCCGAAGGGCTCGGCCGCGTTCGTCGCGGTCGAACTGGCGCACAGCCCGCATGAGCTGAGCCAGGCCACCCAGTGGGCGGGCAATCAGATGCTGTGCGAACTGCTCGGCCTGAAAGGCACACCCGCGCTGCAAGCCGCCGCTGAGAAGGCCAGCGAGGGCCGGGCGCAGGTCCTTACGCTGGGGTTCGTGCTGGCCGCGTACGAGGCCAGAACCGGAACCCACACGTGGCGCTCGAACAACGGGGGCGCGGGCCGGTACTTCGCGTTCCTGGCCGCTCAGGGCTATGAACTGTCCGACGTCGAGCGGCTGTGCCTGCCCTGGCCGGCTACGCGCTCACCCCGGACCAGCGCGGCCAAGTCCACCGCGCCGGCAGTGTCGCAGCAGTCGGCCGGCCAGGCCGAGGTGAGCGAGGCCAGCGACGCCGACCTGGTGGCCTCATGAGCGCCCCGGCCGATCCCGCGACCCGCTACGGGCTGACCGATGCCGGGTGGGCGGCGCTGGCGGTGGACGAGGCGATCCAGGCCGCGCTGGACGCCGAGGCCCTGGACGCGATAGCCGCCTTGCTCCGCTCGTCACCGCGCGAGGATGGCCAGCTATTGGACCGGATCGCCGAACACGTCGCGGCCAGCCGCCGCCATATCAGGGCCAAGCGGATCGAATAACGCCAGGTTGTTCCTGAGCGGGTCACCGGCTGCGATCACGTCAGCCAGGATGAGGGCCAGCGCCGATGACGAACTGTCGGCGCTGGCCCTCATCGCGTGCTGGATCGCGCGGGCCTGGCCGACCGGGCCGCGCACATCGACCAGCCCGGGCCGTGACCCGCGTGCCCGGCCCCGCCACGCGGCGTCTTGCATGTTGCGGGTCTGGGTACCGGCGATCACGTGCGCCTGGTCCACCCGGCAGCAGATACGCACCTCGCACTGGTGCATCAGCGTGGCCGAGCGGGCCAGCGGCCCGGACTGCTGCTCGTAGAGGTAGCGCTGCGGGGTGACCGCGCGCGAGCGTTCACCGTCGCGCAGGTAGAACCGGCCGTAGCCGTCGGGGCTGGACACCGCGCCCATCCATATCCAGCAGGTCGAGGTCCGCGCGACCCGCGCCAGCAGTCGCCCTGTCGCCTCGGTGCTGATCGGTACCGGCACACCGTGACTGCGGCTCATGACCTACTCGACCTAACGCTCCTCGCCCCTCGGACTCAGCCCGCCATCGCAGCGGCGGGCGCGCCCTCCGAGGTCTGCTCGGCCGACTTATTCCGAGCCGATCGCGCGGGTAGCTCGCCCGGCTTCACGCCGAGCATCTGCGCGACCTCGGCGCGCGGCACCAGCTCCAGCAACTTCAGCGTGGCTTGGTCAGCTAACGCTTTCTGCTCGTCCGCCTGGGCGCGAAGATCACCGGCGCGGGTCAGCGCCGAGGCAGCTTCCACAGCCAGGCCGCGGATCGTGTTCATGCGGGCGTTGAGTATGTCATCGACCCGACGGGCCGCCGGATGCTCATTTCGCCGTGTCATGCCGAACACTGTAACGATCTGGAACCCGAAACCACGCAGGGCAGACACCTCAACCGACCAGTTGACGAGTCAACCAATACCCGAGGTACTTCCGACAGAAGAACTTCATGCCAGGTCAGATGCAGGCGCCTGATTCTTAAGATGGTGATTAGGACTAAGGTATCGTCACGCTGCGCGTGACGATACGGGCAGAACGGCCCCGGGCGGGCCGCTGGCGGGCGAACGACAGGAGGTGCACCGGTTGGGTGCCTCGGTCTCGATTATCGGCTCGGATGAGCAGGTGGAATACCGCCTGACCGGGCACACGGGCTGCGGCCATGACCACCAGCTCGACTACCGCCTGGATGCGCCGGAGCGGCCGATGCGCTGGATTGGTGAGGGCGTCGCGGCCCTCGGTCTGGAGGCTGGGAGAGCGTTAGACGCTGGGTCGTATGAGCAGGCCCGGGCGATGATGCGCGGAGTGCATCCGGTCTCGGGTGAGCAGCTGCTCGAGGCTAAGACCGAGATCGCGCCGGCCGGGAAGCTGGCTGCGGTGCCGCTGTATGACGCCGTGGTGAAGGCTGCGGCCGAGCGCGGTGTCGAGCCGGTGCAGCTGTTCCCCTCGGGTCGCCAACTGGCCGAGTGGGGCCGGTTGGAACGCGGCGTGGCCCGGCTCGGTGAGGGCTATCGGATCGCGGTCAAGCGGGTCGCCGGCGTGCTTGATGCTGCCGCTCTGAACCCGGACGTGGTCTACGGCGGCGATGTCTTCGACGCCGCGGCCGCGCATGCCGAGGACCGAGTTGTGGTCGGTAACCGCGGCTATGACGTGACGGTGACGCTGCCAAAGTCGTTCTCGGTGCTGTGGGCCTTCGCCGACGAGCAGAGCACCACTGAGCTGGAGGACGTGCTGGAACGGGCCGCGCTGGACACGCTCGGGCTGGCCGATGAGAGCGCCGGTGCGGCGCTGCGTGGTCACCATGGCGACGGTGCCAGTGCCCAGCGGAAGCAGGGTCAGGGCCTGTCCGGGTGGATGGTGGTGCACCGCACGGCCCGCCCGACCGTGGACGGGCGGGCCGGTGATCCGCACCTGCACGCGCACCTGAACATCGCGAACATGATCCAGACGAGCGACGGCAAGTGGTCCACGATCGGCGCCGGTGGCCGGGATCTGTTCAACCACGTCGCCGTGTACGGGGAGTTCATGACGGCCCGGGCGCGGGCTTTGACCGAGCAGTTGGGGTTGCGGTGGGCCCGGGATGCGGTGTCGGGCCAGTGGGAGGTCATTGGCATATCCCGGGAGCTCGTATCGACTTTCTCCAAGCGCGGCATGGACGTCACCGCCATGCTCGACAAGCTCGGCATCAGCCAGCCCAGCGTTGCTCAGCGCCGGGTCGCCAACGCGATGACCCGGGAGTCCAAAGGCGACACCGCGGCCCGGCCGGACGTCGTGCTGCGCGAACAGTGGCGCGCCGAAGCCGGCCAGGAGGGCCAGTCGGTGACCGGGCTGGTCCACACCGCCCGCGCCGCCGCCTCAGCCACTGCCCTGCCGGCGGTTCTGGACGTGCAGGCCGTAGCGGCCCGGCTGGTGGCCGGGGCGCGGCCGGAGCTGACCGCGACCGACCAATCCTTCACCCGCCGTGCGGTGCTGGCCGCGGTCGCGGCCGAGCACCCGGCCGGGGTGCAGGACACGGCCGAGCTGAACGCCCTGGCCGAGCAGATCCTGCACCACACCGGCACCGTCCGATTGCCGGACGCGACCTCGACGGCCACCCAATCCAATGCCGATCGCTACACCACCAGTGAGCTGATCGAGACCGAAGCGGACGTGTGCGCGCGGACCGCCGGCGGCTTGAACGCCGGCCGGGGCATCGTCGACCGTGACCTGGCCGCCGCCGCGGCCGCCGGCGTCGAGACCACTGGCGGGTTCGGTTTCTCGGCCGAGCAGCAGGCGGTATTCGACCGGCTGACCGGCGCCGGGCATGCCGTCGAGGCCGTGATCGGTGTCGCCGGCTCGGGCAAGACCACGCTCATGAACGCCACCCGGCAGGCGTGGGAAGCTTCGGGACTGGTCGTGGCCGGGGTGGCCACCGCGGCCGTGGCCGCGGAGAACCTGCGGGCCGAGGCCGGGATTGCGGCCAGCACCGTCACCCAGCTCCTGCACGATCAGGGCAGCGACGGCGAGGTCGACTTCGCCACCGCGCACCTGACCGCGGCCGAGCGCCTGGCCTCGGCCGGGGTCGGGGTGCTCGTGATCGACGAGGCCGGCATGCTCGGCACCCGCGAGTTCCGCTCGATCCTGCGCGGCGCCGAGCTGGCGGGGGTGAAGGTGGTCGCCATCGGCGATCCGAAGCAACTCGCCTCGCCCTCACCGGCCGGGTTCCTGCCGGCCGTGCACGGCCTCATCGACGGGCTCACCCTCGCCGAGAACCGCCGCCAGCGCAGCCCGCTGGATCGGGTTGCGGTCGCGTTGTGGCGCGACGCCGACTTCGCCGCGGCGCTGCGCACGTGGCAGCAGGCCGGCGACGTGGTGGCCACCCCGGACCGAGTCAGCGCCCTGGCCGGTGCCGTCGCGCACTGGCGGAGCCTGGCCGCCGGCTACACCGAGAAGTACCAGCGGGTGGCCGAAAACCTGCTGCTGGCCTCGAGCAACAGCGACGTCGCCGAGCTGAACCAGGCCGCCCGGATCATCGCCCGCAGCGGGGGTGAACTGACCGGAACCGACGTCACGTTCCGCCTGGCCGGCGGCGGTGTCGTCGCGTTCGCGGTCGGTGACGTGGTGATGACCCGCACCAACGACTACCGGGCCTGGAAGGGCGAAGGCGAGGCCGACGTCCTCAACGGCCGCCGCGGCTACGTCGAGTCGATCGACAAGAAAGCCAAGACCATCACGATCTCCTGGCGCGACTCGACGCAGGAGGTCCGCACCGCGGTCCTGACCGCTGACTACATCGCCGCCGGCGGCCTCGAGCACGGCTACGCCATGACCGTGCACAAAGCGCAGGGGCAAACGGCCGACCACGTGGCCGTACTGGGCGACGGCCTGGCCGCCCGCGCCGGCTACACCGGTCTGACCCGGCACCGGAACTCGATGCGGCTCTTCCTGCCCGGTGATCGCATGCTTCCGGCCAACCAGTTCAACGCCGAAGACCTGGCCGCCATGTCCCCCACTGAGCTGACTGACCGCGCGGTGAGCGCGCTGGTCGACAAAGCCCGGGCCGAGGATCTGGCCGGGCTGGTCAGTCACGAACTGATCGACCCCGACGGCGCCGTTGTCACCACAGACAGGCCGCTGCCGGCCGAGACGGCCGCCGCGCTGCAGAGGATCGCCGGACTGACAGCCCCGGCCCGAACCACCCGGCCGGAACCCGAACGCGAAGCGGAGTCTGCCCCGCAACCTGGCCCGAAACCCGCCGTAGCAGAGCCCGCCGAGCCGGTCGACCACGACACCGCGTCCGTCGGCGGTCCGCCGGCGACGACGCCGGCCGAGCTGCAGGAACCCCAGCTGCTGGCCGCGCTCACCGCGGCCCAGGAGTTCTACCAATCCCAGACCCCGGGCTCGTGGGTACCGGACTACCTCGCCGCCCGGGCGCTGCCAGACCTAGCGGCCGGTTACGCCCCGGCCGGCTGGAGCACCCTCACCGACCATCTGCGCGCCGCCGGGATCCACGACGAAACTCTGCTCGCGGCAGGCGTGGCGACCACGTCGAGCCGCGGCAACCTGATCGACGTCTACCGCGACCGGCTCGTCCTGCCGATCACCACCTCGGACGGTCAGGTCGTGTCCTTCACCGCCCGCGCGCACCCCGACACCAGCGACCCGCGGACCTCGAAGTACATCAACGGCCCGACCACAGCCGTCTACCGCAAGGCCGAACTGCCCTACGGTCTCAACCCGGACACCGTTGGCAAGCTGCAGGCCGGAGCCGACCTGGCCATCGTCGAAGGACCCTTCGACGCCGAAGCAGTCAACCAGGCCGCGGCCGAGCACAGTGTGGATCTCGTGGCGATCGCCACCGCCAGCACCGCCCTGACCGCCGGCCACCTCGACACCGTCGACCAGCTCGCACCGCTGGCCGAACGCGACGTCATCGCCGGCTTCGACCAGGACAGCGCCGGCCGTGCCGCCGCGGTCAAGGCCCACCGCCTCCTCGACGCCCGACCCCACGTCAACGCCCACGCCCTCGACCTTCCGGGCGGGACCGATCCCGCCCAGCTGCTCGCCGAGCAGGGCAGCGCCGCGGTGGCCGCCGCTCTCGCCGAGCGCCGGCCGCTGCTCGACGTCACCGTCGACCAGGTCGTGGCCCAGCACACCAGTGCCAGCACCGACAACACCCGCAGGAGCGACCAGCTCGCGGCCCTAGCCGCCGTGCTGCCCGTCGCCGTCTCCCGCCCGGACGGCACCCACCGGCCCATCGAGCACGTGGCCCGCCAGGCCGACCGGCTCGCCCAAGCGCTGACCGAGCTGCACCGCAGCACCGTCCTCAACGCCACCGTCACCGCGGCCGCCGGCGAGGAATGGCTCGACCGGTTCGACGACAACTCCTACGCCGATGGCACCGCCGCCGCGCTCTACCTCGGCTTGGCCGAGGATCGGCTACCGGTCCTGCGCACAGCTACGCCAGCCCCGGCCCCAGCGGAGGAAACTCCGGCCCCGCTGGCCAAGGTCGATCGGCGGACAACGCTCGACCGTCTCAACCGGATCCGCAGCACCCAGAAATCCAGCCGGGCACCCGCCGGCGCCGACCCGGAGCCTCGCGCCACTCGGGCCGATCGCCACCGGCCGCCCAAACCCATCGCCCCCGAGCCGACCGGGCGGAACCAGCCGAACCGTGACGTACCCCCGCCGGTCGACCGCAATCGGGATGACCGCAACCGCCGCCGAGACGATCCCGGCCTCGGCCGGTAACACCCCTTTTGATCTTTACGCCATGCGCCTGTTTGGGTCTGTGTCAAACTGCTCCGGCTTCACTGCGCGCATCGCGCCCGCGTGGCGTGGGGCCCATCAGCAGCATCAGCTGGCGGTGGCAGGGGATTTCGCAATGCTGTTCACGGTGTCTCCGACCGAGTTGGGGTGTTGGTGACGCTGTGGCGTGGCCAGGCCGGGACCTGCGGGGAATGATTGCGGTGCATGGAGCCGGCTACGGTTGAGGTGGGGGCGTGAGTAGCAGCGCTGCAGGATCGTGCGTGCGCTAAGCACGCGAAGCTGGTGAGGTCTCTGGAGCCCGTGGAGTCGCGCAGAGGTCAGAGTCGTCCGTCGATGAGGTCGTGGGCGCTGAATTGGTAGCGGCCGAGCAGGTTGATGTGCTGATGTCCGAGGGGCGATAGCGGGTTGATCCTGGTGAGATCGCCTATTCAACTGTCGTGGGTTCTGCGCGCAGTCCAGCCTGATGGTGACCGTTGGTGGTCTCCGGCGGCGTAGCGGCTCCAGGTGCCTCCGGCCTGCGATGCCAGCTTGGCGGTGGTGACCGGGTGGTAGCCAAGTGCATCTGCGACGACGGGTGCAGGCAACTCGAGCAAGTGTTGCCGGATCGCGGAGGTTCGGCCGGCGACGGTGGGGATGCCGAGGCCGTTGACCAGGGCCGCGAGCGACTGGGCGTGCATCGGCTGGCCGGCCCGGCGGCCGGGGAACAGCCAGCGTGAGTCGCGGTTGGTGGCGGTGTTCATGTTGTCGCGGTTGCCGATCCAGGCGAGCAGGAGATCGGCGACGGGTCCGGGGACCGGGGATGGTGGCTCGCCGAGCCGGAGCAGGACATGGTCGCCGTCGCGGATCACGTCGTCGATGGTGAGGCGGACGACGCGGCTCAGCGGTTGTGCGTAGAGCAGGACGATGGCGGCCGCGACCCGGGTCCGGAGCGGCAGGTCGTGGCCGGTCAACAGGCGGCCGAGCAGGTGCACGCGTTCGGGTTGCGGGAGTGGTGTCGCTTGGCGGATCACCGCGGCGGGTAGCCGAAATCGTCGGGTGAGCTTGTTGGCCGTGCACCACAGCAGGAAGGCCCGGACGGTGTTGCGGGCGTGTTCGTTGTGCTCGATGTGCCAAGCGTCGATGTCGGCCTGGCGGCAGGTGGCCAAGACGATGCCGCGCTCGCAGAGCCACCGCAGGAAGGCCGTGGCGTGCTTGACCTGCTCGCCGGCATGGCGGCCGCCCGGACGAGGTGATCGGCTTGATCTCCGCGCGACTGCGCAGTCGCGGCAGGACTTCCCAGGTGACGAAGCGGCGCACGAGTTGGGCGTGCTCGGGGTCGCTGAGGTCGGCGAGGTGGCCGACCAGCCACCGCTCGAAGGAACAGATCTGCTTGTCGACGACAGGGAGCACGCCGCAAGACATCAGCAGGTCTCGCAGGTGAGCGGCTGTCCGCCAGGGCTGCACGGTGTGGAAGGCCTCGTGGGTCAGTGCTATCTCACCACGGCCCAGGCGCCGCAGTAGATCGTCGGCGGAGCCGCTGCGGCTCTTGGCCGTTGACAGCCACGCCAGGCCGGAAAGTGGACTGTCCATTGCGAGCAGGGAATCGGCCAGCGGGACGAGCTGGGGACGGATCCGGCCGGACCCGTCGTCAAGAACCTCGCTCAGCCGGTCGGCGAAGGTGCAGCGGGTGCAGAGCCGGCCACCGTGCAGCTTGTCCTCGAAGCCGCAGCGGGTGCAGGCGAAAGACTGACTGAAGCCGGCGCAGGTGGTGCAGACCGCGGCTGCGTCGGCGGCACGACGACCCGGAAGCGCCCGTTCCTGGCCGCAGCCGGGGCAGGACCCTCGGGTCCGCACCGCGCGGTCAGAGCAGGTGCGGCAGACGTGCCCGTCCGGCCAGCTGCCGGCCTTATGGCGACGGCGCCCGCAGCGGCAGCACTCGGCCATGTACCAGCGTTCGTAGGGGTGCTGGGTTGGGTCGGACCGGGGCGCTCTGTCGTGATTGCTCACGGTGAGTTTCCCCGGTCCGCCCGCCGCACCCGGCGTGCGTGTCTCCACGCACCGGGCGCTCCATGTGCCTTTGCCGTT
>NZ_JAVREH010000086.1:0-9698 GCF_031845305.1 Jatrophihabitans lederbergiae | reverse complement strand
ACCCGCGTCGCCGCCCGACTACTCGCCATGGCCGCCGCGATCTGGCACAACTGGAAAACCGACGCCCCAGTCAAACGCTCACTGATCGCCTACGACCACTAAACGCCAAACGGACTCACTCATCTAGCCTGGGGTAAGCCGAAGAACAATCGGCGATTACCAGCAGAACGGGGTTTTCATGGACAGGATTCGACTGGGCGAGCTCGAGGTTTCCCGCCAGGGCCTGGGTTGCATGGGCATGAGTGAGTGGTACGGCGCGGGCGACTGGGACACCTCGATCGCGACGATTCACCGGGCGATCGAGCTCGGCGTCACGTTCATCGACACCGCCGACGTGTACGGCGCCGGCCATAACGAGGTACTTGTCGGGCGGGCGCTGCACGACCGTCGCGACCAGGTCCAGCTGGCGACCAAGTTCGGAATCGACCGCTCCGGCGGGGACGACGCCCGCAAGATCCGCGGCGAGGCAGGCTATGTCAAGCGCTCGTGCGAGTCGTCCCTGCTGCGTTTGGGTGTCGACACCATCGACCTCTATTACCTGCACCGGCCGCCGCAGACCGCCGAGATCGAAGAGACGGTCGGCGCGATGGCCGAGCTGGTCGCCGAGGGCAAGGTCCGCTACCTGGGATTGTCCGAGGTGGACGAGTCGCTGCTGCGCCGGGCGTACGCCGTGCATCCGATCACCGCGGTGCAGAGTGAGTACTCGCTGTGGACCAGAGACGCCGAGGCGCTCACGCCGGCGATGGCTGAGCTGGGCGTCGGGCTCGTTCCGTACTCGCCGCTCGGGCGCGGGTTCCTCACCGGCACGGTCGATCTCACCAAGCTGGACGACAAGGACTTCCGCGGCGCCAACCCACGGTTCAAGGGCGAGGCCGGCGAGGCCAACCAGGCGATCGTGCGGGCGGTGCAGCAGGTGGCCGAGCGGCGGGGTGTGACCGCGTCCCAGGTGGCGCTGGCCTGGGTGTACGCACAGGCCGACCGGCTGGGAGTTCCGCTGGTACCGATCCCCGGCACCAAGCGGATCAAGTGGCTGGAGCAGAACGTCGCGGCGCTGGACGTACGGCTCACCGACGAGGACCTGTCCGAGCTGAACCGGCTCGGCGAGCAGGTCGTAGGCGCCCGCTACTAGGCGCTTCTGTTCGGAGCGGGATTCCGACGCCGGGGTCGGTGGGGAGTGACGAAGGGACCTCCCGAATGCGCCAGCTGGCCACGTACGCAACAGCCACGGCTACGCCGTCTTCTTCATCAACCGGTCGCCCGAGGCCCAGCGCGCAGGCACGGTCACCCACCTCAGCGAGCCAGCCAGCGTACGAACGGGAACCGGGCTCCAGCCGCAGATGGCTGGAGCCCGGGTTCGCCGTGGTAGCTGACCCGTCGCTCAGGCGGCGCCGTCCGTGGAACCGGCATCCGCCGCGGCGACGTCGAGCAACTTGTACTTCTCCAGCGCCTCACGCGGCGCGTCCGGCTTCACCTCGCCACGCTTGGCCAGCTGCGCGAGGACGCTGACCACGACGGACTCGGCGTCGATGTGGAAGAACCGGCGAGCCGCGCCACGGGTGTCGGCGAAACCGAAGCCGTCGGCACCCAGCGAACTCCACTCGCCGGGCACCCACTGCGCGATCTGATCCGGCACCGCGCGCATATAGTCCGACACGGCGATGAACGGCCCCGCCGCGCCGGCAAGCTTCGAGGTCACGTACGGGGTGGCGGGCTCGGCGTCAGGATTGAGGAAGTTGTGCTCGTCGGCGGCGAGCGCGTCCCGGCGAAGCTCGTTCCACGAGGTCACCGACCACACATCGACGTCCACGCCCCAGTCCTGGCGGAGGAGTTCCTGGGCACGCAGTGCCCACGGCACCCCGACACCGGACGCGAGCACCTGGGCACGCGGCCGTCCCGTGTCACCGAGAGCCGAGGACACCTTGTGGATACCCCGCAGGATGCCCTCGGCGTCGACGTTCGCCGGCTCGGCAGGCTGCGAGATCGGCTCGTTGTAGATGGTGAAGTAGAAGAACACGTTCTCGCCGTGCGGGTGCTCGTCCGTGGCACCGTACATCCGGCTCAGGCCCGACTCGACGATGTGCGCGATCTCGTACGCGTACGCCGGGTCGTAGGCCACCACGGCCGGGTTCGTCGAGGCGATCAGCAGCGAGTGACCGTCGGCGTGCTGCAGACCCTCACCGGTCAGCGTGGTCCGGCCGGCCGTCGCGCCGAGGACGAAGCCCCGGCCGAGCTGGTCGGCGAACTGCCAGAACTGGTCGCCGGTCCGCTGGAACCCGAACATCGAGTAGAAGATGTAGAACGGGATCATCGGCTCGCCGTGCGTCGAGTACGCGGTACCGGCGGCGATCAGGGAGGCCGTCGAACCCGCTTCGCTGATGCCCTCGTGCAGGATCTGGCCCTGCGTCGACTCCTTGTAGGACAGCAGCATGTCGCGGTCGACCGCGTCGTACTCCTGGCCGTGCGGGGAGTAGATCTTCGCCGTCGGGAAGATCGCGTCCAGGCCGAAGGTACGGGCCTCGTCCGGAATGATCGGCACGAATCGCTTGCCGATCTCCTTGTCGCGCATGAGGTCCTTGAACAGCCGGACCATGACCTGGGTGGTGGCGATCTGCTGCTTGCCGGAGCCCTTCTTGAGGTCGGCGTACGCGCTCGTGCTGGAGTCGGGCAGGACCAGCGGCTTCGCGCGGTTGATCCGCTTGGGAATCGAGCCGCCGAGGGCCTCGCGGCGCTCCTTCATGTAACTGATCTCGTCGGACTTCTCGCCGGGGTGGAAGTACGGCGGCAGGTCCGCCTCAAGCGCCTCGTCGGTGATCGGCAGGTGCAGCCGGTCCCGGAAGGCCTTGAGGTCGGCCTTGTTCAGCTTCTTCATCTGGTGCGTGGCGTTGCGGCCCTCGAAGCTCTCCAGCGTCCAGCCCTTGATGGTGTGGGCCAGGATGACCGTCGGCTGGCCGACGTGCGCGCGGGCAGAGGCAAAGGCCGCGTACACCTTGCGGTAGTCGTGGCCGCCGCGGCTGAGTCGTCGCAACTCCTCATCAGGAAGGTCCTCGACCATCTTGCGCAGTCGCGGGTCGCCGCCGAAGAAGTTGTCGCGGATGTAGGCCCCGGACTCGACCGTGTACGTCTGGAACTGCCCGTCAGGCGTGGTGTTCATCTTGTTCACCAGCACGCCGTCGCGGTCCTGGGCGAGCAGCGGGTCCCAGTCGCGGCCCCAGATCACCTTGATGACGTTCCAGCCGGCGCCCCGGAAGTAGGACTCCAGCTCCTGGATGATCTTGCCGTTACCGCGGACCGGGCCGTCCAGGCGCTGCAGGTTGCAGTTGATCACGAAGGTGAGGTTGTCGAGCTCCTCGCGCGCGGCCACTCCGATCGCGCCGAGCGACTCGACTTCGTCCATCTCGCCGTCGCCGAGGAAGGCCCAGACGTGGGACTGGGACGTGTCGGCGATGCCGCGCGCCTGCAGGTAGCGATTGAAGCGGGCCTGGTAGATCGCGCCGATCGGACCGAGGCCCATCGAGACGGTGGGAAATTCCCAGAAGTCGGGCATCAACCGGGGATGGGGGTAGGAGGACAGCCCGTTGGGTGCCTTGGACTTCTCCTGCCGGAAGCCGTCCAGTTGCGCTTGAGTGAGCCGGCCCTCCAGGAAGGCGCGGGCGTAGATGCCCGGCGCCGCGTGGCCCTGGAAGTACACCTGGTCACCCGTGCCGCTGGCCAGGTCCTTGCCGCGGAAGAAGTGGTTGAAGCCCACCTCGTACAGCGACGCGGCGGAGGCGTAGGTGGCGATGTGCCCCCCGACCCCGAGGTGCTTGTTGGCCCGGCTGACCATGATCGCGGCGTTCCATCGGATGTAGGCGCGGATCCGGCGCTCAATGTCCTCGTCGCCCGGGAACCACGGCTCACGCTCGGGCGGGATCGAGTTGATGTAGTCGGTGCTGCGCAGCGCGGGGACGCCGACCTGGCGTTCCCGCGCCCGCTCCAGCAATTTCAGGAGCAGGAACCGGGCGCGCTGGCGCCCGTCATGGTCTACCGCAGCGTCGAACGATTCGATCCATTCGCGGGTCTCGCCGGGATCGATATCGGGCAGCTGGCTCGGCAATCCGTCAGTAATGATGCTGTAGCGATCACGAGTCACGCCACTAGTGTCCTCCTTCGCGGACTTCCCGGTGACAACAGATGTTTACCGGTCAGTAGACCCGCGCGCTTGCATCGTCGCCGGAGTGTGGTTATCTACCTGAGCACGGTGACCTGCGGTGAGGAAGCGCCTCATCTCTTTCACACCCATCGGAGGCTGGCAGTGAGCACCACCCCCGGAACCGGGGAAAATACGACCGCTTTGGTAGACCGTCTCGGCATCGAGCACGGAATGGTCGTGCAGGAGTTGGGCTACGACGACGATGTCGACCACGATCTGCGCGACGCGATCGAAAGCCGCCTCGACGACGACATGGTCGACGAGGACTCGGACGACGTTGTAGACGTGGTCCTGCTGTGGTTCCGAGAGGACGACGGCGATCTGGTGGACACCCTGGTGGATGCGATCGCTCCGCTGGCCGACAACGGTGTGGTGTGGCTGCTGACGCCCAAGCGCGGGCGCGACGGCTACGTCGAACCCTCCGATATCTCTGAGGCCGCGCCGACGGCTGGGCTGTCCCAGACGTCGCTGCTGCCGCTGGCCGCCGACTGGACGGGCGCCCGGCTGGTCAGCAGGCGCGCCAAGGCCGGCGCCGAGCGGGGCAAGGGTGAGCGTCGATGACCGAGGTTCCGGGGCTCACCGGGCTCGAGGTCGGCACCGAGGCCCCCGACTTCTCGCTGAAGGACCAGAACAACGAGGTCCACACGCTCTCGTCGTTCCGTGGCTCCAAGGCGGTGCTCCTGGTCTTCTACCCGTGGGCGTTCACCAATATCTGCACCGGTGAGCTGGCGCAGCTGCGGGAGAAGATCGACCAGTTCTCCAATGACGCCGTGCAGGTGCTGTCCCTCAGCATCGACTCCTCATTCGCGCACAAGATTTTCGCGCAGCGAGACCACCTGAACTTCCCGCTGCTCGCCGACTTCTGGCCGCACGGCCAGGTTGCCCAGGCGTACGGCGTCTTCAACTCCGACGCGGGCGTGGCTAACCGCGGAACCTTTCTGGTCGACAAGGACGGTGTCATCCGCTTCGCCGAGGTCAACGAGATCGGCGTGGGCCGGGATCCGCAGCGCTGGCTGGACGCGATCGCGGAGCTGACGACCGGGGTTGCCAGCTAGCGCTGGGGCTCCGATCTTGCCGGCTCCGATCTTGCCGGCTCCGATCTTGCCGGCGCCGATCTTGCCGGCTGGCGCGGGCCTCAGATCTTGCCGGCCAGCCGGTCATCGAGTGAGGTCTTGCGGCTGCTCCGGGCGCTTCTGACGGGCGTGTCGCTGGGGTCGTGGGCAGGGGCGCTCTCGTCGTCGTCTTCCCGGCGGTTCTCAGCCGCGGCCATGATGAATGGCGCCGCCAGGGCCAGCAGCGCGAACAGGTACCACTGGAAGATGTAGGCAAGGTGCTGCGGTTCCTCCGCGCCACCGGCCGGGTTCGACAGGTCGGGGTTCGGGATTACAGTCAGCCCGGTGGTGCCCGGCTGGTTGTCCAGCAATTCGGCGTAGGCGTTCCAGACCGGGGCACCGATGTGGCGTGCCTGCCGAGACGGGTCGACGGTGTCCACCTGGCTGCCCGGCAGGGTGCCGAACCGGTCCGGCTTGACGTCGGATGGTTCCAGCCGGGCGGTGACCGTGACGGTGCCCGTCGGCGCCGCCGGGACCGTGGGGGAGGTCGCGGCGGCGGCTGTCTGCTTGACGAAGCCCCGGGCCACCAGCAGCACCCCGGACTTCGTCTGAAGGGGCGTCAGGACGACGTAGCCGATGTCGTCGTTGATGGTCTGGCCGCGCAGCAGGGTCTGGTCGGCAGCTAGGTAGGTGCCGGTGGCGGTGACGTGCCGGAACTGCTGCAGGTGGCCGTTCGAGGTCGGCTTGCTGGCGGTGCCCAGGACGGCGGTGACGTCCTGCGGATGGTCGCGGTCGTCGACGCGCAGGTGGTGATTGGCGGAGTGCTTCTCTTGGTACCGGAAGATCTGCCAGGTGCCGGCCAGCGAGCACCCCAGTGCCAGCACGATCATGCTCGCGAACAGGCCCAGGTAGCGGGGGGATCGCAGCGTCGCCAGCACCCTTCGAGGTTACTTCGGCCGGCTGTGAGCGGTGCCGGTACCCTTGGACGGTTGCGGTCGGGCGGTCTGCCGGCTCGGTCGCTTTCCCGTGGCCCGGCTTGTGCCTGGCTGCGGGGACGGGGCGCTTAGCTCAGCGGTAGAGCACTCGGTTTACACCCGAGCGGTCGGGGGTTCGAATCCCTCAGCGCCCACCCATCGTAGGGCCCAAATTTGCTGGGCCACCGGCCGGAACGGTTGTCAGGAAAGCAAGATCAACAGCCGTCTAGTCCGCAAAAGTCTGCACGAGCGTGCCTAGCTGTGTTTCTGGCTAGGTAGACACTTGAGCCCGTCACCGGACAGCCCACGGATGCGCTGGGCTCGCGCTCGATGAATCCGCAGACGCGTTAGAGCTCGGTTTGGTCTCCGTTCCGTCCGACCGAAGTCGAGCCAACGAGAGTCAGCTTTGGGACTTGAGGAAGCGTTGAAGCTGCGCGACGCTGACTCGGCGTGATCTGCCGATCGTGACCGACTCCAAGGCGCCGGAGTTGATCAGCTCGTAGACCTTGGTGCGGCTAATGCTGAGGTACTTACCGGCGTCGGTCATATTGAGGAGCTGCTGGGTCGGTGGGAACGTGGCGATATCCCGACGGGGCGCAGCGCTTGGGATCGCATGACCGTTGCCGAATCAAGCCAGGCTTGGGTGTGAGGCGAGTGCCTGAGCTGTGCCCGCACTTGCGCCTCAGCGTCACGTGCGGTCTCCGCCTGGACGACCACATCGAGCGTGCGCAGCTGACTCACCAGACATTGAATCTCGGCATGCCGCCCTCCTTCTTCGTATGAGCCGATGACCCGGTACCGAAGGAAAGTGTAGACACATGATGTTGGTATGTATACGATTGCCTGCATGGCAAGGCTAGATGCGCTGTCAGCAGGAGTCATCCCCGCTGACCTGCCGGCGACGTTCTCGTACACCGAGGCGCGGGCGGGGGGGCTCTCGGAACGGCGACTGTACGCGTTGCGGGATGCTGGCGTTATCGAGCAACTCGGGCGCGGCTTGTACCAGCGGGCGGACACGTCGGGCGCCGCGGATTCAGACTTGATCGAGATCGCCCATCGCGCCCCCCAGGCGACGCTGTGCCTCACGACCGCGTTGGCTCGCCACGGGCTCACGGATGCGATCCCGTCGAGTATCGACGTCGCTTTGCCGCGCGGTGCCCGCCACCCGCACACCCAGGCGCCGGTCACCTGGCACACCTTCGCCACCGATACGTTCACGATCGGCCGCGACGAGTTGACGTTGACCGCGGCCTCTGCGATCGGCTTGTACAGCCCAGAGCGGTGCATCATCGACGCATTCCGACTGCGTCATCTCGAAGGTCCCGAGGTCGCGGTCGAGGCGTTGCGCCGGTGGCTGCGCCGAAGGGGAGCACACCCGGCGATGCTGCTGAAGATGGCACGGGCATTTCCGAAGGCCGAGCCCGCGCTACGTTCGACGCTGGAGATCCTGCTGTGACCGCCGCTGGCCGGCGACCCACCCGCGCCACCGTCGAGGGCCGGGCCTACCTCGATTTGCGGAGCCTGGCTCATGGTCAGCATCGTCCAACCGATGAACTTCACCAGCTCTACGCCCTCGAAGGCTTCCTCGCACGGCTCGCTGGATCCCCGCATGCTGAGCAGTTGGTGCTCAAGGGCGGCATGCTGCTTGCCGCATACGACGGACGCCGTCCGACCCGTGACGTCGACATGCAAGCCCGCACGCTGACGGGTGAACGTGACGCTGTGCTCGATCTCGTCCGCAGCATCGTTGCTGTCGCTATGGATGATGGGCTCGTCTTCGACGCCGACTCTGCTACGGCGGAGATTATTCGCGATGAGGATGAATACAGCGGAGTGCGGGTAAACCTGACAGCGACCTTGGCCAGCGCAAAGCTCAGCCTGCACGTCGATGTCAATATCGGCGACCCGATCTGGCCAGCGCCACGCACCGTGGATCTCCCGCGGCTGCTTGGCGGGACGATCAGCTTGGTCGGGTATCCACTGCCGATGGTCTACGCGGAGAAGATCGTCACCGCGCTGCAACGCGGCACAATCAACACTCGATGGCGAGATTTCGCCGACCTTTACACCCTGACCGGCCGGCAGCCGGTCAATGGCGTCGATGTTCAGCGCGCACTCGCCGAAGTCGCTGCCTACCGCCAGGTGGAACTGTCACCACTCGCGGACGCGCTCGACGGATACGCCGCACTGGCGCAGGCTCGATGGCTTGTCTGGCGTCGTAAGCAACAGCTTGACGATCGGTTGCCGTCGTCGTTTCTCGATGTGCTCGGACCGGTCATCGCCTTCGCTGATGGTGCACTGACCGGTCAGGTCACGCAGGCCCAGTGGGACCCCGCGATGCGAAGATGGAACGCATCCTTCGATGACCAGGCTAAGGGGTGAGTGGACCGCGGTTAGTCCGCAGAAAGTCCGCAGAAGGTCCGCAAGACGTCCAACAGTAGCGGGTTCAGTCATCGCCAACCAACGCATGAAGCCCAGCAAATACAAGGCCTAGATGCACTTGAAAGCCGATTTCTGGGATCTTCAAAATGGCCCAAACTCGTACTGGCAGTGTGGGGGTCAGGGGTTCGAACCCCTCAGCTCCACCAATTTCTTACAACATCTGGTGTCTCCTAGCTCGTTTAGCGCTATATGTTGTTTTCGGGGTCCGGTCATTCGTCAGTTTTCCTGTGGGACTGGAGCGAAACTGGAGGATTGAATCTCCGGCCTCCAAGTGGGGTCACGATCGCGCTCCACAAATCGAGGTGAAGTAGTCTCGGGCCGAGCGGGTGTGCCCGTCCCTCATCTTCGGCGGCATCGGCAGCGTTGCCTGCATGGCTGCATCCTCCGGTCTAGTCACAGCTACCCAGTGATTCTGCGGCGCCCACGAGGCATCCAACGATCCAAGACGAGGGCTACTAGCCCCGCTAATGAGGCAGTGCGTGGCGACCCTGACGATCCCCGTGTCGCGACGAGCTTCCCCTCGAACCGGATCGTATTGAGTTCGCGAGTCGTCCCGGCCGGCATCAGCCAAGTCGGCCTGACCCAACCGGAGCACCAGTTCCCAAGTCAGCGGGTCCAACGCGAAAACCTCTGACGGCAGGGCATCCAGCGCGCACTCCTCCGGCTGGTGTCGATGCGAACGCGCCAGGCCAACCTCGAGGGAACGGGGTGAGATTAGCCTGTGACGCCTCCTGAAAGAGGCACTGCGGATGCGGGTGGATCGGGCTCATCGTTGGTGAGGTGCGGCAAGAGGAAGGACTCGACACAGCACCCCGCCGACGGCAGAGTCCGCAATCGCTGGGGTCGATGTTGTTCGAAGTGAGGCAACGCTTCTATCGGCACCTCGCCGGTGCCGAGGCGACTGTCTTGCTGCTTGTCGACGGCGCTCCAAAGCTGGTCGGTTCCGGCGCTTGAAAAGTGAGCGGTTGTGGGCAGTCTAGGTCTCGGTTTGGTCGGTGGTGGTGCGGATGCTGGGGAGGCTGTCGATGCCTCGTCCGCGGA
>NZ_JAVREH010000085.1:0-10198 GCF_031845305.1 Jatrophihabitans lederbergiae | reverse complement strand
CAGCCGACTGCTCCGAGTCCTTCTTCTTCGCCACGCCATCCAGTGTCGCCGTCATCAGACGCCAACCCTTCTCGCCGAGCTCCCGCTCGACGTGTCAGGCCGGAAACACCGCTTTCAGGACAGTCCCGAAAGAACCAAAATCCCGCATCACGATCGCTCACCGGGGCAGCAGCGTAAATGGACATTAGCGAGCCCTCATGAGACGTCAGTCGACGGTGAACCTGGTCGGTCAGGTCGAGATCGTTTGCGGAAGGAAGACGCACGACAGGGTGGCAGTTGGGCCACACATGCCACGCTGCGCCGGGTACGCACTTGACGATCACGGTGCCGAGGTAAAGCCAACCTCGTTGCCCAGCCGCGGGCCAATGCCGGTTCAGCGCTCCAGGCGTCCAGTCGTCGGTCCAGTGCCGTCAGGCTTTCGGGGGGCCGCTCACAAGGCCAAGCGTGGGTCGCACGTGCTGGATCGATCGTTGACATGCACGACGTATTTTCCGGTGCCTACGCGGTTCGCGAGCAGGTCGTGTATCGCTCCCACGTCTGTGAGTGACTCGATGACCGTGACGGGCAGGTGTACCTGCCGCTGGACCAGCATGTCCAGTCCGGCGACGAGGGCATCGGTGACGCGGTCCGGATTGGTTCGGGCCAGAGCGGTGATGCTGAACCCGAGGAGGCCGACGTTGCTGCCGAGCAGGCGACTGAAAGGCGGAAGGGCTGCCGGTGCGGTACCGCCTGCGTTACCGAACAGGATGATCCTGGCGCCGGGGGCCGCGATGGCGAGGTCGAGCTCAAGTGATGTGGTGCCGGTCGGGTCCAGGATGACGTCGAACCCTCCGCCGGCTGCTCGGCGGGCCGCATCTTCGATGGCGTCATCGTGGTGAAGGACGTGATCCCATCCAGCGGCGGTGGCTGCGTCGATGCTGGACGATCGGCTCACCGAGCCGACTCGCACCCCGACCCCGAGTGTCTGCGCGACCTGGGGGACGACGGAGCCCACACCACCGCTGACTTTGTGCATGAACAGGCGCTCACCGGCCCGGAGCTGGGCGACGTCACGCAGCAGGAGCACTGCGGTGGCGAGCATGAGGGGTGCGGCGGCAGCCGCCGACAGGTCCAGGCTGTCGGGTACGGGGGCGACCAGTTTGCTGTCGGCTACGGCAACCTCGGCAAACCCGCCGCCGCTGAGCTTCGCCGCGACTCGGTCTCCGACCTGAATGTTGCAGACTCCGGGGCCGGCTGCCCGCACGGTGCCCGCTACCTCCAGGCCGGGCACCAATGGCCACCCGAGCGGAGCATAGCCGGGGTCGCCTCGGCGGGTCATGACGTCCATGAAGTTGATCCCGGCGTAGGCCACGTTGATGCTGACCTGACCCGGTCCGGGCGTCGGCGTTTGCGTGCGGACGACGTGCGTGGTGCTCGAGTCGGGGGCAGGTGAATCCATCTGAAGGGCTCGCATCGGACTCCTTATTCGACGTTCGTAGTACATCGAATGATGACAGTAGAGTGAGGCTGTCGACATCGTCAACCAAGGAGCACGGGCCTATGCCACGACCAAGCCGGTCCGCGCCGCTCGTTCACCCTGAGCGCGACCAGATCGATCTGTTGGACGTGCTGCATGCGTTGTCCGACTCGACCAGGATGACGATCGTGCAGACCCTGGCCGCGAACCCCGAACAGGCCTGCGGAACATTTCCGGTGCAAGTGGCCCCCTCGACCCTGACCCACCACTTCCGGGTACTGCGGGAAGCCGGCGTCATCCGCCAGCGGGAGGAAGGAAACCGTCGCTGGTCATCTTTGCGCACCGACGACTTGAACGACCGTTATCCAGGTTTGCTCGACCGCATTCTGCAGGCCAGCACCGCACCCTGACCGATGTCCAGCGTCATTCGTCCCGCCATGGCCGGCTGGCCATATTAGCGATCAGATGTCGATGCTCAACGATTCACCCAACGCAGCGATGATCTCTTCGTTGCGGCGGTAGTGCGACCACTGCCCTACGCGGGTGCAGGTCACCAGTTGCGCACGTTGCAGCACTGCCATGAACTGCGACGCGGTCGACTGGGAGACCTTCGCCCGGGCCTGGATGTGTTTGAGGCAGACACCGACCTGCTCGGCAGGCTGATCTTGCGGCGGGAACGAAGCCGGCTCCTTGAGCCAACCGAGGATGGCCAACCGCGTGGGATGCCCCAGCGCTTTGAAGGCCCCCACCAGATCGTCCTCGTTCAGCGTCACCTTCACATCATATCGCTGGATCGCGTTTTGCCGATCCGTGTGGTTAGATCGGTAAAACACGATGAAACGATGGAGGCTAGATGAACCGCACAGCGTTGGTGGTCGGAGCACGTGGGGTGATCGGCGGGAATCTCGTCGATCACCTTGCTGCTACAGGTGAATGGAACATCGTCGGGCTCTCCCGCCGCGGCGGAGCCGACAGCGGACCGGTCCGGCACCTGTCGGTCGACCTGCTCGATTCGGACCAGACCGCGGACCGACTGGCCGGGTTGACCGGCGTCACCCACATCTTCTACGCCGCCTATCAGGACCTACCTTCCTGGGCGGAGCTGGTGCCGCCGAACCTGGCGATGCTGACAAACGTGGTGGACGCCGTGGAGCCTGTGGCGTCCAGGCTCGAGCACATCAGCCTGATGCAGGGCTACAAGGTGTACGGCGCGCATCTCGGACCGTTCGCCACCCCGGCGCGGGAGGACGATCCACCGCACATGCCGCCGGAGTTCAACGTGGATCAGCAGCAGTTCCTGCAGAGACGGCAAGCCGGCTCCGCCTGGACCTGGTCGGCGCTGCGTCCCTCCGTCGTCGCCGGTGTGGGCCTGGGCAACCCGATGAACCTGGCGATGGTGATCGCCGTCTACGCCAGCATCAGCAAACGGCTGGGCCTTCCGCTCCGGTTCCCCGGCCGGCCGGGGGCCTACCACAGCCTGATCGAGATGACCGACGCCGATCTCCTGTCCAAGGCGACCCTCTGGGCCGCAACGAATCCTGCGAGCGCCAATCAGGCCTACAACATCACCAACGGGGACATGTTCCGCTGGAGCAGCATGTGGCCCAGGATCGCGGCGTTCTTCGACCTACAAGTCGCGCCGCCGCTGCCGATGTCGCTCACCGAGGTGATGGCCGACAAGGCCGAACTGTGGGAAGAGATGGTGGCTGACCACCACCTTCGACCGACCAGCTACTCGGACGTCTCGTCCTGGCAGTTCGGTGACTTCGTGTTCGCCTGGGACTACGACGTCATCGCCGACGGATCCAAAGCCCGCCGCGCCGGATTTCACGAATACGTCGAGACCGGATCGATGTTCCTGCGGATCTTTCAAGACCTCCGCGACCAGCGCCTCATCCCATAGCCAGTGGCAAAGGCGAGCCCTGGGCCGAGCCGTCCGGGGCCGATCACCACTTCGGAATCGTTCAACCAGACGCCGAACACTCCTTCGACAGTGCCCTCTTGTGTACTTGGCGTCGGCGGCACCCTGATGCGCTCAGACGCTGATGCATCGACTCGCAGGAACGAACAGTTGTCGTAGTCACGGTAGGTACCCACACTCTGCTGGCTTATCCATTGAGCGCGGGGCCTGCCTGACTACCCAGGCCCGTGTTTGGCCGGCGTCTGACCGGTGTCCATGAGTTGGGTGTCACCGCTGTCGGTGTCCAGTGCGGTGAGCAGACGTATGCCGTCTTCGGCTGGGCTTCCGGGGGCCGCGGACAGCACCAGAAGTTCCAGACCTGACTCGCCGGGTAGCGTGAAATTTTCCTGGTGCAGTTCCAATAGCCCGACCAATGGGTGTCGGTAGGCCTTGCGACCGTGGGTGCGGGCGCGCACGTCAGCTCGGCCCCAGAGCCGGCGGAATCGAATGCTCCCCATCGACAACTCGCCGATGAGTGCGGCCAGGCGTGGGTCTTCGGGGTACTTACCGGCGGCCAGACGCAGGTGCCCGACGACGTCGAGGGTGCAGCTATCCCAGTCGGCGTAGAAACCACGCTCGGCATCCTCAAGAAACAGGTGTCGGGCGGTGTTCAGGCCAGGTATGGGATCGCCGAACAGCAGACCGGCGAGGCGATTCCCGGCCAATACGTCTAATCGGTGGTTCATGATCAGCGCGGGCGCATCAGCCATCAGGTCCAGGATGTGCAGCAACTCGGGCCGGATTCGCCCGGCTGGGACCTTTGCGCGACGTCGGCGCTGCCGGGCAAGCCGATAGAGGTGGCCGCGTTCAGTGTCGTCCAGGACCAGGACGCGGGCCAGTGCATCGAGGATTTGCTCGGAGGGCTGGGTGGCGCGGCCCTGTTCCAGGCGTACGTAGTAGTCGACGCTGACGCCGGAAAGGTACGCGACCTCCTCGCGGCGCAGCCCTTTCACGCGGCGGCGGCTGTCGGTCGGGATGTCGACGGTCGCCGGGTCGACACGGGAACGCCGGGTTGTCAGGAAGCCCGCTAAATCATCCACCTCTTGAGTATGGCCGCGAGACCGGCCGTGAGGGTGGTCCTGCCGTTACCAGGAAGTCCCGGCCCAGGAATCGGCGCCCCTGAATACCAACGATACGGGCGCTCAGAATCGAGTCATCCAACCTGAAGGAGATTTCATGAAGACGCTGATCGTCTACGCCCACCCGGAGCCGAAGTCGCTCAACAGCTCGTTGAAGGACCTTGCGGTGTCCACATTGGAGGCTGCTGGGCACGAGGTACGGGTGAGTGATCTCTACTCGATGCGCTGGAAGGCGGTGGTGGATGCGGCAGACTTCGGCCCCGACGCCTCAAGTCCGCTCAAGGTTGCCCGGGACTCGGGTCGGGCCTTCGACGCCGGGACGCTCACCCCCGATGTCCTGCGCGAGCAGGAGAAGCTGCTGTGGGCCGACACGATTATCTTCCAGTTCCCGCTGTGGTGGTACGGCATGCCGGCGATCCTCAAGGGGTGGGTGGACCGGGTGTTCACCTACCACTTTGCCTACGGGGTCGGCGAGCACAGCGACACCAAGTACGGCGAGCGTTTCGGTGAAGGGACCCTGGCGGGCAGGAAGGCTCTGCTGGCGGTGACCGCCGGCGGACCAGAGTCGCATTACGCTGCCCGCGGGATCAACGGTCCCATCGATGATCTGCTGTTTCCGATTCAACACGGCATCCTGTACTACCCGGGTATCGAGGTACTGCCGCCGTTCGTCCTCTACGGCACCGACCGGATGACCGATGGCGCCTATCCGGACGTCGCCAAGGCGTGGAAGGATCGTCTGGTCACCTTGGAAACGACCGAGCCCATCGCGTTCCGACCGCAGAACTTCGGTGACTACCAAATACCCTCACTGCACCTGAAGGAAGGACTGGAACCGGCCGGCCGCACTGGTTTCGGGCTCCACGTCCGCAGCTGACCAACCCTCAGCGGCCACGGTCTTGATCAACCCTTGTATCCAGGGGCAGAGCCCGTCTAGGTCACCGGATGCCGAAGGAGGACCGGACGCCCGGTAGCCGATCGGTGACCGGTCGCCGGTCGCCGGTCGCCGATTGGCTATCGGACGCCCGAAAGTGGTCGCAGGTGGCTGAGGGATCGGGTGATCCACTCCGCCATGAGGGTGCGCTCTGCGTCGGTCAGGGCGGGGAGGTCGGCCAGCACGGTCATGAATGTGACCGCGACTGTGCTGACGGTGGGGTCGGGTGTCGCAGGTGTCGTGGTCAGGAGGGCGGCGGCGACGGCGGCGAACATCGCGTCGGCCAGACCGGGATCACGCTCGTGCGCGGGGGCGCTGAGCAGGGTCAGGACCGTTCCGGCGCCGGCGGCGTGGATGACAGCGAGAGCGCGTTGTTCATCTACCCGCAGCAAGCCGGCAGCGGCGAGACGTTGCAGGCGGGCGCGGAGCACGGCGATACCGGCGATGGTGGCCGGCGATCGGGCGCTGCGGCCCGGGGTATTGAGCAGCATGTAGAGCTCGGCGTTCGCCAGCCCGAACTGGATGTGCGTGTCCCATGAGGTGCGCAGGTCGGCCAGCGGGTCGCTGCCGGGCCGCTGCGCGACGGCGGCTTTGTCGGCGGTGTGGTTGGCCATGACGTGCTCGGCCACGGCGTCGATCAAGCCGTCCTTGTCGCCGAAGAGTCGGTAGATCGTCGGTGCCTGGACGCCGGCGGCCTGCGCGACCGCGCGGGTGGTGACGGCGTGCGCTCCGTCCTCACCCAAAATGCGTGCGGCCGCCGCCACGATGTCAGACCGTGCGTCCTCGCGGCGCGTCTTCGCGTGCACCTGGGCCACGTTTCAACGATAACACCGAGACGCTACCGCTAGAAATACCCGTGGTACGGTCGAAGTCGTATCGTGGGAAACCAGAAGGGAGCAATCATGATCGTCGTCACCGGCGCCACCGGTCAGCTCGGGTCACAGATCGTTGAGAACCTGCTCACGCGGGTGTCGGCTGACACTGTCGGCGTGTCCGTGCGCGACACGGCCAAAGCGGCGTCGCTGGCTAAGCGTGGCGTACGCGTCCGCCGCGGGGACTTCACCGACCCTGCCGCACTGGAGTATGCGTTCGAAGGCGCCGATCAAGTCCTGGTGGTCTCGGCGGCTATCCGCGGCAGCAACGCAGTCACGGCTAACATCGCCGCGCTCGATGCCGCCCACGCGGCGGGCGCCAGGCGCATCCTGTACACCAGTCACCAGGCAGCGTCGAAGAGTTCGCTGTTCAGCCCGGCGGTCACCCACGCCGCCACCGAGGAACATTTGCAGCGGCTGGGCGTTCCCTTCACCGCGCTACGCCACGGCTTCTACGCCACCACCCTCGGTTACTACATCGGCGGAGCTGTGGAGACCGGACGTTTCGCCGTCCCCGAGGACGGCCCGGTGTCGTGGACCGCGCATGCCGACCTCGCCGAAGCCGCCGCCGCAGCGCTCACCGTCGATGGTCTGCTCGAAGGCGTCACCGCACCACTCACCGCCCCAGAGATGCTCACCTTCACTGACGTGGCCAGCATCCTCAGCGAGATGACCGGACGCACCATCGAATGCGTCATCGTCGCCGACCAGGAGTGGAAAGCAGCCGCGATCGAGCGTGGGATGCCCGCCCCGGCCGCCGATTTCAGCCTCGGCATGTTCCGCGCCGCTCGAGCCGGAGAGTTCGCAGTCGCCAGCCCCGTGCTAGGAACCGTCATCGACCACCAGCCCCGATCAGCCCGATCCGTCCTGCAGACAATCATCTCGAAACGCTGATAGGACACCGCTCGCCACACATCGTCTCCGAGGGCCGACCATGTCGTGGTCCTACTGCTCTCCCATTAGACGATCCTTCAGTGACAGGGTCATCCTGAACCGCCATATCGGGGTTCCAGGGGGACGTAGCGGCTCGGCGTAGATTCTTCTGACGTTGCGTGGCTATCGCTGGCAGTCGTACCAGTTGAGGACCCGTAGCGCCCGCAGCGTGTTCCACCGGCTCGGTCGTCCGTCGCCGTCCTCGAACTCGAACTGGGTCTGCCCTGGGTGGGTGTTCTCCAGAAGCCAGGTGCCGTCGACCTGGCGTTTGTCGCGGACAAGCTGCACCGCCTCGCCAACCCGCGGATCCGGGGCATCGGCGGTGCGGCGGAAGTAGTCCAGAGCGCGAAGAACGTCGTAGTGCCATCGCGGTGGCCACGAAAACTGCAGCCAGCGCTCAGCCGGCACCTCACCGGTGCTCCTGCGTCTGAACAGCTGCCGCTCCAACAGGTACTCCTCGCCACGCCGGCGGGCATCGCTCACCGAAACGTTGCCCGCGGACTCTTCGTATTCACTCAAGCCCTCCAGCACGCAGATCGTCGAATCGAACGAAGAAACAATGGCACCGCGCTCGGTCCAGCAGTTCCAGCCACCATCATCGAGCTGGTCGGCGAGCAGACCAGTCACCAGACTGCCAACGTCCGCCCCGAAATAGGCGCCGATCGAGAGGGTCCGGCCGTTGATGCACGCCTCGACCTCGCCATCGAAGAACGCCTGGCCATCATGCTCCCACCGGCAGTTCACGGTCACCAACCCGATTGTCTCGCGCGCTGCAGCGCTCGCCGGATCCAACCCGAGGTCGTGCAGCAGCATCAGCGTGGGCAGCGTCGAAGTCCAAGGCTGGCCGTCGGAGAAGTCCGGTTCGATACCGGCCTGCCAGTCATCGACGATGCGCCGCGGAAAGCACGCACCGCCGTCCCACTGCCCGTCGAGGTCACGCGCGGCGAGCAAGCGGGCTCCCCACCCCTGGGTCTCGACACGCGCACGCTCGGCTTCCACCTGATCGGGCGGCGCCTGCACGAGGTCGCGCAGCACCTGCCACCGAATCGCCGGGTCACCCTCAAGTAGCCAGTCCATGACCTCCATCGCCACGACGATACGTCTCCTCTCGCGCACGGGTCAGACCTCCAGCAGGCCGCGCGACCAGGGTCCCGGCCCTGTCCTAACGTCGCCAAAGATCGTGGCCCTCACACTCAGCTCAGTCAAGACGTTGTGTCATAAGCGGGACGGTCTACGGGACACGTTGAACGTCATCGCGCAGTCCGCCTGTCGCCGGCGTTTGCAGGGAGCGGCGATTCCCAGAAGACCCGCCCGCGATAATGCCCGGTGAAGCAGGCTCAACCGGTACAGTCGTTTGGTGGCCAGAATGCTCGTGGGGTATGCCCGCTGTTCGACCGACCAGCAAGATCTCACCGCCCAGCGTGACGCGCTGACCGCGCTTGGGGTGAAGCCGAACCGGATCTATGTGGACCACGGCCTCACTGGTACCAATCGAGCACGACCCGGCCTTCGGGAAGCGCTGGCCGCGTGCCGGTCCGGCGACACCTTGGTCGTGACGAAGCTGGACCGGCTCGCCCGCTCGCTGACTGATGCCCGCAACATCGTCGAGGAACTCACCGAGGCCGGCGTGAAACTCAACATCGGCGGGTCGCTGCACGACCCGACAGACCCGGTCGGGCGGCTGCTGTTCAACGTCCTCGGGATGATCGCAGAGTTTGAGTCGGACTTGATCAGGATGCGAACTCGGGAGGGCATGAAGGTCGCCAAGGCCAAGGGCCGGCTGCGCGGCAAGCAGCCCAAGCTCAAACCGGCGCAGGAGGCGCACCTGGTCGAGTTGTGGCGGGCCGGCAAGCACACCAGCGCCGAGCTGGCCGAGCTGTTCTCCGTCGCCCGCTCCACCGTCTACCGCGCCGTTCAACGCGCTGGCGAACCAGCCAGGTCGCCGGCACGGACACGCGGGTGAGCGCGCAGGCCTTCATCGATGAATCGGCCCGCGGCTCCAGCTATCACGTTTGTGTAGCGGTGGTAGCGAACGGCGACGTCGAGAGCCTGCGCCGCGTCGTACGTTCGTTCTGCCTGCCCGGCCAGCGGCGTTGGCACTTCGTCAACGAACGCGATAGCCGCCGAAAGCTAGATCATCGACGCGATCGTCCACAGCGGCCAGGTCTCAGCGTTGGCCTTCTACGGCACAGGGCGCGACAACGACCTCCGAGCCGAGAGCTTCCGACGAATGGTGCAACCGCTGCTCGATCGCGGCGTCACCCGCCTGATCATCGAGTCCAGGCAAGGACGCGACGATCTCGACCGTCAGGTGCTGATCGACCAGCTACGCCGCCACGGCACCGCCGGATTCGACTACGCCCACCTACCGCCCCACGCCGACCCGCTGCTGTGGATCGCAGACGCACTCGCCTGGTGCTCTTCCGCCGGCGGGTCCTGGCGGGATCGCATCGCCACCATCACGTCCGGGCAGGACGTCACCGGACGGTAGAAAGCGCGAAGCCCGGCCGCTCACCGTCCGGAGAGGAGCCGGGCTCACTTCCTGAAGCTCAACGCAACAGGCTGAGCACAGTGTACGTCACCCGAGATCTGTCGCGAGGATGTCAGAACTGAAAGGTCGTTCTCACCGCGACCGGCGGCTCCGGTGCTCCCATGTCGAGCATTGGGGCTGGTGACAGCACCGTTACCAGCACCCCGCATAGGAATCCAGATGGCGCCCGGCAGCCAGCGCACCAGACACCCAAGCGGGACCGTGGCCGCCGATTGACCTATCGTATGACTCGAGTTCACCACCGGGCACGACCAGCACTGGGGCAGCGCGGAGTTCATCGACAAGCTGGGGCCTTCGCCCCGAAAAGTGGACACGCGATTTGATTGTTATGCGGCCGGTCGTAGCGTAGCCGCGGTGGTGGTGTTCTCGTAGGTGATCGGGCTGCGGTAGCCGCAGGCGGAGTGCCGGCGGCG
>NZ_JAVREH010000084.1:0-10488 GCF_031845305.1 Jatrophihabitans lederbergiae | reverse complement strand
GCGACACCATCCACGCCGACGTCCTCACCCACGGCTACGACGCCGACCGCAACACCTTCACCCAGTCCTACGACGCCCCCGCCCTGGACGCCAGCCTGCTCATGATCCCCCGCGTCGGGTTCCTGCCACCCACCGACCCGCGGGTGCTGGGCACCATCACCACCATCCAAACCGGGCTGACCGAAGACGGGTTCGTCAAGCGCTACCAGACCACCGACTCCGACGACGGCCTACCCGGCACGGAAGGCATCTTCCTCGCCTGCTCGTTCTGGCTCGTCGACGCCCTGCACCTCGCCGGCAAACAAACCCAGGCAACCGAACTGTTCGAACGACTGCTCACCCTCCGTAACGACGTCGGGCTGCTCAGCGAAGAATGGGACCCCACCGCCAACCGCCAACTCGGCAACACCCCCCAAGCCTTCAGCCACTTCCCCCTCATCACCAGCGCCCTACAACTACACGCCGGCAAAGGCCACCACAGCCACCACCCCATCCACCGCTGACCCGCTGCGATTCACCCCCAAGACCCACCACCAGCCGCGGCCGACCCGGCGCCAGTCCCACCCATCCTCGGGCGCGTCAGGGCAAAACCCACCGCGCAGCCTTCGACCTGACTGACCGGGTGCGTCGCGATCGGGACCAGTGCCGTCAGTCCTACCGGCATCGGCCACGCCGCCGCCACCTTCTAGCCGACATGCACGCCCGGGTACATCACATCCCGACGCCGGAACCCACCGACAGCGGTCGGGTCTATCTCGCTAACCGATAGGTCCCCGCCTCGCTTCGTGCTGCGTCCTGGTGGTGAGCGCGTGACGCGGCGACGCGCAGTCTCCGTCTGAGCGGGACTTCAATCCGGACGGGTCTATTGGGACAGCCGCTCCTGCTCCTGCTCGCGGACCAGTCTGATCGGTGATCTTGTACCGAAGGTCGGTCGGCTATTGGGACCGTCGAACACCTACGCCTGCAGCGCATCGTCGGTGGCTCCCTGGCCGCTGAGGACGACTGCGGCGACGATGGTGAGGAACTGGTCGTCCAGTGGTTCGCGGGAGAACCAGCGGCGGTAGAACAGCGGTCCGAGCAGCCCCGCGATCATGCTCGAGAAGTTGGCTGTCGCTGGGAGCTCACCCCGGTCGGCTGCTCGCTGCAGGACCTCCCGCAGCGGCGCGGCGTGGCCGTGCTGAATGCCGCGGTGGACGTCGGCGAACTCCGGGTCGCGTTCGGCGGCGTCGACGATCGAGGGCAGGACCGACGCCCAGCGTGCCGCGCCCAGCAGGTGCGCGATGTCGGCGAGGATCGCCGCGACGTCACCGTCCAGCGATCCGGTGTCGGGGACCTGTTGCTCGGCGGTGATCCGGGAGCAGGCGTCGATCACCAGCGCCGCGCGGGTGGGCCAGTGCCGGTAGATGGTCGTCTTGGCGACCCCCGAGCGCCGGGCGACTTCGTCGATGGTGAAGCCGCTGACTCCGCTCTCGCTGAGCAACTCGAACGCGGTCGTCAGCACCCGGTCGCGAGACCGGCGCACGCGCCCGTCGACCTCGCCGCCACTCGCCGTCGTGGCCGGCGCAGAGGGCCGAGCGTGCTCAGCGCTACCGGGGGCTGTTCGGGGCACGGGGTTGATCCTGCCACAACCACTACGCTACGGTATCGTAGCGTTCCACTTCGGAGCGCATAACTGGAAGGACCCGACCGTGGACTTCGCCTCGATCCGCATAATCACCGACGACCTGGAGC
The DNA here is from genome assembly GCF_031845305.1 of Jatrophihabitans lederbergiae. NCBI lineage: Bacteria > Bacillati > Actinomycetota > Actinomycetes > Jatrophihabitantales > Jatrophihabitantaceae > Jatrophihabitans > Jatrophihabitans lederbergiae. Next base: position 8,757 of record NZ_JAVREH010000084.1, on the reverse strand, counting down.
AGATCGTCCAGTTTTACGAGCAGGTCACCGGCGTTCCCGCGGTGCGCGCGACGCCGGTCTTCGCGGAGCTGAACCTGCCCTCGGCCACCCTGGCGTTCGGCCACACGCAGACCACCCAGCTGTTCGGGCAGGACTCCGCGCGGCCCGCCGACAACCACAGCGTGATCATCGAGTTCCTTGTCGACGACGTCGACCGCGAGTACGAGCGACTCACCCCGCTGGTCGACCAGTGGGTGCAGAAGCCGACGACGATGCCCTGGGGCAACCGCTCCATCCTGTTCCGCGACCCCGACGGCAACCTCGTCAACCTGTTCACGCCCGTCACCGAAGACGCCATCAACAAGTTCCGGCGCTGAACAGGCAGCCTCCGGGCCGACGAGGGCGCCACCGCCCGGGCCGACGAGGGCGCCGTCCCACTGCTCGATCGGCTGCTCGACTGGCGTCCCGCTGGTCCTTGGTGTGTGGGACGGTCGGTCTTTGACCGGTGGCCCGTGGTCGGCGCGGTTGTTGGCAGCGCGCTCACGTGTTCGTTGATGCCCGGGCGCCTGGACGAGACGATGTTGATTGATGGGACGGGGTCAAGGTGGTTGACGCAGGTCGGGTAATCCTGCTTAACGGCGCGTCGAGCTCCGGCAAGTCTTCGCTGGCCCGGCGCCTACAGGCTTCGCTGGACGTTCCGTTCCTGCATGTGAGCAGTGACCAGTGGGTGGAGGCGGGCGTCATACCGCAGCGGCGCGACGACGAGGGGCCTTTCAACTGGGTCGACTCCATGCGGCCACGCTTCTTTGACGGCTTCCACCGCACCATCGCCGCTATGGCTGCCGCCGGCAACAACCTCATCGTCGACCACATCATCGAGTACCCGCCGTGGCGTGCGCAGTTGGCGCAGCTGCTGACTGGTCTGGACGTCTTCGTGGTGGCCGTTGTCTGTGATCCGCTCGAGCTGCAACGCCGCGAGCTCTGTCGCGGTGACCGGCGCTCCGGTGAGGCACTGGCCCACCTGCATGAGAACCGCATCCACGAGCTGGGGCCGGTCGACTTCTCGGTCGACACGACCGCCGGGATCACGACGACGCTCACCCACACCGTCATCGCCGCGTGGGAACAGCGCAGCGGCCCCAGTGCGCTGTTCTACCCGGGCGGTAGGTAAGAGCCGGCTGTCGAGCAGCGCCGGGCCGCTGTGACTCGTCGCTACCTGCCGCGACGGTCAGACTCCGGGGCGGCCCCTAGCGGCTCGCCCGCGTTGTTCCAAGCCGCAGGGCGGCTGGGTTGTCGCGGTCGGACACGATGAACCGATGGCAGCCGACGCTTGGCTTCGGGTCAGTCACGGGGACCCGCTCTCATCGGTCGGTGGTGGGGTTGTCGAGGCGTGTGTATGGCAGCGGTCGTACTGCTCCGGCGATGCCAGCGGAGACAGCGGCCAATCCCGCGACGACGACGAGTGCCCGCAGGACCGTCACGTGGTCACCGAGCAGCCCGATCAACGGTGGGCCGCACAGGAAGGAGCAGTAGGCCATCGAGGCCACAACGCTGACCCGTGCCGCCGCGGCGCTCGGGTCGTCGGCGGCGGCGCTCATACCGACCGGGAAACCCAGCGATGCACCCAGCCCCCACAAAGTGACGCCGAGAAACGCCAACGCCGCGGCGGGGCTGAAGATGAACAGCAGCAGCCCGGTGAACGCCGACAGGGCCAACCCTCTGAGCACCGCGACGCGGCCGTACCGGTCCAGGACCGTCGGGCCGAACCAGCGCCCAGCAGTCATCGCAGCGAGGAAGGTCGCCAGGCCCAGCGTGCCCACAGCAGCCGGCACGTGGTAGCTGTCGATGAAGGCGATGTTGATCCAGTCGTAGCCGCTGCCCTCGGCGAAGCCGATGGCCAGAACGAACAGCCCGATCAGCAGCGTCCGCGGTTCCGTCCAACGGGCCAGCAGCCTCGACCGAACACCGCCTGCATCGCTTCGCGCCGCATCTGTCGCGGGCGCGTCGGTGTCAGCGACGAAGCCGCGAACGGCCCACGGGACCAGCCCGGCGGTGAGCACAGCGACGCCAAGCAGATGCACGGTGACCGGGACCTTCAACAGCACCGCCACCGCGCCGATCACAGCCCCACCGACCGTGCCGATGCTGTAACCGGCGTGGAAACGGGACATGACCGCCCGCCCGAGGTGGCGTTCCACGATCGCGCCCTGCACATTCATCGCCACGTTCCACGCGCCCACAGCGAAGCCGACCAGAAAGAACCCCACGATGACCGCTGCGATGCCGGCGTGATAGCCGACACACGCGATCGACAGTCCACCGCCGAGCAGTACCGCCATGGCCGCGACCGTCCGCCGCGACGTGTACCGGTGCACGATCACTCCGCCACACGGCAGTGACACCAACGACCCGACAGCGATCGCCAACAACACCACACCCACCTGCGCCGGGCTCAGGTGCAAACTCGCCCGGATCTGCGGGATCCGCGACGTCCAACTCGCCGACGCGGCGCCGACGCTGACGAATGCCGCCGCCGTCGCCCGCGTAGCAGATCGACTACGGGCGGCGAGCATGGCAGGTGCGGTCGCAGCCGAGGTCAACAGCGGTCCTCCGACAAGTCGAGTCCAGCGCTCACGACACCGGTCAATATAGGCCCACCCGCCCATGTGACGGAAGCGCTTCCACCAACGCTCCTCAGCGACCTGCCAGACGTCGCCGACAACGGGTGATCTGTCCGCCCACGATGTCGACGCCCAACAAAACGGAACGCCAATCGGCGTTCCGCATGCGGCACGCGGGCTCGGCGAGCACTACCGGGCCCCGATCTTTTTTTGCTCTTGGGCAATAGCCGTGAACCGAGGGAGTCCTCGATAGGGTCGGCAGCATGTTGTGGGCCGCGGTCGTGGGTTTTCTGGTCGCCATCACCCCGGTCGCGCTGACTCCGGGCGCGAGCTTCACCCTCGCTACTCAACGGACTCTGGCCGGACACCGCAACGCCACCGCCTGGGTAGTTGTCGGCACCGCGACCGGTATCTACGTTCACGCCCTGTTGGCCGCCGTCGGCCTGTCGGCAGTGGTGATGCGCTCCGCGCAGGCTTTCACCGTGGTCAAGGTGCTCGGCGGGATCTACCTAATCAGCCTCGGAGCCTGGACGCTGTGGCAGACCCGCCACCGGCAGCAATCGAAGGCCAGCGGTGCTCCTCAGTTGCCGTGGACTGGTCGCCACAGCTATCCGCAAGCTGTGCTTGCCAATGTTCTCAACCCCAAAGCCGCCTCGGTGTACCTGACGCTCGCCCCGCAGTTCCTCACGGCGGATCAGGTGGGCGTTCTCACCATGCTGTTGCTGGCCACCGTGCACGTGGCCGTCATGGCTGTCTGGCTGGCCGTGTGGACTGCAGTACTTCGCCGAGCACGGCGCGCCGCCCGCTCGGACCGCCTCACCACGACAGTCAACCGCGTCGGCGGCGCCATCCTGATTGCTTTGGGTATCCGCACCGCTAGGACTTGAGCAGGTCAACCGCAGGACACCACAACGTCCGTTCACCGTTGGACTTCCGAGATGGGCGCATCATGACGGCGGCGGCGCGGCGGCGCGGCGGGGACGGGGGTGTGTGGTCGTGGACGTGGCGGGGTGGTGTGTCGAACGGTTCGGCTGCGATGTCGAGGCGGTGACGTTCGAGACCGGTCACCTGTCTCGCGTGCTGGGGCTGCGTCTGCGTGATGGCCGCGAGGTCGTGGTGAAAGTCCGGCCGTGGCAGAACCGGTTGGTGACGTGCGTGGCAGTTCAGGAGGTCCTGGCCGGGCTTGGCTTTCCGTGTCCGAGGCCGCTGGCGGGACCGGACCGGATAGGCCAACCGGTTCAGGCCGTGCACGCCGAGGAATTGCTGCCCGGCGGGCAGATGATGCCCCCCGGTGACGACGCGGCCGGGATGTTCGCGGCGTTGCTGGCGGACCTGGTCGCTCTCACCCCGTACGTGGCGGCGACGCAGTTGGCGTCGCTGCGCGTTCCTCGCCGCCGTGGGTGGGCTGGGACCACACCGGCGAGCAGCTGTGGCCGGCGCGTGACACCCCGGGCCCGGTGTTGCACGAGCAGCCCGGACCCGACTGGGTCGATGAGGTGGCGGTCGCGGCACGGACGTTACTGCTGTCAGCGAGTGACCTGCCGTTGGTGCTCGGGCACGGCGACTGGGAATCTCAGAACCTGCGCTGGGTCGACCGTCGACCTCGGGCCGTGCACGATTGGGACAGCCTCATCGCCCAGCCCGAGCCTGCGGTGGTGGGCGCCGCAGCCGCGGTCTGGCCCGCCGGGGCGGGGAGCAGGCACGCCGCAACCGTGCAGGAGAGCGAGGCGTTCCTCGACGCCTACCAGCACGCCGCAGGCAGGACCTGGAAGAACCGCGACCAGCGGCTGGCCTGGGCCAGCGGGTTGTGGCTGCGCACCTACAACGCCAAGAAGGACGCCGCCGACGGCGGCGGCCCGCAACTGGACCTGCTCGCAAACGAGGTCGACCAACGCCGACGACTCGCCGGCCTTTGACCCACCAGGCTCCCCCCGGACGACGATCGGGCTTGCCAGACGATGTCGAAGCAGCAGTCCCGGCCTGATGGCACGATCGGTCGGTGCCCAGGACGACCGCACCCATAGTTCCAGCGGGAAACATGGCCTCACAGGCGCAACCGACCCTGCGGGTGGATGAGTTGCTTCTTCGGCCGTGGGAACCTGCTGACGTTCCCGTACTCGTCGCCGCGTACAGCGACCCGGCCATCCAACACTGGAATTTCCGGTCGATGACGCAGGCAGAAGCTGCCGACTACGTTTCCACCGCGAACACCAGCTGGACCTCGGAGACGGCCGCCAGCTGGGCCGTGACCTCGGTCGGCAACGTTGTCGGACGCATGTCACTGCGCTCGATCGACTTGATACAAGGACTGGGCACGATCGCCTACTGGGTTACCCCGGCCGGGCGGGGCCGCGGCGTCGCCCCTCGCGGGCTGCGCGCGGTCAGCACCTGGGCACTGCGGGAGCTCGGGCTACACCGACTCGAGCTGGAACACTCCACCACCAACGACGCATCGTGCCGCGTCGCCGCTAAAGCCGGTTACACCCTGGAGAGCACGAAACGCAGCCAAGCTCTGCACGCCGACGGATGGCACGACATGCACCTTCACGTCCTACTCGACGGCGATCTCCCTGCCACAGCAACCATATGAGCCTGAAGCCCGGTCAGGGTTCCTTGGGTTCTCGCGGTGATCGCAACACCTGCTGAGTTGAGGTGTTGATCATCCGGTTCGCTAATCACATGATCACCGAGAACGTGCAGATCTTCTGGTCCGAGCTGCAGCGTGGCGAGTTCATCAGCGACGCCGCGGTTGCGGCAGGGACGTATCGCAAGCAGGGCACGCGGTGGGTGATCGCCAACGGGGGCGTGCGTCCACGTCGGGGCCGTGGTCTGAAGGGCCGGTGTCTGTCCTTCGCCGAGCGGGAACAGCTTGGGCTTCTGCGTGCGGCTGGCATGTCGATGCGGGCGATCGCCACCCAGCTTGGTCGCAGCCCGTCGACGATCAGTCGGGAGCTGCGGCGCAACACAGAGGTGGGCGGTTATCTGGCCAGCTCGGCGCATGCGATGGCATATCACCGGGCGTCACGACCCAAGCCTGCGAAGCTGGCGGTGAATCTGGCGTTGCGGGCGGCGGTCGAGAAGGATCTTCAGAAGCGATACTCACCAGAGCAGATCACCGGCCGGCTACGCATCGAGTACCCCGACCCGGAGATGCGGGTGTCCCCAGAGACAGATCTACCAGTCGATCTACGTGCAGTCGCGCGGCGCGTTGCGTCGCGATCTGGCGGTGTGCCTGCGCACCGGGCGGGCACTGCGGCGTCCGAGCCGCAAGCCCGGGCAGCGCAAGAACCGGATACCGAACATGATCAATATCGCCGAACGTCCGGCCGAGGTCGAGGACCGGGCGGTGCCTGGGAACTGGGAGGGAGATTTGATCATCGGTAAGCAGAACCAGACCGCGATCGGCACCCTGGTCGAACGCCAGACCGGTTACGCGATGCTGCTGCATCTGCCCGATGGTTATAAGCCCGAACAGGTCCGCGATGCTCTCGCCGCCAAGATCACGACCTTGCCCGAGTCGCTGCGCTTGTCGCTGACCTGGGACCAGGGCCCGGAGATGCGCGACTGGAAACAGGTCTCCGTCGACGCCGGGATCGACATCTACTTCTGCGACCCGCACTCGCCGTGGCAACGCGGCACGAACGAGAACTTCAACGGACTGCTGCGCCAATACTTTCCCAAGGGCACTGACCTATCGATTCATTCCGTCGAGGACCTCGATTGGGTCGCCCAGCAACTCAACGATCGACCCCGCAAACGACTAGCGTTCAAGAAGCCGATCGAACTCATCGGCGACCTCCTGTTGCGCTGACCGCCAGAATCCGCCGTTCGGCGTACGGAACGTTTTTCGGCCGGCGCCGGGGCCTCGTGCGACGATCGCGGGATGCCCGTCGATCAGAACCTGGTGAACGCAGCAGTCGATCAAGCGGATCGACGTTGGCCTGACAGCGATGCCGTTTCCGCGGCAGTCCGCTTGGAGAGCGGAACGGCTTGCTTTGTGGGGCCGGCCGTTGAGGTCGGCGTCGCGGACCCTGCGGGCGAAGCCGGATGGTCAGCAGACGGTTACTCGAGTTGAATCCCTTCTACTGGGCCGCCGCCCCGGACTGATCACTCGTGGCCTACAGGCGCCGAACACGGATAGTGGCTCTCCGAGCCCTGTTGCTGCGGGTGCGCGTCACCGTGGCGCTCGACGATCGTCATACCGACGCCCGGCTGTCGGCGCTGCAGGCGCCACCCCGCGACCCAGGCGTGCACGGGGTTCTGGCGCAGATTCTGCTGTCAACAACCGGTCCCATGGCGGCCCAGGCGCTATCTTGAGACCCGTGACCGACGCCCCGGACCAGCACCTCTATTGCAGCGTGTGCGCCATGGAAGCCTTAAGGCAACACTTCGCCCGAAGCCCGGGGGACGCCCCTCCCCAGTTCCTGGCAGTATCCGCCGGCGGCGTCGAAAGTCTGGGTGGCGACGTCTGGCAGGTCCCTCGGGCGCACGTCGTGGTGCAGGGCGCAAGCCTCTGCATGTTCCACATGGGAACGACTCTTGCTGAGCAGTTGGAGGGCCCAAGTCCTGACGTCGGTGCCTGATCTTGTGCCAGTTGAGGATCGCTCTGCGGGCGTCAGACGCTCCCTGGTGTGGCCAAAGAAGCGTCGACGGCGGCCTCGACGTGTAGGCGGGTGGTGGGGAAGACCGGGACCGGGCTGTCCGTTTCGGAGACCAGCAGTTCGATCTCGGTGCAGCCGAGCACGACGCCCTCCGCGCCGGCTTGAACGAGGCGGACGATGGCGGCGCGGTAGGCCTGCCGGGACTCCTCGCGGACCACTCCCAGGCACAGCTCGTCGTAGATGATGCGGTGCACCTCAGCCCGGTCATCGGGTGCCGGGATGAGCACTCGAAGGCCGTGGCTGGTGAGCCGGTCGCGGTAGAAGTCCTGCTCCATGGTGAACGCGGTGCCCAGCAGCCCCACCGTTGTCAGCCCGGCCCGGGTCACCGCCTGTGCGGTGGCGTCGCCCAGGTGCAGCAGAGGGATCCCGATCGCGGCCTGGACCTGGTCGGCGACCTTGTGCATCGTGTTGGTGCAGATCAGTAACAAGTCCGCGCCGGCGGCCTCGAGTCCCTTGGCCGCCTCGGCGAGCAGGTGGCCTGCCTCCTCCCACCGGCCGGTGGCTTGCAGTGCCTCTACATCGGCGAAGTCCACCGAGGCCAACACGATCCGCGCAGAGTGCAGACCACCAAGCCGTTCACGGACCAGCTCGTTGGCTAGCCGGTAGTACTGCGCGCTGGACTCCCAGCTCATCCCACCGAGCATCCCGATCACCCGCGGCGCGTTAGTCGTCACAACAACCAGCCTGCCATCACCGTGCTGGCCGTGCCGCAGGACGATCCTCATGCGAGACGGGGCTTTAGTTTAGGCATCAACTGCGGTACGCGTCCGGTGACGGGTCACCACATGAGACCGCATATGTACAACCGTGCCCATCGGTGTACGCTAAGTACATGTCAGCCGAGTCCTCGTTCGCAGTGTCGGAGGCGCGCCAGCAATTGGCCGCGATCATCGACCGCGTCCGCGCCGAGCATGCACCGGTCTACCTCGCCCGCCGGGGTCGGCGGGTCGCCGCGGTGATCGACGCCGATGACCTGGACGAGATCCTCCAGCTGGCCGAAGACATGACCGATATTCGGGCTGCTGAAGCGGCGCGGAACGAGATGCGAACGACAGGTGCGACACCAATCCCATGGGAGCAGGTCAAGGCGGATCTCGGCTTGGGATGACCTACCGCATCACCATCGCGCCTGCGGCGGCACGTCAGCTACGCAAGTTCGATCCGCAAGTCCGTCGCCGGATACAGGCAGCGCTCGAACTGCTTAGCTCCAATCCGCGGCCACCTGCGGCGACCCAACTCGTCGGTGGTGCCGGCGAGTGGAGAGTTCGCACTGGCGACTACCGCATTGTGTACGAGATCAAAGACGAGGAACTGGTCGTGCTAGTACTCCGGGTGGGGCATCGACGCGAGATCTACAAGGCCCGCTGAGCGATCGTCGTGCGGGACGCACGAGCTGACATTGTGCGCGTCCCGCGCGCAACAATTCGCCGCTTGATCCACGACGACAGGCGTGATGTTGGCGAGGATGGGAGGGAGGACGCCCAGTCCTATATCAA
>NZ_JAVREH010000083.1:0-10690 GCF_031845305.1 Jatrophihabitans lederbergiae | reverse complement strand
ACTCCGCCGAGGACCTCGACTGGGTCGCCCAGGAACTCAACGACCGCCCCCGCAAACGGCTAGCGTTCAAGAAGCCGAACGAACTGATCGGCGACCTGCTGTTGCAATGACCGCCAGAATCCGCCGACCCCCCTACGGGACGCCGATGGAGGATAGGTAAGCGCCCGTAGACGTTGGAGTGAGCCTGTCCCCTAAGGGCCGCCCGCTTTAACGCCCGGTGATGGTGCCTCATGTGGGACACTGCGGTGATGGGCGGCTTGCTGATCGGGTATGCGCGGGTGTCGACGGTGGAGCAGGATCTCACCGCTCAACGGGACGGGCTTGCCCGGTTGGGGGTTGAGGCGTCGCGGGTGTATGTCGATCACGGGCTGACTGGCACTAACCGAGCTAGGCCGGGGCTTCGTGAGGCAATGGCGGCGTGCCGGGCGGGGGACACCCTGACCGTCACCAAGCTGGACCGGTTGGCCCGGTCGTTGCCCGATGCCCGCGACATCGTTGATGAACTGACGCGTCGGGGTGGGAAGTTGAACCTCGGTGGTTCGGTGCATGATCCGGGCGATCCGGTGGGTCGGTTGTTGTTCAACGTGTTGGCGATGGTGGCGGAGTTCGAGTCGGACCTGATCCGGATGCGGACACGGGAGGGGATGGCTGTTGCCAAGGCCAAGGGCCGGTTGCGGGGTAAGCAACCGAAACTCAGCCCGAGCCAGGAGCGGCACCTCGTCGATCTGCACCGGGCCGGCGCGCACACCGGTGCCGAGCTGGCCGAGCTTTTCAACGTCGCCCGGTCCACGGTGTACCGGGCGGTCACCCGCGCCGGCGTGCCTCCAACCATCACCGCCGTGGTCGGCTCGCGGGCGGAGGTGCCCGCCGCGGGCGACCGGCACGCTGGTCATCGGCTGAAAGGAGAGGTGACCGGTGAGCTTGATCAGACCCAGACCCCGGCGCCGGTTCAGCTGGTGACCGGTCAGGGCCAGACCGCTTCAACAGGTCAAATAGTCCCTCAGTCCCGACCCGCTAAGGGCAGCGCTGGTAAGCCCGCGGCAAGAAAACACTCCCGTGGGAATGCGGCGCCGTTTGATGCCACGGCAGCGCGCCGCCGGCTGGGGATACTGCGCGGCGGGATCCGGGATCTGACCGAGGACTGGGCCAGCACCGAACAACTCATCCGCCACCTCTACGCCCGCCAGGTCGCCACCGACCCAGGACCGGACGCCGTCGCGATCGCACTAGGACTGCTGGAGGAAGCGCTGCGGGGCAGCACCCCGGTACCGGTGGGCATTCCACGCACCACCGACCCAACCGAACTCCGCACACTCCTCCGCACCGCCGAACGCGACTACGAACGGCTTCTCCGCGACCACCTCACCAGAGCCGCTCAGACACTCACCACCGCCCGCTCCTAGCCCGGCGTCGAGCAGCGGACTGAGCGGCCCGTTGCGGGAGTGGGCCACAGCAAGCCGTGGTCCTGCGGGGCCGATGTGGCCGCGTTCTCCAGATGCGCGAAGCGAACTCGCTCGCAGAGCCGGTTATCCACAAGCCCGGCGGTCGAGCCCATCGCGGGGGTGTCCGGCTTAGGTTCGAGGAGTTCCTCATCCGAGGGCGAGGCCGGCCAGGTGTCTCCGGCACCTGACCGCACCTTGAAGCCACTTGGCGTCGATGTTTACGCCGCCGGCCCGTTTCGGTTGGTGCAGCCCCGGCATCAGATCGGCTGTCCTCGCCGAAGCTGCTGGTCGTCATCGAGTGCTACCTCGTCGACGATGACACGACGGCGTTCCGGGTCAGCATCACCGCCGATGGTGCACTCAGCCTCGGTCGTGGCTTCTAATCGCTGAGTTGCTGACTAGCCGGAGTAACCGGAGTAACACGCCGTCGGGGGACTCGGTGTGCTTGCTCCCGGATCTAACCGAAGACAAAGACGGGACTGCAAGAGGAACCGTCGGATAAATTTCGACCGCACCACCACCCGGTTGACGGCGGCGCGCTAGTCCCGTTGCACCGTCCCGAGGGGAACCTCGTGTTCTAGGGGGCTGGCGCTGATGACGCCACCGTGGATCGGTGTTACTGCGTCGCTGTCGCTGGGGCCGCTCGCGGGCCCGACCGCGCTGGGGCCGCGACGATGCCACAACGGCGGCAGCTTGTGCACGAGGAGGAACACGATGGCCCCGACGGCGAAACCTACGAAGTAGGACAGGTCGCCAGAGTGCGGGTGGGCCTTCGCGAAGGGGCCGGTGTAGAAGGACAGTTCCCAGAAGGGAATGGAGGCCAGTGAGCCGACGAGCCAGGCGACGAAACCCCATTCAAGTATTCGACGGGTGTCGTAGAGTTCGCCGATCTTGGACCGGTCGTAACGCTTGTTGAGTACCCAGTCGAGCAGCAGGACCGCGCCGAAGGGGGCGATCAGGTATGCGCCGAGGAACAGGAACGTCTTGAATTTGGCCTCGAAGCCGTTGCCGGCCCAGAGGCTGATGACGTAGGCGACGGCGCAGATGAAAATCACCGCGGTGCGGCGACTGACGGGGATGCGCAAGGTCTGGATCGAAATGGCCCCGCCGTAGACGTTGAGGAAGTTCTGCGAGAACGACGACAGCAGGATGGTCAGCAGCGCGGGCACGGCCAACGAGCCGGTGAGCGTGTGCAAGGCATCAATCGGGGTCTGGCCACTGGCGGCCGACCCGCCGAGCAGCGCGCCGGCGATGCCCAGCCAGGACAGGGAGATGAAGTTGCCGGCGAAGGTCCATAGGCCGGTGGCGCGGCTGACCCGGTCGGTGTCGGGCAGGTAGCGCGAGTAGTCGGAGGCGAAGGGCCACCAGGCGATGAGGAAGGACAGGAAGTAGCCCATGAACGTGATCCAGCCGCCGGCGTGGCCGTAGGCGGCGACTCCGGCCTTGGATGCTGTATAGCCGTGGGAGCCGCGGTGAATCGCCACGATCGTGATCATCAGAAAGCCCGCGAACAGCACCACCGCGAGGATCCGCTGCAGGTAGTGGATCATGTTGTAGCCGTAGATCGCGACGACGAGTTGCAGTGAGACCAGTATCAGGGCGGCAAGCCAGAACGGAATGCCGTGCACGAGCGAGTGGGCGGCCTGCGCGCCGAGGATCACTGTCACGGCCGCCCAGCCAATGCCGGCGAAGACGTTGACGTAGGCAACCGGGGCAAAGTTGCCGAAGAAGCCGAGCGGACCGCGGGCCTGGACCTGCTGCGCGACGCCGAGTCGGCCGCCCATGCGCGACAGAATGCCCATCACGACCGACCCGGCGAACGAGCCGACCAAGATCGCCGTGACGGCGGAGGTAAGCGACAGGCCCATGCCGACGGCGTAAAAGCCGAGGACCATGATCGGAAAGTTCATGCCCGCGGCGAACCAGATGGACATCTGGGAGGTCGCCTTGCCGTGGCGTTCGGCGTCGGGGATGGCGTCGACGCCGTACGGTTCGACGGTCGCGACCTTGTCGCGGTATTGCCGGTCGGCGGGCGCGCTACCCGGCGAAACAGCGGTCATGACGATGCCTTTCCTGTCGGCCCTGGGCGGGTCGTGGACGGGGCCGCATCGAGCGGCCATAGGGCGTTGCTGTGGAAGAAACGTCCGGCCCGATAGATCATCGGGTCGTCGTCGGAAACCTCGGCGTGCCGAACTCGGCAGACGAAGATGGTGTGTGTTCGGGCCTGGAACCGTTCACGGATCTCGGCCTCGAGCGCGGCGGCCGACCCGTCGATCAGCGGGCTGCCGTGCGGCGCCGGGTGCCACGGCACCTGCGCGAACTTGTCCGGACCGGGATGCCCGAACACCGTGGCAATGTCTAGTTGCGCGGCGCTGAGCACGTTAATGCCGAGGCGGTCACTGGCGAACAGGAATGGATAGCTCGACGATGTCTTCTGCACGCAGACGAGCGCCAGCGGCGGTTCGAGCGAGATCGACGCGTAGGCGTTGACGGCGAGGCCCCGGGGTTGGTCGTCGTGGTCGCGGGTCGTGACGACAGTGACGCCGGTGACAAACTGCCGGTTGAACTGCTTGAGCACCTCGGGCGCCGGCCCGGCGCCGGTGTCGTCGGCGAGCCGGGCGACGTCGTCGCGCAGGGATCGCACGCCCAGGCAGGCCAGCATCTCGCTGCCGTCCCAGGTGACGGTTTCAACGAGGATCCGGCCGCGCGAAAGCGTGAGGTGGTTCGACCCCCTCGTCCGCACTCGCCGGCCGGTGGGCGGCACGCCGAGGAACGGTCGCTCATGCGTGCCCTCGGATGTCCAGAAGACCGCGGCGGTCCCGCCACCGAGGACGACGGAATCGGTAGTGGTCTGCAGGTCGGGGAAGCTCTCGCGGATCGCCACGATCTCGGCCTTGAACTCAGCCAGTGACATCTCGGTGCTCGAACCGCTGCTGCGGCGCACGTAGTCGGGGCTGGCGATGTCGTCCAGGGCGTCGACGTTTCCGTGATCCCAGGCTGCGGACCACGCCGATCTGAGCAGCTTCTCGGAGATCTGTTGCATGGCAGAAAGATAGAGCGTGCCATGCAACACGTCAATGCCTGAAGCGGAAACCTCAGCCGGCCTAACCGTGTGGAGCGAAAGGAGTGGCATAATGCCTGTAGCAGCGGCCCAACAATCACTTGCGAAAGCGTCTCCGACTGCTAGCCTCTAGTATGCAACAAACGGTGGCCGAGGGAGCAGATGCCGCATGATGTGCACGACGCGGCGGATGTCGGGAGGACCCGGCCGGCCCGTTTCCCGAGCCCAGGAGAGGACGCGATGGTCGCATCAGTTCTGCACGGTGACGCTGTGATGTCGCAGCCCGCGCCGCTCCCCCTCGCGCTGCGCAAGATCGTGGCGTCCTGTGAGCAGGTGCTGCATGAGAACGGCACGCGACCTGCTCGGTCGACGTTGCGAGCCGTCGCCTCGGCCGTCGTGACCAATCCCTGGGGCGACACCGATGCGGGCCGCGACCTCACGCCCGAGGTCGAATTGTTCGCGCCGCAACTGGCCAAACTGCTCACCGACCGGTTGCTGCGCCTACTTGGCGGCGCCGAGGCGATCGAGGCCTTCGGCAAGGGGGCCATCGTAGGCACGGCCGGCGAGATCGAGCACGGCGGTGCGCTGATCCACACGCCCTACTTCGGCAACCTGGTGCGCGACTTCCTCCACGGCGAGTCAATCATTTGCTTCGCCGATGCACGTGCCGACGCCGGTCAGAGCCTCGCCGTCCCGATGTGGAACAAGACGCACGCAGCTACCCGCAGCCACTATCAGACGATCACCGCAACCATCCCGGATGCGCCGCGCGCCGACGAGATCATGGTCATCGTCGCCGCCTCGACCGGCCCGAGGCCCCATCCGCGAATCGGTGACCGGAGCACCGACAAGCCCATCAGCGCAGCCATCCTGGAGGATCGAGCATCGTGAACGTCCGCAAGCTGGTCACCATCGTCGAGGAGATCTACCGTGAGGGTGGCCGCGAGGTCATCCCCGTCGCGAGAGTCGCCGTCGTCGCGGCCGTGATCGACAACCCATGGGCGCGGCAGGGGTTCGTCGAGGATCTCGGTCCGGGCATCGAAGCCAACGCCTCCCAGCTCGGCGAGCTGCTCGCGCCGCTGGTTGTGCAGGCGCTGGGCGCGGCGCCGGAGGCATACGGCAAGGGTGCCGTCGTCGGGCTCGACGGTGAGGTCGAGCACGGGTCGGCGTTGATCCACACGCTCAAGTTCGGCGACCACTTCCGTAAGGCGGCGAACGCGACCACGCTGCTGCCGGCCGTCGAAAAGCGCGGTCCGGCCGGCGTCTCGTTCGACGTCCCGATGAAACACATCACCGACGCGACCATCCGCTCGCACCATCAGACGGTGGAGGTACGCGTACCTGATGCTCCGCATCCCGGTGAGATCGTCATCGCGTTGGCCGCCGCGGCGCAGGGACGCCCCCAGCAGCGACTGGCGTCGCTGACGACCGAGCAGTAAGGCGCTGCAGGTGATTTCGACACGTCTGGTGCTGCTTCACGGAGTCGGGCTCGATCACAGCATGTGGCAGCCCGTCGTCGCGGCGCTGCCGTCAGACGTCGTGGTCTGGGCGCCGGACCTACTCGGTCACGGCGCCAACCCCCCGGCCCCCCAGCACACGACACTGACCGACCTGGCGGCGTCGGTGGTCGGGGGGCTGCGCCCGGGCGACAACCTTGTCGGGTTTTCCCTCGGCGCTCTAGTAGCCCAGCACATCGCGCGGTATGAGCCGACCCTGGTCGCGACTCTGACCAATGTCAGCTCCGTGTGCCAGCGCACCGCTAGCGAGCGATCGAGAGTGCTCGACCGGCTCGCCGGCGCAACGGGCGATTTCCCGAGCAGCGTCGCAGCCTCCCTCGAAAGGTGGTATCGCGGCACATCGGTCGGTGCCGATGCCGTCGAGCGCACCAGGGTGACGCTGCTGGCCAACGACGTCGGTTCCTACCTCAGCTGCTACCGCGTGTTCGCCACCGCCGACGCCGAGATCGGTCCCGAACTGCCGCGCATTACCGCGCCGAGCCTGGCGATCACCGGCGAGCTGGACACCGGATCGACGCCGGAGATGTCACAACGGCTAGCCGACGCCATCCCCGGCTGCAGCCTCGTCGTCGTGCCCGGAGCGCGGCACCTGCTTCCCGTCCAAAACCCACGAGCCGTCGCCGATGCCGTGACGGCCTTCCTTGGAGAGATCGCTCATGCCTGAGAACCAACGTCACGGCCATTTCATCGCCGGTGAGACGGTTCAGCCGTCATCGGGGGAGTACTTCGACAGCCTCAACCCCGCCACCGGCGAGGTGCTCTACCAGGCGGCTCGAGGCAACGCCGAGGACGTCGCACGAGCCGTCCACGCGGCGCGCCGCGCGTTCGAGGACACCCGGTGGCGCGGCCTGAGCCAGACCCGCCGCGGGCGGTTGCTGCGTGCACTGGGCGACGTCATCGCCGAGCACGCCGACGAGCTCGCACACATCGAGACCTACGACAACGGCAAGTTGCTGCGCGAGATGCGCGGCCAGATGGCCGCCCTGCCGGAATACCTGTATTACTACGCCGGACTGGCGGATAAGATCCAGGGCGACGTCATCCCGGCCTCCGACCGTCGCCTACTGAACTACACGCTGCGTGAACCGCTCGGCGTCGTCGGTGCGATCACCCCGTGGAACTCGCCGCTGACGCTGACCACCAGCAAGCTCGCGCCCGCGCTGTGTGCCGGCAACACCATCGTGATCAAACCGTCGGAGTACACGTCGGCCTCGGTGCTGCGGCTGGCCGAGCTCGCGATCGAGGCCGGGTTGCCGCCCGGGGTCGTGAACGTCGTCACCGGCTTCGGCGCTGAGGCCGGGCAGGCTCTGGTCGACCATCCCGACCTGACCAAGATCTCCTTCACCGGCAGCACCCAAACCGGCGCGCGCATTGCAAGCGCAGCCGCCTCCCGGTTCATTGGGTCGACGCTGGAACTGGGCGGCAAGTCGCCCAACATCGTGTTCGCGGACGCCGATCTGCACAACGCCTCCATGGGCGTGGTGGCCGGGATCTTCGCCGCCGCGGGGCAGACGTGCATCGCCGGCAGCCGAGTGTTCGTCCAGAAGGGCGTGTACGACGAGCTGCTCGAACGGGTCACCGCGCGCGCCCGCAGCATCCGCATCGGCGACCCGCTCGCCGACGCCACCGAACTCGGGCCACTGGCCTTCGCCGCCCAGCGCGACAAGGTCGCAGGTTACGTCGATCTGGGCCGCGAGGAGGGGGCCACCGTGCTGGTCGGCGGCCGGGCCACCGACGCCGGCCTCGGTGGTTACTTCTACGAACCCACCGTCCTCACCGATGTCACCAACGACATGCGAGTCGTGCGCGAGGAGATCTTCGGCCCGGTCGCCGCGGTGATGCCCTTCGACGACGAGGACGACGTCGTGCGGCTGGCCAACGACACCGACTTCGGCCTCGCCGCTGGCGTGTGGACCAGCAACCTCGCCCGCGCACACCGGATGGCCGCCCGGCTCGACGCCGGCACGGTATGGGTCAACACCTACCGCGCCATGTCGCCGATGTCGCCGCGCCAGGGTTTCAAAAACAGCGGCGCGGGCGTCGAGCATGGCACCGAGACGATCCGCGACTACACCCGTCTCAAGAGCGTCTGGATCAACACCGACGAAGACCCAATGGCCGACCCGTTCGTAATGCGGAGCTGATCACCATGCCGCTAGTCGAAGTGACACTCGGAGCCGGGCGCACCGACGGACAGCTGCGCGCGCTCATTCACGCCCTGCACGACGCGGTCGCCAGCACAGTGAACGCTCGCTCCGAGCACATCCGCGTCATCATCCGCGAGGTGCCACGCACGCACTGGGCCACCGGCGATCTCACGCTCGCCGAAAGTGACGCCCGCACGGATCAGACAACGGAGCCCAGGCAATGACACGCAGCACCGACGAAGCGCCCACCGCCCGGGCAAACGGCAGCGCGGCGCTGCTGCCTCGCCTACGGGAGCTCGTTCTATCCGGGGACTACCAACCCGATGAACCGCTGTCCGAAGTGCGTCTCGCCGATCATTTCCAGGTGAGCCGCACGCCCGTCCGCGAAGCGCTCAAGCAGCTGCAGGTCGAAGGGCTCGTCGAGATCCGCCCGAAGGTCGGCACCTTCGTGCGGCGCATCACCCGCCGCGAGATCGTCGAGATGTTCGAGCTCAAGGAGGTGTTCGAAGGCATGGCCGCCCGTCTCATGGCCCGCCGCAGCCCCACCGATGAGCTCACCCTGCTCGACGCGAACGTCCGGGCGTCCGAGCGCGCGCTTTCCCGCGGCGACATCGACGGTTACCCACCGCTGGTGCATGACTTCCACGAGACGCTGCTGTGTGGCGCGGACAACCGCAAGCTCGAGGCGCACTACCGCACGCTCATGAATCAGCTCGCCTACCACCGCATGATCGTCAATACCGTCGCTCACCCGGGCCGACTGGCCCGTTCGGTCGACGAGCACCGGCTCGTCGCCGAGCTCATCCGGGAGAAGGACGGGGTAGGCGCCGAACTCGCTATGCGCGCCCACGTCTCCGCGTCCGCCCATGAGGCGATGTCTGACCTGCTCGCGCTACGCGATTAGCGCGCTCACACATTCGACACACCCGGTCCGCACTGACGAAAGGATCAAAATCCGATGCGCTTCTCACTGTTCGCCCACATGGAACGCTGGGACGATCAGATCAGCCACAGGCAACTATTCGAGAACCTGTGCGAGCTGACACTGATGGCCGAGGCCGGCGGCTTCTCCACCGTCTGGATCGGCGAACACCACGCCATGGAGTACACCATCGCGCCGAGCCCGATGCCGCTGTTGTCCTACCTCGCGGGGAAGACCACCACTATCCGCCTCGGAGCTGGCACCATCGTCGCGCCCTTCTGGAATCCGATCCGCGCCGCAGGCGAGTGCGCGCTCCTCGATGTCATCAGCAACGGCCGCGCCGAGATCGGCATCGCCCGCGGTGCTTACCAGTTCGAATTCGACCGGCTCGCCGGCGGAATGCCGGTCGCGGACGGCGGCGCGTACCTGCGCGAGCTCGTCCCGGCGGTCCGCGAGCTGTGGGCCGGCGACTACGCCCACGACGGCGCGATTTGGAAATTCCCCACCTCGACCAGCGTGCCCAAACCGATCCAGCAGCCGCACCCGCCTATGTGGGTCGCCGCCCGCAGCCCGGAGTCTCACGAGTTCGCCATCGAGAACGGCTGCAACGTCATGGTCACACCCCTGATGAAGGGCGACGAGGAGGTCGTCGACCTCACGCGAAAGTTCGACGACGCACTAGCCAAGCACCCCGACACGCCCCGACCGGACCTGATGGTCCTGCGGCACACGTATCTCCACTCGGACGAGGACGGCTGGCGCGAGGGCGCCGCGGCCGTCAGCCGGTACTACCGGACCTTCGACGCCTGGGCCGGCAACAAAACCACTCCCGTCAACGGGTTCCTCGACCCGTCGCCGGAGGAGAAGTTCGCCGACCGCCCCGAATTCGCGCCCGAGGCGCTGCACAAAACAGCCATGATCGGAACCCCAGACGAGGTGATCGAGCGCATCCGCCGCTACGCCGACCTCGGCGTCGACGAATTCAGCATCTGGGCTGACAACGGCATGACCCACAACCAGAAGAAGCAGTCGCTGCAACTGTTCATCGATCACGTCGTGCCGGCCTTCAGCTGAATCAGAGTGAACTCCGCCCATAGGCAAGCTGGTGTTGGCGACGCCTAGCCAGCCGCTGATGGTTCCAACCGATTCCGGGTAAATAACCAAGGGTGTCGCAAAAAACAGCAGCATGATAGTTCCGTGCATGGTGAACAGCTGGTTGTACTGTTCCGTCGACAGGAATTGCATTCCCGGGCGGGCCAGTTCGGCACGCATCAGCAACGCCATAAGTCCGCCGATCATGAACAGAATCCAAGCGGTAACCATGTATATCCGCCCGATCACCTTGTGATCGGTCGTACGCAACAGCGACAGAAACCTGCTCGACGCGGTGTTCACAGCCGACCTCGCCGCCTTCGGCGCGCAAAGCCCGACGCTCGCCCAGCGCTACCGGACGAAGTAGCCGCGAGGGCCACCACCTAGCCCGAAACTTTCACGCGGCGCCTGTTGATCGTCGTTCTTGGGGCGGCAGCCTCTGTGGTTTCCGATTGTGCCGTGCGGGCAGGACAGTTTGGCCGAGGTCGCTCGGTGCGCCGGTTCCACGT
>NZ_JAVREH010000082.1:0-11021 GCF_031845305.1 Jatrophihabitans lederbergiae | reverse complement strand
TCTGACCCCGAGCCCGGCCGACCCGGATTATGCCGACCAGCCCGCGAGATCACCCAGCATCAGCAAGGGCCCTCGACCCTCACGCGGCATAATCCGGCGGTCGACATAGGCCGACGACTTCGTCGTGCTCGTGCTCGTGCACGGCCAACGCGACGACGTGGAAATCCTGCGCGAGGCCGTCGCCCAGGTGCTGGCACCGTTGGGTCTGAAGCTGTCACCAGGCAAGACAACGGTCGTGCACATGTCCGACGGGTTCGACTTCCTCGGCTTCCGCATCCAGTGGAAACGCAAACGAGGGACGAACAAGTGGTATGTCTACACGTTCATCGCCGACCGGCCCTTTCGCGCGGTCAAGGCGAAGATCCGTGCTCTGACACACCGGGTCTCGCAGGCGAACATGGGGACCGTGATCACCAGGATCAATCAGATCCTGCGCGGCTGGACCAACTACTTCCGGCACGCCGTCTGCAAACACACCTTCAGCCGTCTGCGTCACTTTGTGAACTGGCGACTGATCCGGTGGCTGCGCAAACGGCATCGCTGGCGGTGGGGACAGTTCCGCCGCCGCTTCACCACCGCCAGCGGGCGGTGGCTGCCGTTCGCGGCCGACGGAGTCGAGGTGTTCAACCCAGGATCGGTGGCAGTTACCCGATACCGATACCGGGGCGGCACGATCCCGAACCCCTACCTGCGACCGAACCATGCCTGAGGGAACCGATCGTGGAGAGCCCGGTGCGTGGAGACACGCACGCCGGGTTCGGCGAGCGGCCCGGGGAAACGGATCGGCAGCAATGCCGACACCGCGTGTCGGGCCGACTCAACCAGCCTGAACTTCGGATTCCCACCGTGGCCCCTCGGTAGTCCTCGAGGTTGCGCACGGCGAGGTAGAGCACTTTCAGCGCGGCCTGCTCGGTCGGAAATTGGCCGCGGTTGCGGGTGACCTTGCGGAGCCGGGCGTTCATCGACTCGATCAGATTCGTCGTGTAGATGACCCGGCGGACCTGGGGCGGGAACGCCAGGAACGGCACGAACTCGGCCCAGTGCGAACGCCAGAGCCTCACGATCGTCGGATACCGCGTCGACCACTTCTCGGCGAAGGCGTCCAACGCGGTGTCGGCGGCCTGCTCGTCGACGGCGGTGTAGATGAGCCGCAGATCCTTGGTGAGCGCGCCCCAGTCCTTCTTCGAGGCATAGCGCAGCGATGCCCGGATCAGGTGCACCACGCATAGCTGCACCGTCGCCTGCGGCCAGATGACGCCGATCGCATCAGGCAAGCCAGTCAGTCCGTCGCAGCAGACGATGCACACGTCGGCGACCCCGCGGCTCTTGAGCTCGGAGAGCACGGTGAGCCAGAACTTCGACGATTCACCGGTCGAGGGCCCGACCCACAGCCCGAGCACGTTCTTCGCGCCCTCGCAGTCGATCCCGATCGCCAAATACACCGGCCGGTTCGCGACGACGCCGTCGCGGATCTTGACCATCAGCGCATCGAAGGGGGCACCTCCCTGCACGAAGCGCTTGGGGGCAACACCACCGGATAGACCCGATCCAGCGGACGGGACTGCCATTCCTGCAGCTCCTCGAGCACCGCGTCGGTCACCCGGCTGATCAGATCCGGGCTGACGTCCACGTCATACATCTCGCGTAGGTGCGCCCGGATGTCGCGGGTGGTCAGACCGCGCGCATAGAGCGCGATAATGCGGTCGTTGAACCCGTCGAGGCGGGTTTGGCCCTTGCGCACGATCTGCGGGCTGAAGCTGCCGGCGCGGTCGCGGGGCACCTCCAGGTCGATGCCGCCGATCTCGGTCAGCAACCGCTTGCCCGTGACGCCGTTGCGGCTGTTGCCCGACCCGCGGCCGGCCGGGTCGTGTTTCTCATAGCCCAGGTGCTGGGTCATCTCCTCAGTCAGCGCCCGCTCGAGGACCGCCTTGGTCACCTGGCTCAGCAGCCCGTCCGGGCCGAGCAGCTCGACGCCGTCGCTCTGCGCCCGAGCCAGCAGCTCATCGGCCAGCTCGGCATCGACCAGCGGCGGTCGATCCGCCGGCAGACGGTCAGACTTGCGGGGCACGATCTCAGTGTCTGTCATCGCGTGGTCCCTTCCGAGTCACTAGGACTCAGAGTCAGGCCACGTCACTTACACATTCGATCTGACACGCCCCCTGGCAGGGCGAGGACGGCGAGCGTGTTGAGATGATGTGGAGTAGCCCGAGGGTGGGGCAACTACGGATTGCCCCACCCTCCGGCCGCTCATTGGGTCAGGCTTGCTGTCCTCCCTCGACGACCCGGAGCGCGCCAGCACGACGCTTGACCGGTGGCGCTACGGTGAGCTGCTCGACGTCGGACAGTTCGTAGCCGTTATCGGCCAGGAAGGCGAAGTACCGGCCCATGTCCGGATCGTTGGCCCGCCACGTGTGCTTGCCGGTCGCGGCCTCGTAGGCGGCTAGGACGAACCCCAGCGCGATCACCTGGGCGCGGCCCTCGCTGGCCTTGGCCGCCATCGCGATCACAGCATCGCGCCTGGACCACCTGCACGCACATGCTGTGCTCTATTGGAATGCTGGACAGCGGCACGCCGCCGGCCTGCGCTAGCCGGTGCTGCTGGTCCTGGTCGAGCAGGTGCACGGCGGCGAACTGGCTGCCCGCGACGAACTGCGCCAACCGTGCGATTTCCTCCAAACCGAGGGAAGCCGCGCTGTTCAGGGACTGGTAGCGCTGCAAAGCCGCATGGCGTTGGGCGCCAAGAACTTTCGCGGAGGGCAGCGAAGGCTCCTTGGGCCGACGCCGCGGAGTTGCCTCCCGCGCGCTCACCGCAGCAGGGTCATGGCCGGCTCGGTCCCCGGCACGTACCGCGCCCCCGGGCCTTACTACGGCCGCGGTTTTCACGACTGGGTGAACGAGAGCACGGCGACACCATCGAACGCCGGACTACTGCTAGAAGGCGTGCCCCGAAGTCCCGGCGTTGCCATACCTACGCTGACAGCCGCAGGGCCGCCCCAGCTCGGGTGGACCCACGGGCGCTGTTGCCGCCGGCACGTTGCAGGCACAGGGCTCTCCTCTCGCTTCCGTGGGCACTTGAGCAAGCCTGTCCGGCCAGCACTTCACTTCGGCTTCGACCGCCTAGGTCGAAGACTTGAGGTGTCGAGCATCCTCATCTGCCGCAGATCGCGTGCGCCTAAAGCCGATGTTGCTTCTGATGGCACTGTGGAGACCTGTGCAGCACGGCGGCGGCCGGTTACGGTCAGTAGCCAGTACGGCCGTCGATCTCGCCTCGCGGAGAAGGTCCATGGCCGAGGTGGCGGGCGTACTCCTCGACGAGGTGGTTGAGGATTCAACGCAGGTTGACCTGCTTGCCCTTGCGCAGCCCGCAGACGGGTACGCCGGGTCGGTCCACGCCGCGGCGTGGGCGCGGGTGGTGACGATCTCTGCCTGGAACGCCGCGAGGTCGGTTGCCGCCGTCGCAGGGTCTATGTCGCCAAAGTCGCCGTCCCGGCTAACCGCGGTGCAGTAGTAGTCCGGGACGTGCTGCTCGTCGAGGAGCACGACGCGCAGCCAGTACCCCTCGACCTCCGTGAGGTGCCGGATGACCCCGATGAGGCTCATCGAGGACGGTGCAACGGCGCGATGCGTGAGCTGCTCGGTGTCCAGACCCCGGATCTTCAACAGGGCGCTCACGCTGCGCCAGCACGACCAGCAACTCCTCAACACAGGGAGCCGCTGGCACAACGGGAACTGCCGGATCGACCACGACAAGCACCTGCCTGCGGGGGGAAGTCGCAGTACGGACAGGTGAAGCGTCCCGCACCTCAGCCCAAGATCAACAAGCCACGCGGAAAGGAACCTGAACAGTTACCACAAGAGCCACAAATGCCGGTTCGATTCCAGCCCAGCATGCTGGGTCTGTGCCCCGCTGTGAATGTTTACCTTGGTCGGTCGGTATGGCCGGTGTCTGTTCGTGTCGGTGCCTGGCGCAATGCGCGCGGCAGGCAGCTCTCACCGCGTGCCGTCAGCGGTCACCAGGACCGCAGGCCACCCCGTCGTGGTTGCCGTCCAGCTGTGCTGGGTCCACGCCGGCTTTGTTCAGCGGGATGCCTCGGGACAGGACGGTGCGGACCTCGGCGCAGGTCCAGGGCATCTGCTGAACTGTCATCCCCATCTGGCCGGCGCTCGGTGGTGTGGTCGGCAGGCATTGCAGCCCGCGGCCGTACCCAATGGTGCACGCCCCGCTGCGATCACCTTGGCTCAGGAGCTGGTCAGGTGTCACCGCCGCGGCTTGCCCCAGCTTCACCTTGGAGGCTTGCGTTTTCGTGCCTTGGTTGACGCCATCGGCGTCGCTGTCCACGCCCTTACGCCCCTTGTCCATAAAGATCGGGTCCCCTGCGGCGTGACCGTGCCGTTCGCTCATCGCCTGCCCCAGGCTGCGGGGACCGGACGCTCCCGATGCGCTGCTCATCTCCAGCCCGATCACTGTCGTGACGGCTACCGCGATTCCTACTGCAGCGAGCAGTGGTGCCTTGCCTGGCATACGGCTGCCTTTCATCGGACGTTGATCCAGCGGGCGACGGAGGGCACGTTCTGGTTGCTCAGCACCGTGAGCATGTACGGGCCGGGCGGCAGCAGCGCGTGGTTGACGGGCACCGTGGCGGTGAAGGCGCCGTTGCTCCCGGTGATAGGCAGGTCGACCAGTCGGGAGTTGGTGTCGGTCTGGTGGGTCGCCGATCCCGGGCTCATGAGGGAGGCACTAACAATGGTCCCGGCGGTTTGCAGTGCGAAGGACTGCCCGTAGGTGGCGTCTGTCGCGGCGGCGGTGATCGTGGGCCGGGTGCCTGCGAACAAGTAAGGCGGTTCGTAGATCGATACCCGCAACTCGAATGAACCGTCGAGTGGGTTGGATCCCATCACGACTACCCGACCGTCCGGTAGCAGCAGGGACGAGGCGTGGTAGTTCCGGCCGACGGGGTCGGGGTCGACGCTGGTCCAGCTGTTGGCTTCCGGGTGGTAGATCGCGGCGGCGAAGACGTCGCCGGTGCGGTTGCCCGTGGCTCCGTTGGAGGCCAGCACCGTCCGGTCAGGCAGCGTCGTCAGGTTCAGGTAGAGCCGTCCCGGGCCTGGCAGGTCCGGACCGGGGGTGTAGGCGGGCGCCGCCGCGTTCATCCCGATGATGTCGACCTTGTTGGTGGGGGTCAGGTTCTGGTCCGCGTGCCCGCCGCCGGCGATCATGAACCGCTGGTTCTGCGCGGGCGGCAGCAGCACGGAACCTGCTTGGTCGCGCAGGTTGGCGTCGCGCAGCCCCGGCACGTCGGCGACGCCACCGGTCCGCCAGTTGTAGATGCTCGCGCCCGTGCCCGGCCTAGGACCCCCGAAGGTGTGGCCGCCGGCGTAGAACATCCGGCCGTCCGCCAGCAGGTACATGTGCGGGTAACCGCCCCAGTACTGGTTGTTCTGTGGGACCTCCGCATAGCCCTTCCAGCGGACCCCGGTCGAGTCGTACATCTCGGTGTCGACCGCGCCGGTGCCGTTCTCGTTCTGGCCTCCGGCCATCCACACGTCACCGTTTTCAAGCTTGGTGAGTGTGGGGTACCAGTGGCCCTGGATGCTGTCGTTGATCCGGGTGAACTGGTTGGTGGCCGGGTCGAAGATGAACGAAGCCTTGGCGCCCCGGTACAGGGTCGAGCCGTTGACGTTGGGGTAGCTGGTGGTGCCACCGACGATCAGCACCCGGCCGTCGGCGAGGGTCACGTGCCCCGCGCAGAACATGTCGCTCGGGGTCGGCACGTCCAGAAAGGTGTTGGTCGCGGGGTTCCACACCGAGCTCTTGAAGGTACCGGCCGCGAACGCGTTGGGGTCGTTGCCCGAACCGGCAATAAGCAACACGCGGCCGTCTCGTAGCAGCGTGCTGTGCACCGCGCGTACCGGCAGGGTGACCGAGGACGTCGTCCACCGCCCGACTGCAGCCAGGTTGCTCACGGCAGCGGTGTTGCGCACCAGGGAGTAGCCGGTGGTCAACAACACCCCGTTGCCTTCGCCGGCGACGCCGAACGAGATACGCGTGGTGCCGGCGGGTGGTGGCGGTACCGGCCGGCTCACCGGCGTCCAAGCGTTCACCGCCGGCAGGGTGGTGAGGGTCGTCCAGTACGACCAGCCGCTGCCGGCGGTAAAGGCGAACAGCGGCAACGACGTCCGCGGCATCGTCGTCTTGTAACTGACGCCCAGGGTGTAGCTCGCGGTCGGGTCGATGTCACCGACGCAGCCCGCCGTCGGAGGGCATGAGTTTGTCGTCGCCGTTGACGTAGCCGCTCTGCTCTATCCGCCAGGAACGACCCGTGGCGCCCGTCGGCACGTCGGTCGACACCGCTGCCGTGACGGTCCGCTGGCCCCAGCCGCCGTCGATGAAGCAGGTCGGGGTCGGCGCGCCGGCCGACAGGTCGGCGTTGCTGAGCAGGTTCGCTCCGGCGGGGGCGGGCGCCGGGGCGGCCGCCCCCGCGGCAGTGGCGGGGGCGTAGGAAGCCGACATCGAGGCGTTGCCGTACGCCTCGTAGTACTCCACGACCACGGTGTGCGCGCCGGCGGTCAGGGTGGTCGTGCCGGTGTAGGTCGTGGCTGCCTGGTCGTGCCAGCCGTCGACGACGGTCATCCCGTCCACCTTGATCCGCAGGCCGTCGTCACCGGTCGCGGTGAAGGTGTAACTGCCCGCGTTGAAGGTGTCGGTCCGTGTCCAGCGGGCCGAGAACTGATCTGCCGGCACTCCCGCCGCCGGGCTGCCAGCACCCCAGTCGAAGGCGACCGCCGCGTCGCACCGCGACACCAACGGCGTCCCCGCCAACGCCGTCCCGCCGAAGAAGTCCGCCGACCACTGCGTCGACGCACACGACGTGGCGGCGCTGGCCGCCCGTGGGGTCGTGGATCCCAGCGCTGCGAGCACGGCGACCACGACCGCCAGGACAAGCCCACTACTGCGTGCCTTCATACGAATCTGCGTCCCTGCGGGGCGTGGAGCGGTTCGACGTCAACCGAACCGGGCTGATTGGAGATTGGGGGCTTCATACCTGAGGTGGGTGTGAGCAACTCGCGGTGCTGACCTGTGGGGCTGGGGGTCGAGGCCTTCTGAGGATCGATAGCGACCAAGCTCTCAAACCGACTCGATGTAGGCCCGGGTGTACTTCATCCCCCGGGCCGGCGAGCATCTCGCTGTTCGAGAACGTCACCGGAGGCTGGCGGACCGAGTGGTCGCGGTAGATCGCGCGAGCTCAGGTCGAAACGATCAACCACGTGCAGTCCCATCCGGGCCCGGGTTAGGCCGTCCAACGGACGGCGGTCTCGCCATTCGCTCCCCGCACGGTCTGGCGACCGATCGTCTCCGTGCACCCGTGAGGTGTCGGTAAGGACCCTGCGGATCATCACGTCGTCGTGCCACACACGTAGGAAAGCCTACGTGCCCCGCCAAGCGTAGGCAAGCCACCGGTCCGGCGATACCGCCGTTCGGGTGAACCTGAACAAGGGCGTGTCTCCTATTGGGCTGCGGAGCCACAGGATGATGCTGCGTACGACAGCGCCGCCGCCGCCGCGGAAGATGACGGCGAGCAGTCGTAGCGGGTGGCCAGGCCGCGCTAATGCTTAGGCTGTGTGTAGGAACGCCTAACCGAGATCCCGCCAGTAGCGCAGTGATCTTGGACGGTGGGGCTTTAGATTCTGATGCCGGGTGTGCGGGGGCCGTCGACCGGGTGTCAGTGTCTCCGAGGTTCTTGCTCTCGTTGGGGCGGGATCTGATGGTCAGGTGGTGCGGCCAGGGCCCGTAGTCGGGCCAGTGCGGTGGGCAGCGTGGTGTGCCGGGGTGGTAGTCGCAGGGTCAGGCCGCGGGCGTGGCGGATGAGCTAGCCCCGCCCAGACCCAGACGCTGTTCCCGCCAGGATCAGCTGAGGGAAGGTGGTTGGGGCCTCCGCCGTGCTTGAGCTCACGGAAGCGTCCCTCGATCGCGGTGCGGTTGCCGAACCACGCTTCCAGCCCGAGTCGCCGTGGTGGGCGGGGACGTTGGTGACGATGAAGCTGACCGCCCAGACGTGCTCGGCGGCGCCGCCGAGGACGAGCGCGAGCTGGTCCTTCGCACGGTCTGGCGGCGCCGGGACCGCGGGTCGGCTGAGCTTGCCGACGCTGATCTTGACCCTGCGGATGATCGTATAGGTCCCATTGGGCCAGCCCGACGGCGTAGTCGCAGGCCGCCGGCCTGCGCACCGTGCATCCCGCGAGCGTCGCGCCAGTAAGCGTCGGGGACGGCCGCAAGTGCTCGCCACGCAGCAGAGTTGCGCTTCGCGGCGATCGCGAAGTCACACCCCAACCCGACTGCCGCGTGGGCGAGGCTGCCGTTGAAGTAGTCGGCCGGACCCGTGGCCGACGGCAGACCTGGGTTGGCATGGACGTCAGGGCCCGCGCCAGCAGCGCGCCAGCATCAGGGCGGACGTCGTCATTGTCGGGGGACTTACACCCCTGCCGAAGCCCAGTGTCGGTTCTCCAGCAGGCACACGCGGGTCAGCTGCGCGCAGGGTCGGGCAGGGGTGAGGCTGTCCGCAGCCGTCGCAACGACATTGGGCCCAGCGCGTGCCGCGATGTGGTCGATGCACGGCCCGTACCTGCCCTAACCCCAATACCGTTCAGTTAGGAGGGGACGCGGTAGTTGGGTGGCTGCTTCGGCTGGGGTCAGGCTGCATGGTGAGCGCGTTTGACGTGCCATTTGGGCATCTTGCGCTTGACGACACGCGGTGCCGTGCGTGCGCGGCGGGTCGGGTTGAGCCGGCCGAGCACGCGCTGGAGGAAGAGCAACCAGCCGGGACTGTCGCCTCCGTGCTGGTCAGGGGGGAAAAGCGCCCGGGTGGGCGAGGGTCTGCCTGGTGATTCGCAGTGCGGCGATGAAGCTGACCCGGTCGGGGTCGTGCCCGGAGTGGGTGGCTGCTTCGGTCATCAGGCAGCGGATCGCGTAGTGGCAGCACAGGTGTCCCCAGATTTCTTGGAGGACCAGGTCGGGAGACGTCGAGCGCAGCACGGTGCGTGGCCCGCGCTGGTGGGTCTTGAGCTCGTCGAAGGTCAGCTCGATCTCCCACCGTTGGGTGTAGGCCGCGGCGAGCTCGACCGCGGTGGCCTCGGCAGGGTCGGTCAGCGTGGTGAACAGCCGATAGCTGGTGGCGTTCTCGCGGCCGTCCTCGATCGTGTAGTCGATGACCCTGACCAGCATCGGCTCCTCGCGGCGGGCCGCCGCGGGCGTCGAGCGACGTAGGTGGGCCAGCCAGGAGCCGTCAGGCAGATCTTGGACGTGGATCGGTTTCGGGCCGGCCTTGTCGGTCCTGACCCGCCACAGCAAGCCCGCACCACTGCCTATGCCCTGCACCCCAGGGCATAGGAAAAGAACCCACGGTCGGCTGTGAGCAGCATCCCGGGCTCTAACCGGGCTAACAGATCCTCGGCCAAGCTCGCCTCTGACTGGCGGTAGGTTCCGACCTTCGCCGCGAACATCGCGTGCGTGCCGCACTCGGCCAATGCCACCATCCGGGCCTGCGGGAACGCCGCCTGCTCACCCTTGTTGACCCCGGGCCGACCGAAGTGCTCAGCGTTGGCAGCCGTGTCGGCGACATCGAGACAGGTGCCCTCGATCGCGACCAGCCGGCGCCCCGCCAGCCACACCCCCGGCGCGTCCTGTGCCCCGATCGGCTGCGCAACTCGCTCGAACAGCGCGGCTACCGGTTCGGACCCCAGCCGTGCCCGGGCCTGAAAGATCGCCGACTTGCTCGGCGGGCTGTACGTCTCTTGCCAGCCCGAGGCCCACGACAGCCCGTCGGTCAGCTGTGCGAGCACATCCTCATACGAGCCCTCGGAGTACAGCGCCATCCCGATCGAAAAGTAGGCCATCACCCGAGTCGGCAACGAGCGATGGCGCTGCTCTGTCCGGCCGACCTCGGCGACCACACTGTCGACCAGATCCGGCGGAAACACCCGGGTCAGCACCCCCACCGACACCAGGTCCGACAACCGGCGATCCGACTCACGCTTCACCCACCCGGCGCGAGGCATACCACCAAACTACACCGCTGTAAGCTTAACTGAACGGTATTGGCCCTAACCCGGGGCTTTCATGGAGCACTCTTCCGTTGATCAACGGAAGAGTGCTCCAGGCCAACGAGAATCGGAGATGTCGAGTCACCTAGTCCGCTGAGCTTGGAGCACCTTCAGGGTGAAGAATATCGGGTTGTATCCGCGTGTCCAGACCGACACGGCAGCGGCCAAGATCGTGTCGCAGGCCGGGGCGGTGTCGTTGGTGGAGACGGTCAGAGCTGCAGGCTTGGATCGCGTGCTTTCTGAGGCGCTGGCGCGGTGGCGCAAGCCCCTGGCCCGTCATGATCCGGGCAAGATCGTCACCGATCTGGCGCTGGCGTTGGCGGTGGGTGGTGACTGCTTGGCCGATGTGGCGGTGTTGCGCGCCGAGCCTTCGGTGTTCGGCCCGGTGGCCTCAGACCCGACGGTGTCTCGGCTGGTCGACACCCTTGCCGCCGACGCCGACCGGGCCTTGGCTGCGATCGATGCAGCGCGGGCGGTGGCACGGGCGCGGGTATGGGCCGCGGCCGGCCAGCACGCCCCGAACTATGCCGCTGACGCGGACAGTCCGGTGGTGATTGACGTCGACGCGACGTTGGTGACCTCGCATTCGGACAAGGAGTGGGCAGCGCCGACGTTCAAGAAAGGTTTCGGGTTCCATCCCTTGCTGGTGTTCGCCGACCACGGCGCCGGCGGGACCGGTGAGCCGCTTTCGGTCATGCTGAGAAAGGGAAACGCGGGGTCCAACACCGCGGCCGATCACATCGAGGTGCTGCGGCGGGCGTTCGCGCAGCTGCCCGGGTACAAGCCTGGGCGCCGGCCGGGACGGTCGGTGCTGGTCCGCGCCGACGGCGCGGGCGGCACCCATGAGTTCCTGTCCTGGCTGACCGGGCAGCGCGTCCAGTACTCGGTCGGGTTCACCCTGCCCGACACCTTCACGACCGAGT
>NZ_JAVREH010000081.1:0-11112 GCF_031845305.1 Jatrophihabitans lederbergiae | reverse complement strand
GCCGAACCCCGCGTCATCAAACGCAAGATGCCCAAGTGGCACGTCAAGCGCACCCACCATGCAGCGTGGCCCCGACCGCAGCACCCTCCCACCTACCAGATCGCACGAAGCTAACTGAACGGTATTGCCGCTAACCCGGGGCTTTCATGGTGGCGGTGTGCCGGTGAAGTGAAAAGTGCTCCAGGTCAACGATGATCGAGGTTGTTGAGGCCAGGTCGTCGTTGAACAAGGAGCACCTTCGGGGTGAAGAGTATCGGGTTGTATCCGCGTGTCCAGACCGACACGGCAGCGACCAGGATCGTGTCGCAGGCAGGAGCGGTGGCGTTGGTCGAGACGGTCCGGGCCGCGGGCCTGGACCGCGGTCTGTCGCAGACGTTGAGTCGGTGGCGCAAGCCTTTGGCGCGGCACGACCCGGGCAAGGTCGTCACTGATCTCGCGCTCGCGTTGGCGGTGGGCGGGGACTGCCTGGCCGACGTGGCGGTGCTGCGCGCGGAGCCTGCGGTGTTCGGTGCGGTGGCCTCGGACCCGAGGGGTGTCGCGGCTGGTCGACGCCCTCGCCGCAGACGCCGACCGGGCCCTGAAAGCGATCGACGCCGCCAGGGCTGCGGCCCGGGCCAGGGTCTGGGCTGCGGCCGGGCAGCACGCCCCGGACTACGCCGCTGACGTGGACAGTCCGGTCGTCGTCGACATCGACGCCACCCTCGTGACGGCGCACTCGGACAAGGAGAACGCGGCACCGACGTTCAAGAAGGGTTTCGGGTTCCACCCGTTGCTGGTGTTCGCCGACCACGGCGCCGCCGGGACCGGCGAGCCGCTTTCCGCTCTGCTCAGAAAGGGGAACGCCGGATCGAACACCGCCGCCGACCACATCGCCGTGCTCAAGGCGGCGTTCGCGCAGCTCCCCGGGCACAAGCCCGGCCGCAGGCCGGGCAGATCGGTGCTGGTCCGCGCCGACGGCGCCGGCGGCACCCACGAACTGCTGTCCTGGCTGACCGCGCAGCGGGTGCAGTATTCGGTGGGTTTCAGCCTCCCAGACACCTTCGCCGAGCAGTTGGCGTTGTTAGACAAGGCGGAACTGTGGCAGCCCGCCTATGACGGAAACGGCCAGATCCGGCCCGGGGCGTTCGTCGCCGAGGCCACCGGGCTGCTCAACCTCGCATCGTGGCCGTCCGGGATGCGCGTCATCCTGCGTAAAGAACGCCCGCACCCCGGCGCGCAGCTGCGGATCACCGACCACGACGGCAACCGCGTGACCGCCTTCGCCACCAACACCACCCGCGGCCAACTCGCCGACCTCGAACTCAGGCACCGCAGACGCGCCAGGTGCGAGGACCGCATCCGGATCGCGAAGGACACCGGCCTGCGCAACCTCCCGCTGCACGACTTCGACCAGAACCGCATCTGGCTCGCGATCGTCACCCTCGCCGTCGAACTCACCGCCTGGCTGCAGATGCTCGCCTTCACCGACCAGCCGGCACGCCGGTGGGAACCCAAACGCCTGCGCCTGCGGCTGTTCTCGATCGCCGCCCGGATCGCTGACCACGGCCGGACCCGAAGACTCCACCTCCCCGCTCACGCACCCTGGGCCCAGCTCCTCGCCCAAGGCATCGCCCGCCTCCGGCTCATCCCAGCACCCAGCTGACTTGGGACCGACCGCACCGACGACCAGAAGCAACCGGACCGTGGAACCGGCGCACCGAGCGACCTCGGCCAAACCGTCATACCCCCACGGCACAATCCCCGACACAGAGGCCGCCGCCCCAAGTTTCGCGATTAGCAGACGCTCCGCGAAAGATCCGGGCTAACGAGCAACCGCTACGCGCACTCCGCGTGTCCGCATTCGCACTGATGATCTCCATGGTCCGCGCCACCATGCGCCTCGCAGTGCTCGCTGCAGTATGCGGTGCCCTCGACTGAACATTTGCAACCTTCGTGACCACACTGCATTGCCAGCTCCTTCCAGCCCTGATATACCTTCACGCTACCCCCTCGGCCGCCGTTAGGGACTGTTCAGCGCCGATGTTTCTATGACGTCAACCTGTCTGGCTGAGCAGGATCAGTGGGTAGAGGTCTCGGGCGATGTAGCGCTTCGGGCATCGCATGATCTCGCGCTTGCTGAGTCCTTGGGCGGTGGGCTTGGCGACGTATTCACGGGTTCGGGGGTCGCTGCGCATCCGGGTGAGAGAGACGGTGTGCAGGTGCATTCTGTCTTTGTTGCCGCCCGCGGTGATCAGCAGCGCGGCGGCGACATCGGGCCGATCCCGAACTATTCGAGCAGGACGGGCGCCACATCGGTTGTGATAGCGGCGATAGCGGTGTCCAGTTCGGTGATCTCTGCGCTGAGGTGTTGCCATCGGCGTGCCACCGACCGCAGCGACAGCTTGCAGGCCTCGCGGGCATCGGGTATTCCCGCGGCGGGACGCAGCTTGGCGCACCGCTGGACCTTGGCCGCGAGCGTGAGTTTCTCGAACTCGGCTCGCAGGTCCTGCGGGCCGGTGAACAGCAAGGCGTGGAGTTGGTTCGCCGCTTGGGTTCGGGCCTTCATCGCTGCTCGGCGGGTCGCAGGGAGCTGGCGCAGAGCCTCCGAACTGCCTGCGCTTTTAGGTGTCCCGAGGTCTTGTCGGGCCAGGACGCTGCGGGCAGCGATCTCGGCGTCGAGCGGATCAGACTTGCCGTGATCGCGTCGCACTCCTCGCTGCCGGGCGTGACACTTCATGCACCGTCCCACCCGGCAGCGAGCAGATGACGGGTCAGGCCCGCGCCGTAGCTGGCGGTGCCCTCGACACCCACATCCGCTCCCGACCAAGCTGCTGAGCCCAGTGCAGCAACTCGATCAGACCCCCTTTGTCGTGGGCACCGATCAGTGCTCGAGCAGCCGGCCGAGCCGGTCGATCGCGACGGCTGCGCCGATGTCCTTGTGAGTGTCGACGCCGATGATGACGTCGGCCTCGACGGCGCAGGAAGTTGCTGTCATCGTGGATTGCCACCTCTGGTTGAAGGATCCGTGGTGGCGTGCTAGCCGGGCGGGTCGACAACACAGCGATGGGGGCCTGTTCGCCCAGTTCCGGCCAGGGGACCATCTCGCCCATGCCACATATCGCTGCGAAGTCAGCGCCAGTTACCGCCCACAGTCATCCACAAGGATCCGGCGAAATTGTCCGCAAACGGTGGTCCCACGCAGTGGTCCCCGCGCCGAAGGTGCTCGCCGTGCCATCCGACGACGCCGAACGTGAGACCGCCTGGCGAGGCGAGCACCACGACACCCGGGCGTCTCATCTAGGTGTGCGACCATGCGACCGCGACTATCCGCCGGACGGTAGGCAGGGGAACCGCGTGGAGACTGCCTCATTAGTCCGGGGCCGTGAGCCGCGTATCGGATGTCCTGACCCCTCGGCCATCCGCCGCCCTCGTGAGCGCGTTCGGGTCTGAGCTCGCCGACGCTGATCCGGTGGTGCGGCCGCGTCCCAGTTCGCTGACGTTCAGCTCAACGCCGGGCTGCAACTGGCCAGGCGCCTCGGCCGCAGCCCCAGTGAGACCGCAACCGAGATTCTCGCGCATTTAGACGCTGACGATGTCGTCGGAGGGCTGGAGATCAGCGGTGCCGACTTCGTCAACGTGACGCTGATCGACAGTTGGATCGCGGCCGAGGTGCAACACCAGCTTGCCGACGACCGGCTGGGCGTACCGCTGCGGCAGGCACAGCAGATACCCATCGACGCGCTCGCGGTTGCCCGCGGCCCAGCGCAGCCAAGGGGTGCACGTCGGCACCTGCGCATGACCGTCATGGGTGACACGCTCGCGCGCCCTCTCCAGGCGCTCGGCCATCACGTGATCCGGCAGAACGACATCGGTGACTCGGGCACCCCGTTCGGCATGCTCATCGAGCACCTGCTCGGGGTTGGTGAGGGCACGGCGGGAGGCCGCGCTCCTGGAGACCGATCCCAACGGCTTTTACCAGGCCGCGCGCACCGAGTTCGACAGCTCGACCGACTTCGCCGACAGGGCCCGTGCCCGGGTTGTCGCGCTGCAGGCAGGTGACGGAGGCACCCTGCAGCTATAACGCGACCCACTCGATCGTGGTGAATGACGAGGCCAGGTATCAGCTCGGTCCTGCGCTGGAGCCGTAACGGCCGATCGGCGGTGCGGGGCGGGTAGGGTCGTCAGAAGGTGAAAAGGCGCCGAGTGAGACGGTCGGCTGGCGTTGGGCCACTGGGCTGGTTCGAGGCGCGCGCGCCGCATGTGGCTGATCCCCCCCTCGTGACAGCACCGCGCCGACGAGCATCACCATCCCGACGACGATCTCAGCAACGGCGAATCGTCGCCGCCAGCGGATCGCGCCGTGCGCCCCGTGCTCGCCGAGAAACGGGTGGGCACGCCTGACCAGGGTGACCAGCCCGACGATGATCAACACCGCTCCTATCACCCCGACGATCCACTCGCCGTGACGGACCGACCAGGTGTTGCCCTGCGCTGCGGAGGCAAGCGCCGCGACTGGATCCCGCACCGCACCTAGGGCTCGGCTCATCACAGTGAGCGCCGCCGCGCTCGGGCGTCCTCGCGGATGGCGGTTACATCGAGCTCGAAGCGGTTCGTGGTCATCGTTGCGCCTGACTGTCGGGATTATTCCCATGAAGCCCTCGGACGCTGGGGTGACCGGTAGAGCGCGGAGAGTGTGGTTGCGCGTCAGGGATAGGCGGCGTGGCGGAGTCGGCGAATAGTAATGCCGTGTCACGGCAGCGTGTGTTCGGTGCGAGCTTGCCGCCGTGGCGGCGGGGACGCCGTCGAACAGTATCGGGTCGAGGCGGATGTGGCACGTTGGGACCCACGGCCAGCGCCACGGCGGCGAACCAGCCGGTATAAGGGCAGCCGCGCGGTCGCGTCCAGTTGCACGCAGTCGACGACCGGCGGGAGGTGCCGACGTCGTAGCGGTCGCTGACGTACTTCTTCCGTAGGCACGTCAAGCGCTGGTCAATGGTTGCCACCGCCGTGCCAGTCTGCACCATGCCCCTCCTCTTGCTGCCGAGCTGTCGGGCGGAGCCGCCTGGGCCACAGCCGCCCCGCTGCGCGCCTACCGTCCTAGTCTTGCACTGGGATTGCGTTAGTGCAACGGTTGCATTTAGGCCACATCCGTGACCGTGACCGCCGGCCGTCAGGCTTAGTGGTCTGGCCCGTAAGTTCGTGGGGGATCAGCCGGCGGGGCCTGACAGGTAGAGGGTGCAGGCGCAGTCCGGGGCTTGTTCTGGGGTGCCGGTGAAGTTGGCGCTGGGCAGGATCTGGTCCTCGTACTTCTCGCTGCTGTACAGGTACAGCCCGAAGCCCCACTGGTGGGGTTGGCCGGTCCAGCGCAGTCGGCACAGCGGGCTCGGCTCGCTGTTGTCGGGCAGCGTTGCGGTGACGTAGGCGAGGTTCCCGCGGAACCGGACCGTCAGCTGGGACAGTTGCGGCCAGTGCTGCGCGGCGTGATCGACAAGCTTGTCGCTCACGGCGATCTTCGTCAGTTCCGGGACGCCAGCCATGAGGTGATCGTGGCGCATCGGCGCGCCTTCCAAGGTGGTGGCTGCGGGCTTGATCGTGTTCGGGTCCGCCGGAACTTCGGCTCGGGAGCCTGCCATGCCTGCCGCCGCTGCCCTTGTGCTGACCGGCCTCCGAACGCCATCGGATCAAGCACGTCGCGCGCAGCCGGACGCTGCCGCATCAGCGGGTGCTGCGAGCCCAGATCGTGGGTCTTGCGGGCTGCGGCAGGTCCAACGCCGCGATCGCGGGAACGTTGCGCCTCAAGGTCGACACGGTCGGCAAGTGGCGGCGCCGGTTCGTCGCTTGCCGGTTGGACGGCCTGGACGGCCTGTCACGCAGCGGCCGTCCCGCACGGTTCACCGCGCTGCAGCGCGCTGAGGTCAAGGCGCTGGCCTGCGCGCTCCCGGCGACCCGCGGGGTGGCCGTTGTCGCGGTGGACCAGCGCAGATCTGGCGGCCGAGGTGGCCGCCGGCATCGCGGAGTCGATGTCAGCCTCGACGGTGCGCCGGATTCTGACCAAGGACGCCATCAAGCCCTGGCAGTACCGGTCCTGGATCTCGGTCCGCGACCCGAACTTCCAGGCCAAGGCCGCCAGGGTGCTTGAGCTCTACCAGCGCCGCCACGACGGCCGAGCCCTCGGCGACGACGAGTACGTCATCAGCAGCGAGGAGAAGACCTCCATCCAAGCCCGCTGCCGCTGTCACCCCACGATGCCGCCCGGCCACGCCCGACCGATGCGCGTCGAGCACGACCACGACCGCGGCGGCGCACTGGCCTACCTCGCCGCCTAGGACGTGGACGCCGGCACCGTCGCGGGCCGATGCGCCCCGACCACCGGCACCGAGCAGTTCCACGCCCTCCTCGACCAAGTGATGAACACCGAGCCCTACCGGTCAGCGACGCAGGACACTAGTGTCATGCACCACTAATTCGTGTTGTAAGTAGTAGAATTGGTGTGTGGCGAGGACGGGTCGGCCGAAGGCCGAGTTGACGTTGACCGATGACGAGCGTGAGCAGTTGCTGCGTTGGTCGCGGCGGGCGAAGTCGGCGCAGTCGTTGGCGTTGCGGTCGGAGATCGTGCTGGCGTGCGCGGGCGGCTTGGACAATCGGCAGGTCGCGGCGAAGCTGGGGATCGTGGCGGCGACGGTGAGCAAGTGGCGGGCCCGGTTCGTGGCCAAGCACCTGGACGGTCTGCTGGACGAGCCGCGTCCGGGCGCGCCGCGCACGATCGGCGATGAGCAGATCGAGGCGGTGATCGTGGCGACGTTGGAGCGCACCCCGAGGGACGCCACGCACTGGTCGCGGGCCTCGATGGCCGCCGAGACCGGGCTTTCGCGTTCGACGATCGGGCGGATCTGGAAGGAGTTCCGGCTCAAACCGCATCTGGGCGACACGTTCAAGCTGTCAAGTGACCCGTTGTTCATCGAGAAGGTCCGCGACGTGGTCGGGCTCTATCTCGACCCGCCGGAGCGGGCGCTGGTGCTGTGTGTGGATGACAAGAGCGGCATCCAGGCCTTGGATCGGTCCGCGCCGGTGCTGCCGATGATGCCGGGCAGGCCCGAGCGGCGCACCCATGACTACTGACTACGTCCGCTCGGGCACGACCACCTTGTTCACCGCCCTGGACGTGGCCTCCGCTCAGGTGATCGGCTCGCTGCATCGGCGCCGCCGTGCGATCGAGTTCGGTAAGTTCCTCACCAAGATCGACACCGAGGTGCCGGCCGAGCTCGACGTGCACCTGGTGTGTGACAACCTCTCCACCCACAAGACCCCAGCGATCATGCGCTGGCTCGAGACGCACCCGCGTTTCCACCTGCACTTCACCCCCACCGGCTCGTCCTGGCTCAACCAGGTCGAGCGCTGGTTCGGGCTACTCACCGACAAACAACTACGCCCAGGCGTCCACAAGAACCTGCACGCCCTCGAGAAAGACATCCGCACCTGGGTCACAACGTGGAACGAGAACCCGCGACCCTTCACCTGGACCAAAACCGCCGACGAGATCTTCGAACGACTCAA
This sequence comes from Jatrophihabitans lederbergiae, assembly GCF_031845305.1. Lineage (NCBI taxonomy): Bacteria > Bacillati > Actinomycetota > Actinomycetes > Jatrophihabitantales > Jatrophihabitantaceae > Jatrophihabitans > Jatrophihabitans lederbergiae. The sequence continues at coordinate 3,579 of NZ_JAVREH010000081.1, read as the reverse complement.
CACATATCTTCAACGAATTCCTGACGCAGGACACTAGGTCGGGTCTTCGTATGTAAAATGCTCGCCGCTGCTCATCACTTGCGGCCCTGCCCGTCGCCAGGCTCCGATGGGTAGCGCCACGGCGCCGCCGACTCGCGCGCGGCTCGCCGTTGGCGCGAGACGACATCCGTGGGCGCGGTGGCGTCGAGGAAGACCTGGTCCACCTGGGGCACGCGCTCATGCAGTCGATGTTCGATCTGCGCGCTGACGTGCTCGATCTGGTCCGAGGACAACCCCGGATCGAAGTCGAGCCTGGCAGCGACGATGAGGCGCCCGGTGCCGATGCGCATGGTCTGCAGGTCGACCACCTCGTCCACTTCGTCGAACGACTGCAACTGCTCCAGCAGGCGGCGCCGGACGTCCGGGGTTGCCGCCTCGCCGATGAGCAACCCCATGCTGTCGTGACCGAGTGCGAACGCGACGTAGACCAGAACCGCGCCGATCAGCAGCGAGGCCACCCCGTCGTAGACCGCGTCACCGGTGATCTGATGCAGCAGGATGCCAAGGAACGCGATGAGGATGCCGACCAGCGCGGCACTGTCCTCGCTGGCCACCGTCTTAACGGTCGGATCGTCGCTGGTCCGGACGTATTCGACCATGCCCCGATCATGCGCGTGGGCCTCGCCGCGCAGCTGGCGCACCGCCCGTAACCAGGACGTTCCCTCCAGCGCCGCGGCGACACCCAGCACGATGTACGGCACGATGAAACCCGTCGATTCATGGGGCGCCCCCGTCAGCGTCTGGTAGCCCTCGAAGAAGGAATAAATCGCGCCCGCGACGAAGATCCCTACCGCCGCCAGCAGCGACCAGAAGAACCGTTCTTTGCCGTAGCCGAACGGGTGCCGCTCATCGGCCGGACGATCGCCGCGCCGCAACGCCGTCAGCAGGAAGATCTCGTTGATGGTGTCGGCCACCGAGTGCGCGGCTTCGGACAACAACGCGCCTGAGCCGCTGAGCGCGCCGCCGATGCCTTTGGCGAGGGCGATGACAGCGTTCACGATCAACGCGATGATCACCGTCCGGGAACTACCGCCACCGTGACTCATCCATGCCTGCCGACGCGCACCGCGCGTATGTCACGCGATCCGGCGCGGCTTCCGAGCCGTTGGCGTCGGTGCGTGCCGATCATCACCCGGTCGGTATCACCGGTCGGTAGACGGGACGTCATCCGGGCAACGATCCCAACGTCACGTTGACGGTCGTGGCGGAGCCGTCCGCGCGTCTGACCTTGACCGGCACGGTCTGCCCGGGTTGCAAGTTGGCCAGCGCTGAGGTCAGTGCCTGAACGGTGGGGATGGCGGTTCCTTTGATGCTGAGGATGACGACGCCGGCCTTGAGCGCGGCCTTGTCGGCGGCGCCGCCAGCCGTAACGGTATAGATGCCGGCCCCGGCGGGCTTGCCGTGCGCGTCGGTGACCGTTGTCGCCGTGATGTCGAGGACGGCCCGGTGAGAATAGAGAACCTTGCGATTCTTGACTAGCTGCCCTGCGATGTCGCGGACGATGTTGCTTGAGATGGCGAAGCCGATACCCGGCGCGGCCCCGCCACCGGTCTGCGGATCGATGGCCGCGAGCGTGGGGATGCCGACCACGTCCCCGGCGAGATCGACCAGCGCGCCGCCGCTGTTGCCCGGGTCGATCGCGGCACTGGTCTGGATCGTGTCGGGCAGCGTCGCGCCCGGCCAGCTGGATCCGCGCGGTTCGGTCACCGTACGTCCCACCGCCGAGACGATGCCCTCGGCGACGCTGCTGGCGAGGTCGAGCGGATTGCCCATCGCGAGCACGATCTCGCCGACCTGCAGCTTCGACGAGTCCGCGGACGTGGCCGGCTGCAGCGCCCGTGCGCCGCTGACCTTGATCACAGCGAGATCGTCCGCCGGATAGGGCCGACCAGCGTGGCGGCGAGCGGCTGAGTGCTGCCGCTGAGCACCACCTGGAACTTCGTGGCTGAGCCGACGACGTGATAATTCGTGACGATGTCGCCTGAGCTGTCGAAGACGATGCCCGAGCCGAGGTCGCGCTGGGTTCGGATCAGCACGACCGACGGGAGGACCTTGTTGATCGTGGAGACGTACTCGGACTGCAACTGAGGAGCGCTGGTGCCGCTCAGAAGGGGGACCGGAGGGGACGACGGTGCGGACGAGCCGCTCCCTCGCCCGCTGGATGTGCACCCGGCCAGCGGCGCGCAGGCAGGCACGACAGCGAGTCCAGCCACCGGTCGTGGTCGCGACCTGTTCATCCTTCACTCCTTGCTGTCGGCATCCGACCCTGGCACCGCTCGGGGCGCCGCGAGCCACGCGCGCAGCGATGCCGACGTAGAAACCCGGCAGGTGTAGCTCGCGAGCTGAGCGATAGCCTATTCGCAATGATTGCAATTGTGCAACCGTCGGTGACCACCCCCTGCCTGCTCTGGGTCCGCGGCTCGCTTGGGCAGCGGCTGCTCGGACACCTCCAGGACAAGATCGTGTTGGCTGCCGGCGGGCAGCGTGAGATCCATGGCGAGGACGTGTTCGCCGCCCGTCCCGCTGCCGGGCCGGCCCCGGTCGCCGCACGACCGGCGCAGGTGCAGCTTGCCGGCCTTCCCGATCCAGACGCCGCTGTCCCGGTCGAGATGCTGGAGCGGGTCCTGACCGAATCCGGCGCGGCATCCAAGCTGACCTTGGGTTCTCGCGGTGATCGCAACATCTACTGATTGAGCGTTGCCTGTGGCTAAATATCCGATCTTCATCAGTCCGGACCATGCCAGACCTTATCCGTCCGGACTAAGCTAGACCTTGCGGATCTTCAACTGTTGCGATATGCATATGATGCCGCATTTTGCGGTGGCGGCTCAGGAGTGAGCTGCGCACGGATGAGTATGGCTGTGCGCTGGAGCGGCCGACTTTCCGACCGGTGCCCGGTGGACTTTCCAGGAAAGGCGAGAGTGCTCATGCAGCAACCTATCCCGGTTCCGGTTCCCAGCGTGTTGGACGCTTGCAGACCGCATCTTGCCGGCGCGGAGAAGCAGGCTGACCCTGACAAGCAGATAGCGGGACTGGACGAAGCGCTTGAGGGCGCGTGCGAGTACGGGCGGCAGCTGTGGCGGGACGTTGACGCGCTTCGTGGCTACTTGCTCAGGAGCCTGCCGTCAGATCCCAGGGCGCCCGGACCGCATACCCCGGCGGCCTCGCCCCAGGGGCCAGCCGACGAGAAAGGGTGGGAGGACTGGATAGCCGCCTACAGCGAGGCCTCATCGGTCCTGGCCGGTCCCGGTGGCGATTCGGGGTTCGGTCTGAAGGAGGCTCAACGAGAGGCCGAGGTGCGCCGAGCTTCGCCGAACATGCGTCTGCTCTCGGAACATCCGGAGCTCTTCGGCGGTCCACACAGCACCGGAGACCGGAACCGTCGCGCCGCCGAGTGGCCAGGCGTTCCTCTGGTGATCGGCATCGCTGCAGCCACCCTCGCCGCAAGGGCGGTAGTGGCCAGGCGGCTACGCCGGATCTCATCGTGAGCGGCGGTCTTCGATGAGAGTAGTGCGTCCGCTGCTTCGGCTCGCCTTCTCG
>NZ_JAVREH010000080.1:0-11404 GCF_031845305.1 Jatrophihabitans lederbergiae | reverse complement strand
CGGGAGTTAGGGCTCTGCTGGTGTCAAATCTGGCTCAGTCGTCGGTGCCGCGGCCAGAGATGGCATCGCGCATCCGATCGAAAAGGCCTGCGACGGGTCCGAGCGCCTTGTCGCCGGGCGGCTGGTCCGGTGCGGAGGGGTGCGGCCGGGTAGGTGCCATCTTCTTGACCCGCTCGACTTTCGCGCCTATTTCCATCAGCTCGTCGGCACTGAAGATGGTTCGCATATGCGGAAACATCTGGCCCTCTTCTTCGGCGACGTGTTCGCGGATCTCGCGCATCAACGTCGCGAGCTGCTCGTCGAAGGCCGGATCCTCGGGTTGCAGGGACTCCAACCGCTTCATCGTGATCTCGGCCTCGGCATGCTCCTGCTTTGCGCGTTCGGCTTCGGCCTCGCTGACCTTCTCCTTCACCCGCGGATACACCTCGGCCTCTTCAGCGACCGAGTGGCGCACGAGCTCGATGGTGGCCTGATCGACCAAATCCTTGCGGCGGGTCCGGCCCTGCTCATCGGTGACGCCGCGCAAGCCTTCCAGCTCGGCGAACATCTGCTCGACCTCACGATGATCGTGGGTGAGGATCTCGATTACGTCGCGTTGACTCTGTGCCATGAACCTCTCCTGCCCTGAGTGACACGCAGCGCCCGCCGCGCGGTCGGCAACGCTCTGCTCGGCTCAACTGCCGCCTGCACAATGCTGCTGCCAGCAGAGCTGACGCTAGCCCGAAACACGACTCCGGCACAGAGCCCGGCAGGAGCCCACGGACGGTTGCCGACGAGCTCTTGGCTGCTGTCAAGCGGCCTGCGGCGTTGGGTGCGTTCGGGCTCAAGGATCCCGGGCGCCGCGATGGGCAGGGCCGTTACGCCTTTGGAAACGCCCTCACTATCGCCATGACGATCGGCACCGGCCGGGGCCCGGCTGGCGATCGATGACACCGGTGCCGGGTTCGCTGGCCTGTCCCACATCCTCAAACTCGCGCCTGACTTGATCAAACTTGACCGCGTGCTGACAACCGGCATCGACACCGACCCCGCGCGCCAGGCACTGGCCGGGGCGCTGGTCCACTTCGCCTGCGCGACCGACGCGAAAGTCATCGCAGAGGGCATCCAAACCGCCGGTGAACTGCACACCGTCCACCAACTCGGCGTCCACTACGGCCAGGGCTACCTTCTGGGCCGCCCGCACCCGCTGCGCCACCTCATGGACTTCGACCCCGTACGCACCAGCCCCCACCGCTGAGCACCCACCGCGCCCCTCAACGCTTCGCCGCGATCCTGGCGTTCCGGGCGGTCGGCCGAGACGTGTGGGCGTTCGGCTTCTCGACCACGATCACAGGGTCACAGTGAGTCGAGCGGCTGGAGTCTGCGGTCCTCCAGCCGCGGGGGGTGCTGCGTCCCCGGTCGGCCGGGAGCTTCGGCCGAGGCCTCGACCGCGCTTTGGGGGTCAGCTCGCCGCGCGATGATCTAGTTCCGGCTGCTGGGGTTCGCCGTTGATGTCGGCGAGCAGGTGGGCGGCTCGGATCAGGGCGGTGCCGATAACGAGCGCCTTAGCGGGGGAAGGTCGTCTGAGTCCTGGAGGAAGACGTAGAGCTGGGCGGGCTCGGGATGGGCGGCGGTGCCGTCGGCGTAGACGAGGACTGCCTGCGCGACGGTGACCTCGTTGACCTCGTTGACCTCGTCGGCCATCAACCGGGCGTCGTGGTTGAAGCTGATCGTGCCGTCCCGGTCGATCGAGGCGGGAACATGCTGTGGCCCCGTGGTGCACCACCGCGGGCAGGTGCGCGCCCCTGCGGCGCGGTCGGCTGGGGCGCGGCTCACCGACATGATCTGACTCCAATCTGCGTGTGCGCGCCGGGTTCACGGGCTCGGCCGGCGTCACATCTTCGAGCAAGACGTCGGCAAGCGAACACCCGACGTAGGTGAACGGCTACCCATTGTAGGCGGCTAACTCGGGCCGGGCCAGCTTGTCGCGGCGCGTGCCTGTGGGCTGGTCAACGCGCGTACGTGGCCCAAGGCCGCCCGTGGCGCCGGCAAGGGCGTCGAGCTGCAACCACGGATCCTGTTCCAGCGTCGACACCCGGACATATCCCAACCGGTAACCCCGAGCCACTCCCCCGCCAGCCATGGCCGACCTGGAAAACAACTCACCGACACTAGCTGGTTGACACCCAAGATTTCCGACATGAGTTTCCGACATAGTTCGCCCGGCGTGTCGCCGCCGATGGCCTAGTGTCAGAAAAACGATCGTCTATGAGACACCACGCACCGCTGGCTGGGTTATCCGTCTTTGCTGGGCTCACGGTGTAACACAACCCGTGTACTTAAACTACGGCACGGTACCTACAGTTTGCGATACATTACCTCATGGCCCTCGTCGGATACGCGCGCGTCTCCACCACAGACCAACACCCCGACGCCCAGACCGACGCCCTCACCGCCGCCGGCTGCGTCGAGATTTTCACCGATCGTGCTTCGGGCACGCTCGCCCGACGACCGGCACTCGATGAGGCCCTGAAATACCTGCGGACCGGTGACACCCTGATCATCACCAAACTCGACCGCCTCGGCCGGTCGGTGAAGAACCTCAAAGACCTCGCCGACCAGCTCCAGGACGCCGGTGTTGCACTGCGCGTGCTGAGCCAAGGTATCGACACCAGCACCCCCGGCGGGCGTCTCTTTTTCCACCTGCTCGCCGCGATGGCCGAGTTCGAGCACGACCTCATCGTCGAACGCACCCACGAGGGACTCGCCGCCGCGCGCGCCCGCGGGCGCACCGGTGGACGGAAACCCAAGATGACCAAGAACCGCATCACTCAAGCCCGCGCAATGTATGACGCCGGCGAACTCACCGTCCAAGAGATCGCCGACACCTTCGGAGTCAGCCGCCCCACCATCTACCGGCACCTCGACCAAGCCACCTAGAACGCAACATGATGAGACGTACAGATCGTTGCTTACTACCTATAAGGTCAATTCGGGCGCGTCATGACGGACTGGTACACCACGGATACGATCTCCGTCGGCACAGACACGAGACACAATCGGGGGCTAGCAATGTGAGCGAGGATCCGTTCGCTGATCCGGTCGGCTACGAAGGTGACGACGTCAACGAGACGACGTTCGCCCAAGGGCGCCTCGCTGGACACGTCTACCATTCCAACCCGTTCCCCTATGCCCGCCCAGGTTCGTCAGATAACGGCAACCCAGCGCGGTTCGTCTACCAGGTCTTCGACAACCCAGCCGAGTCTGGCTTAGTTCTTGACGGCGAGGAGTACTTGGTCTCGCAGACGCCCGCGGGCCGGTTCCAGTTCAAGCTTGTCGTCGTCCGTGACGTCGGCCGCGTCAAAGAACTTTGGGTCCACCGTGTGCCCACGAAGGAGAGCGCAGCGTCGGCGAAAATCCTCCTGAACCTGAAAGGGGACGACGCGCAGCGGTTGGTCGACATGCTCAAGACGCTCGATCACATGCCGCTGGACGGTACTGCTGCCCGTATCCCGGAATCAGTCATCCAGGACATCTTGAACGATCCCACGGCGTTGGAGCGCGCGTACAAGCAGCAGGGTGACCGCTTCCGGAACCTCATCGAAGACGATCCGCGTGCTGCCGACGTGATGGCCCTCGCCCGCCGACGCAAACAGGTAGAGATTTTTCATCGGCTGCTTGAAGACGACGGGTTTTTCGACAGCGTGGCCGACGCTGCGAAGGACAAGAAGCCAGAGGCGGTCTGGCAGCGCTTCTTCGAGAGCAACCCATGGATCTTGGGGATGGCCCTCGGCACCCAGCTGTTGACCTCCTGGGATGCGGGCAAGCTGGAGCAAGTGACGGCTGGCCGCTCTGTGTTCGGCGTGGGCAAGCGCACCGACGCGCTGATGACGACTTCCGGCCGCATCAAGTCGATGGTGTTCGCCGAGATCAAGACCCACCGGACTCCGCTGCTGGAGCGCGACTTCTACCGGGCAGGGTGTTGGGCTCCAGCCAAGCACCTGTCCGGCGGCGTGGCCCAGGTGCAAGGCACCGTTCATCGAGCGTCCCTTGGTTTCATCGACCGTTTGCAGAAACAGGACGCGGACGGGACCGACAGTCTCAACGATTTCGCGTACCTCCTCCGGCCGAAGTCCTACCTGATCGTCGGACAGCTCAGCGAATTCGAGAGCGATGCTGGCGGTCACCACCAGGACAAGATCCGATCATTCGAGCTGTACCGGCGGCACCTCGACGAGCCCGAGGTGATCACGTTCGATGAGCTGCTAGCGCGAGCTGATTGGCTCGTTTCCACGGTAGAAGCGGACCTGATCGAGCCTCCCGCGGTTTGGCAGGATTGATTGGGGGGTGACGCTGCTTGCCGACTGGCAGCCTCAACGGTCAGTCTCGTAGCGCAGCCGAATCCTGGGTGCCCGTGGAGCAGCGGGTGTAACTCGATCAGCATCGCGCCAAGACCCGAGGACTGCACCGTTGGAGCTACCTTCACCGGGCATTAAAGCGGACAGGTCCTGCGGGAATCGGTGCTGCCGACGGGCCGGGCGATCTGCATCATGACGGTTCGAGCTTGAGGCGTTCCGGTGGAGGGTCGGCTACCGGGCGGAGACAAAGGTGCTTGAGGCCGGTTGGTGTGCTGTTACCGGCGGTGCGGGCTCACCGGTTTTGACTCGCCTTGCATTAGGACGTCGTGGATGGTGAGCCGCTGGAGTTCGGTGGCGACTGCGTCGGCGACTTGGTGATCGAGAGCGGTCAGTGCCTTTTGGACACTGCGGCCGACCGCACACCGTGGGTTGGGTCCGTGCAGCCCGAGTACCGGTTGGCCGCCCTGGAGGAGTTTCCAGATCTGTTCGAGGGTGATGTCCCTGGCGTCGCTACACAGTTCCCAACCCCCGTGCTTGCCCGGGTGTGAGCGCACGAGCCCGGCGTCGCGCAGCGGACCGAGCACCCGGCGCACGTAAACCGGGTTGACGTTGGTGCTCTCGGCCAGTTCGTCGGAGCTCGTGGTGCGGCCGCGGCCTTCGCCGGCTAGGTAAGTCAGTACGTGCACGGCTACCGCAAACTGCGTGTTTCTCGATGTCGCCACGACAACCATGTTGCCATACCGCAATCGTTGCGGCTACGGTTAGCGTTTTCGTAGCCGCCACAGTTGCAATAAGGAGCAGAGATGACCATCGCTATCACCGGAGCCTCCGGTGCTCTGGGACGTGCAGCCGCCGAACTGGTGCTGCTGACCGTCGACCCGCGCGAGGTCGTGCTTACCACTCGGCGCCCGGACTTGCTGGCCGACCTCGCCGCTCGTGGAGCACAGGTGCGGCGGGTCGACTTCACCGAGCCCAGCACGCTGGCGACCGCGTTCGTGGGCGTCGATCGTCTGCTGCTGATCTCCACCGACGCGGTCGGCTCCCGCCTGGACCCCCAGCGTGCTGCCATCGCCGCCGCTGCCAGAGCCGGCGTCGGGCACATCATTTACACCTCCGTCCCCGAACCGGTGCCGGACAACCCGGCCCGGGTAGTCTCCGATCACGCCGGCACCGAGCAGGCGCTCCGGGACAGCGGTATGCGGTGGACGTTGCTGCGCAACAACCTCTACGCGCACATGCAGGTGCCGGGCATCGAGCACGCTGCCGCGTCGGGCCGACTGGTGACCAACGGCGGCGAGGGTGCCACCGCCTACGTCACTCGTGAGGACTGCGCGGCGGCAGCGGCCGCCGTTCTGACCCAGGACGGCCACGAGGGCATGACCTACGACATCACCGGACCCGAGGCAGTCAGCGGCGGCGACCTGGCCGCGCTGGCCCGCGAGTTCGGCGCATGCGAGGTCGAACTTGTCAACGTTGACGATGCAGAGTTCAGCGCCGGTCTGCTGAAAGCCGGACTTGCAGAGGAGGTCGCAGGTTTGGTGACGTCGTTCGGCGCATCGACCCGCGAGGGCTACCTCGCGACCGTGAGCACCGCGGTCGCCGATCTGACCGGCCGCCAGCCCACCCCGCTCGCAGACCTCGTCCGGGCACAACCCGAAGTGCCTGATCCTGATCACCGAGACGTCACGCTGCATGGAGATCAGAAATGACGACACAGACACGCACCGCCGCCGAGGCCGGACGGTCTCGCGCCAGCGGGGTCGTCGTGCTGCTGATTCTCGGGGCGCTCGTTGCGCTCGGACCGTTGTCTATCGACGCCTACGTCCCCGGTCTGCCCCGCCTGGCCGCCGATCTGGGTAGCACCGCCTCCACCGCACAGCTGACGGTGACGGCCTGCTTAATCGGCCTGGCCGTCGGTCAGCTAGTGGCCGGGCCGATGAGTGACGCGCTGGGCCGGCGCGGACCTCTGCTGGCCGGAGTCACCGTCTACACGGCGGCGGGTTTGGTGTGCGCCATCGCACCGAACATCGCGCTGCTCATCGTGTTCCGCGGCGTGCAGGGCATCGGGGGCGCCTTCGCGCTCGTCATCGCCTACGCCTGCGTCCGTGACCAGTACACCGGCAATGCAGCGGCCCGGTACTTCTCGCTGCTGCTGCTCGTCACCGGCCTCGCCCCCATCCTCGCCCCGCTTCTCGGTGCCCAAATCCTGAGCCTCTCGGGCTGGCGCGCGATCTTCCTAGCGCTCGCCGTAGTGAGCGGCGCCGTGCTCATCGTCTGCGTGGGCGCGCTACCGGAAAGCCTGCCCCGCCAGTCACGTCAGCCCGGCGGCCTACGAGCAACCGGCTCTGTGTACGTCCGCCTGCTCCAGGATCGGAGCCTTCTGGGTTACGCCCTGACCAACGCGTTCGTGTTCGCGGCCATGTTCGCCTACATCTCCGGATCCCCGTTTGTCCTCGAAGACATCCACGGCCTGTCCCCACGGCAGTACAGCATCGTGTTCGCCGTGAACGCCCTCGGACTCGTCGCCGCGGCACAAGCGAGCGGTCGACTCGTCCACCGCGTTGATGCGCGGCTGCTGCTGGGTGCGGGCGTCGTCGGCTCGGCAGCCGGTGGCGTCGCCCTCCTGATCGTCGTCGCCACCAATGCAGGACTGTGGCCCCTACTCGTCGGATTCTTCATCGTGGTCACCAGCGTCGGACTCGTGTTACCCAACGCCGCCGCATTGGGACTGGAAAACCATGGCGCCAACGCCGGTGCCGCAGCCGCACTTCTCGGCTTCGGCCAATACATGTTAGGCGGACTCGCCGCACCCTTGGCGGGGATCCACGCATCCAACGGCGCCCTACCCACAGCCATAGTCATCGCCGGGCTCGGGCTTACAGCGTTGATCACTCTCGCCACCCTCTTACGATCAACACCCAACCGCCAGACCTGACCGCGGACCGATCGGCTTACGAGACGATGTCGCGGCAGCAGTCCGGCCTCATGACACGATCGACTGGTGCCCAGGACGACCGCACCCATGGTTTCAGCGGGAAGCATGGCCCTACGAGCGCAACCGATTCTACGGGTGGACGAGTTGCTTCTTCGGCCGTGGGAACCAGCTGACGTTACTGTGCTCGTCGCCGCTTACGACGACCCGGCCATCCTGACACTGGCATGCCCGGTCGATGACGGAGGCGGAAGCAGCGGACTACGTGTCCGCCGCGATGAAGCTCCTCATAGAGCAGCCTGAATCCTGCAAGCGCCGCGCGTCACCCTACGACATCGAGCTTGCGGCCGCGTCGAATGCTGCAGGTGTCGTCGCGATCCAGCCGGTTGAGGCCGTGCCGCGTCGTCTGACTGAAGTCACCGGCGTGGAACGTTTGCCGGTGGCGTCGAGCACACTGATTGATGGATCTCGAGTGATCGGTGGCCGGGACGGTGCGCTGGCTATGCGGATACGCGGTCGGTTTCTGTCCGGTTCCAGTGCCGGTCGGTGGTGATCGCGGTGAGGAACGCGGCGGCGACTGTCTTCGCGGTGGAACCGGTGATGACGCCGGGTTGGGTGAGGACGTTGGTGACGCCTACGGCGGTGCGGACCAGGTCCTGTGCGGCTCCGGTGGCGGCGATGGATTTGTAGTGTTTGAAGGTTTCTTCGATGAAGTGAACGGCGTCACCGTTGGCTTTGAGGGTGGTTACCGCCGCGGCGCCGCCGGGTACGTAGAGGGCGTCGTATTGAACCGAGCGGGTGGTCAGGATGCTGTAGTTCACCGCCAGCTTGCCCGCGGTGGTGGCGATGGTGCCTTCGTGCGGGGCGATGACGTCGCTGCCGACACCGTCTTTCTTGAGCTGCTGTTGCATGTCGGTGATGTCTGCGCCGTGGGCGCCGTCAGCGGTGAGGATCGCGACCCGGCGGGTATGCGGGCTCTTCGGGGTCCGGTCCTCACTCAACGCAGGCGACGGTTTCACCCCGGTAGCTACTTTCCCACCGGGTGTGGGTAGCCCCAGACCGACGGCGACCTCGTGCACGAGCCGACCGTCCACGTTAGCGAGCAGCGCGAGCATCCGGTGTTTCACTGCTGGGGCGCTGACCTTGCCCAGCTCGAAGCGCAACGCATCAATGACGTGCTGCTGCTCCGGGCCGGTGAGGCTGCGAAAGAACAGGGTCGCTTGGGTGAAATGGTCGCTGAAAGTCGCGCTGCGGGCCCGAGCTTTCGGTCCTGAGACGATCTCGGGGTAGGACACATAACCGCCCTTGGACGCGGGGGCTTCGGTTGCGTCGCCGCCCAAGGAGTTCGGTTCGTAGTTGACGTTGCCCGGGTGGTTGGCGTAACGCATCGCCGAGTCCTGCTGGTAGTTGTTCACCGCCGCGTGGCTTTGGTTGATCGGGAGTTGGTGGAAGTTGGCGCTGCCGAAGCGGTTCAGTTGGGTGTCGAGGTAGGAGAACAGGCGACCCTGCAGCAGCGGGTCGTCGGTGAAATCGATGCCCGGCACAACATGGCCCAGGTGGAAGGCGACCTGCTCGGTCTCGGCGAAATAGTTGTACGGGTTGCGGTTCAGCGTCATCTGTCCCACCCGCACGACCGGCACGACCTCTTCGGGCCACAGCTTCGTCGCATCCAGAATGTCGAAGCCGACCTTCGCGACGTCACGTTCAGCGAGGAGTTGGACACCGAAGTCGAACTGCGGGTACTGCTTGTCGTTGATCGCCCGGGCCAGGTCGCGGCGGTGGAAATCGGGGTCCACACCACCCAGCTTCTGCGCCTCATCCCACACCAGGGAGTGCACACCCAACGTCGGCTTCCAGTGGAACTTCACGTAGGTCGAGTTCCCGGCGGCGTTGACCAAGCGGAACGTGTGGACACCGAACCCCTCCATCATCCGCACGCTGCGGGGGATACCCCGATCAGACATCACCCACATGATCATGTGCATCGATTCCGGGGTCAGGGAAATGTAATCCCAAAAATTGTTGTGGGCGGTGGAGGCCTGCGGAAGTTCCAGCATCGGCTCCGGTTTGAACGCGTGCACCAGGTCCGGAAACTTGATCGCATCCTGGATGAAGAAGACCGGGATGTTGTTGCCGACCAGGTCCCACACTCCTTCGCTGGTGTAGAACTTCGTCGCGAATCCGCGCGCGTCCCGCGCGGTGTCCGCCGATCCCCTCGACCCGTTGACGGTAGAGAACCGGACGAACACCTCCGTCGTGGCCGAGGTGTCGGTGAGTAATTTCGCCCGGGTGAATCGCTCCAGCGACCGGGTCAGCCGGAAAACCCCATGAGCGCCCGCCCCGCGGGCGTGGACCACCCGCTCCGGGATCCGCTCATGATCGAAATGCATGATCTTCTCGCGCAACGCGAAGTCCTCCAGCAGCGTCGGACCGCGACTGCCGGCATGCAACGAATTCTGGTCATCAGCGATCCGCAGGCCCTGATTCGTGGTCAACCGCGACCCCACATCGACCCCGGGACCGCCCGATGGACCATCAGCCACCGGCGCCACCGGCGCTACCGGCGCCACCGCCGCCACGGCCGGCGAGGCGGCACCGGCACCCAGGACCGGGGCTACCGCTGCCGCCCCCGCCCCAATCCCTGCGGCCTGAAGCAACCGCCGCCGGGTCACGCCGCCCTGCGGCGCGTCCGCAACTGGATCTGGCTGCTGCTCACTCATCAGGTCCTCCAAAGAATCGCCCAGAAACGGATCGACCGGCACGCATCTCCCGTGGTGCAACCGTTGGACACCACGAATGGACGAGCCCGACGCCGCGACCCACATCGGCTCGGGGTCACCGCCCTGACGTCGAGTAAAGCACCTGCCACACAACGGCGCGAAGATCGGGCAGCCCAAAGCGTCGCATCGCATCGCGAGCCCTCAAACGGGATGTCGCGGCGAGGCCGCCTGGGCGCGTCGGACACCCTGGCTGCGGCCGCCGCCAGCCTGGAAGGCGACCAGGGTGGGCCGCTCACCGACGCCGCGGCCGCGTTCGACCGCGCCGGGCGCGACGTGGTACGGCGTTGCGCTCAGCCGGTCGGAGGATCACGCTCCTCGCGCCCGGCACGAGTCATGCCGGGGCACGTGTCGCGGCCGTCACCGTCGCCCTCGCCGGCCTTAGTCGCTGCTGTCGCGGATCTGCGCCACGCCCAGCAGCGGCTTCACAGGTCGAGGCCGCGAATTTGTCGGCCGAGTGGCTATGGGTCTGAGTAGTAATCGAGCAGGATCGTCCGTTAAGCCTCAGGGTCGGTCGGGTCTCGGAGTGGTCTGAGTTGGCTTCGGGTCAGATCGGCTGCGGTGAATTGGTGGCGCCCCAAGAGGTTGATGTGGTCGTGTTCCAGGGGTGACAGCCGTTTGAGGTCGTCGTCGTGAACTTCGTAGCCGCTAGCGCGCAACTGGTTGAGGGCTGCGTCTTGGTATCGGCTGTTCCACAAGACAATGGCGTTGACGACGAGCCCGAGGGCTCCGAGTTGGTCTTCTTGCCCTTCGCGGTACCGCTGCCGCAGCTGCCCTCGTGGGCCGTGGAAGACCGCGCGGGCGAGGGCGTGGCGGCTCTCGGTGCGGTTGAGCCTGGGTGAGGATGCGGCGGCGGTAGGTCTCGTCGTCAAGGTAGGCGAGCAGGTAGAGCGTTTTGGCGATCCGGCCGAGTTCGGCGACGGCCCGTCCTAGTGGGGTGGGGCGGCCGCCTCCTTGTAGGACGCGGAGGAGGTTTGAGGCTTGGACGGTTCCGGTGGCGAGGCTGCCGGCGATGCGCAGCAGGTCGTCCCAGTGAATGGCGATGAGGTCGGTGTCGATGTGGTGGCGGGCGAGGCCGTTAAGCGGCCCGTAGTCGGCGCAAGCCAACGCCGAGCTATTCGAGTCTCCGCCGTCATTCCAAAAGGTCGACATTCTCGCTGCGCGCGAAAACCACTGATTCCCCGCAAGCGCGACCGATCGCACCATCAGCACGACCCGTCCCGAAAGAGGATCCTTGGGTTCTCGCGGTGATCGCAACACCTGACTGAGTGGAGGTGTTGACCATGCGGTTCGCTAATCACATGATCACGGAGAACGTGCAGGTGTTTTGGGCCGAGTTGCAGCGTGGCGAGTTCATC
>NZ_JAVREH010000079.1:0-11731 GCF_031845305.1 Jatrophihabitans lederbergiae | reverse complement strand
GGGTCAACACCCCCACCGACACCAAATCCGACAACCGACGATCCGACTCCGGCTTCACCCACCCAGCACGAGGCATACCACCAAACTACACCGCTGTAAGCTTAACTGAACGGTATTGGGGCTAGGGCATCCCTGCCGCTGCCGGTCTTCCCTTGTCAGCTACTTGGCCAGCGGCGCGGGGAGGTCCTTCACGAGTTCGGAGGCGTCAGTGCCGAGGCCATCGGCGAGCTTCAAGATGTTGTGCAACGACAGGTTCCGCCGTCCTCGTTCCACCTGGCCGACGAAGGTCCAATGCGATCCGACGAGATGGCCGAGAGCTTCCTGGCTGAGGCCGAGTTCGTTGCGTCGAGCCTGCACCCGCTGACCGAATAGCTCCGTCGCGCGTGAGAGTGGGACGTGTTCGGTGGCCATGGCGGCCCAATCACATCCGTCCCGTGCATATAAGTCCATAGCCGATAGCACTCAACTGTTTGCGTCACAATCATTTACGTATTAATCTGTGTGCCAACACCCGGGTCGGTGCGACCGGCGAGTGCGCAACCTGGGCCTGCACTGTCGAGTGCACGGCCACACCGCGGTCAGCTACCGCCGCGCGCACGGGCTGTCCACCGGCCAGCGGCTCATCTCGGCCGACCTGGCCGAACAGTTGGGCCGGCTGGCCCGATCACACCCGAACGGTTTGACGGCTCTCGCGGCGCATCGTGACCCGGACCGGGCCCAGGCGGCGATGACGGCTGAGGGTCAGTCCCGGCCGCAACGTGCCGCCGTTCGCAGCCGCACGGGTGCTGTGAGTAGACGTGGCCGCGACCTCGCCCAGGTCGAGATCGAGGCCCTGGTGGCCGCCGGAACCGATCTGGGTGCCTGGGTCAAGACCGCACGCGGCATCCTGGCTGCCGGCGCCACCGCCGGCAGCATCGCCCGGGGTACCGGCCTCACCCGCAACGCCGTCCATGCTCGGCTCTCGCGCTACAGGTGAACCGCACACCACTCGATTACGACCGACCGGTTCAGGTCAGCCGGCCCCTGGAGTGGTGGGTCCCGATACAATGCCGCCGGGATCTGAGCGACGAAGGCTGATCGAGTGAGCGGGTGTGATCCGGATCATCATCGGCTTTCGGGGCAAGTGGGCCCTTCTCCGTTCCAAGACGTCTATGTGGCGTGCGGGATGACAAGGGTTCGGTCTTGGCGGCTGGTTGCGTTTACCCGGCGCCGGTAGCAGCAACAATGGGCGGGGTGGACCTTCAGTCGCTGTATGCCGCTCAGTGGCGGCCGCTGGTCCGGCTGGCCGTGCTGCTGGTGGATGACCTGTGTAGTGCCGAAGGTGTGGTCCAGGACGCCTTCGTCGGCCTGCACCGCCACCAGAGCCGGCTGGTCTCGCCCGAGGCGGCCGGTTTCTATCTTCGCCGCTCGGTGATAAACGGCTCGCGCTCGGCCCTGCGGCGGCGGCGCACCGCCAGGTTGTTTTTGCTCGCGACCGGGCAACGGGCTCGCCGGCCGACATCGCGGACCAGGCGCCGCCAGGCGAGCAAACCGAGCTGCTCGCCGCGCTGGACCAGCTGCCCGGCAAGCAACGCGAGGTGCTGGTGCTTCGCTACTGGAGTGAGCTGTCCGAAGCCGAGATCGCCGCGGTGCTGCAGGTTCCCGCGGGAACGGTCAAGTCCCGGGCGAGCCGCGGGCTGCGCACCATGGAGCGACTACTGAGGAGCCGGTCATGACGAACGAGTTGGAGGAGCGGGTTGCGGCCACGCTGCGGGGCGCCGCGCTGCGCCGGGTTCCGGAGGCCAGGACGGTCCCGCTGCTGCGGTCGGACCTTCTGCAGGACAGCGGCACGAAGGCCGGCTCGTCGGCACCTCGGCGTTCGGTTACCCGGTGGGCCCTGCCGCTGACCGGCGTCATGGTCGCCAGTGCGGCGATCATCGTGCCGTTCGCGATCGCTGGTCTCCACCGGAACAAGACAGTGCTGGCGGCGACACCATTGACGACGGCGTCCTGCCCGGCTGGCTACTCCGGCAAGGCGCCGTGGGTGCCATCAGCTCCGACGGTTGCCGGCGCTAGCGCGAGGCTGGTGCCCGAGCAGCCCCCGACCTCAGCCGTCATCTGTGCCTACGGATTGGGCGCTACCGGTCCGTACAGCGCCACGGTGCCACTGTCTGGCGGCAAGGTCCTCACCGTGGGCCTTGCACGGTTGGCTTCGGACCTGTCCAAGCTGCCCTCTGCGCCGCCAGCCGGCCAGCTGGTCTGCAGCACCGACAGCGCAACCCGGGTGAACTATCTGGTCGGGCTCAGCTATCCGGGCGGCACCGAGTGGGTGTCCTCGTCGCAATCACCATGCGTGGCCACGGCAAACGGCAAGTTCGCCTCAGCGGCCGCGATAGATATTTCGGTAGCGCGCTCCTACCAGGCGGGCCGCTGGGTTTCCGGTCCCTGATCGAATGCGGCGGGTGACCTATGTAGCCGCACCGATCGGATGGCGACGAGGCAGCGCCGGTAAGGGCGCCACCTCGTCGCCGGGTGCATGGGGTCAGTTTGGCAATGCGGTCAGGACAGGTCCAGGTCGACGTTCAGTGTCGACAGCACCTGGCTGATCCGGGTCGCGTAGAAGTTGCTGTAGCACGGCTGATTCAAGCCGTTGAGACCCGAATGGCTTCCGTTGGAATCAGAGCCGGCCCCTTGCACTCCGTACGCGGCGTGCCCTACGTACACCGGGCCGCCACTGTCACCGCCGCACACCGAGGCGTGCACCTCGATCTGGCCGCTGATCGGTCCCGCGCCCGTCGAGACGCTGGTGACCTGGCCGCAGGCGGTTCCGGAGGTGGCGCCGGTCCGGCACAGGTATTGGCCGACGGCCGGATAGGCCGTGCTGCTGATCGCGTACATGTCGTTGAAGGTGGTGGGCCAGCTCGGATTGTCCGAGGCGTCGACGATGACGTTGGCGTTGGGCAACTGCCAGCCGCTGGGATAGTTCACCGAGACCAGCGCGTCCGCCTGGCCCGAATAGACCGCGTGCCAGGTGGGTCCGACCGCATGGTTGGTGTTGTCGCTGTACTGGTGCTCCCACCACGTCCCGCCGTACTCCTGGCCGCAGTGGCCGGCGGTGGTCACATAGTCCTTCAGATCCGAGGTGCTCCGGACGTTGAATCCCTCTGTGCAGTACCCGTTGGGCGGAAATTGGCTGCCCTGGAGAAGGGCGACGCCGCCGCGGATCGGCGCGTTGCAGTAGCTGTAGTCACAGCCAGACGTCGTCTGCACCGACTCGTGGGTCCCCAGCTTCACCGGCTTGCCGTGGGCCGAGAGGCTGCTGACCCACTGCCGCTGGGACGTGGTCAACGAAGCGGTCGCGGTGCCGATCGCGTCGATGTTCACCCGGTTGTTCTTGATATCGAGGTCGACGTCGATCGGGCTGTTTGCGGTACGCCGGCTGGGGACTTCGCTCAGAACGGCGTCATAGGTGCTCTGCAGCTCCTTGCCGGTGAAGCTCGCCGATCGCTGGACCACCAGGGAGGTCAGGTTCAGCTGCTGGGCGTAGCTGTCAGCCACCGAGTCACTCGACGTGGCCACCGTCTGCACGACGACCTGGCCACCGTGTGCCTGGTCGATCCACAAGCCGCCGAAATCGGCGTCGTAATCTCTGAGGTCCTGGTCGAGTTCGACGATCTTCGACTGAAGTTGGATGCGGGCCAGGGCGTCGTCGTAGGAGAGGCCCTCATCCTGCGCCAGCTGAATCGCGGCGGCATCGTCGGTGGAAGCGCTGGTCGGCACCGTCGTCGCTTGGTGCACTGGTGCGGCCGCCGAACTGGTCGCCGGCCTGGCCAGCAGCGCCACCGACATCACGACGGTTGCCGCGCTGGCTCCGCACAGCAACAACTTCGAGCGAGCTTTCATACCTGGTCTTGACCTAACCCGGTAGCTAACGAAAGTGCGAAATCGGGCTCACTGTAGAAGAGGGTATAACGGTGGGCGCGTCGGTTGCGGGGTAGGGGCCGAGGTCTTCCGATGATGGGAGTTCTCCCGCTGCCCACCCGGAGGACGCCCGGAAAGCACGCGAGCGGCGTTGCCCGGCTCAAGATAAGGCCCGGGACGGCAACCGTCGAAGCCAGCGAGCGTTCCTGACGCTGCTGTCCGACGACACGGCGGGCGGCCCGCGAGCCTCAGGCGTGCGCAGGGTGCCATCTTGGATCGCGACCGAGCAGCTGCAGCGTCTCGTCCAGGGCGGATACGCCGTCGGGCAACGGCAGCCGATGGGCGAACGCCGCGCCGGGCCGATCGCGCCGCTCGCCGTCGGGCACGTCTCTGGCCACGGTGCGCGCCGCCTCGACAACGTCGTCGTCGAGGCTGGGCCGGGCTCCCAAGGACCTCGCGACGTCCCATGCATGGACGACGTTGTCG
Source organism: Jatrophihabitans lederbergiae (assembly GCF_031845305.1). Taxonomy (NCBI): domain Bacteria; kingdom Bacillati; phylum Actinomycetota; class Actinomycetes; order Jatrophihabitantales; family Jatrophihabitantaceae; genus Jatrophihabitans; species Jatrophihabitans lederbergiae. The sequence goes on along the minus strand of NZ_JAVREH010000079.1, from coordinate 7,345 downwards.
ACCAAGTGGAAGCCGACCGCCGTGCTCAGGGGCAGTGGATCCGGCCCGACCTCAGGCAGCAAGACGGGCGTCGTCGGGTCGGACAGCCCAGCAAATGCCGTCACCACCTGGTCGCACGCGCTCCGGTAAACGCCGACCGGGTCGTTGTGCCGGGTCGGCGCCCAGTCGGCACGCTCCGTGCGTTCGCCGGCGACGGCACGAGCGAAACCCTGCTGCTGGATCGTCATGTGCGCGACGAGGTCGCCGAGCTGCCAACCGGCACACGGCGTGCCGGGGTCATCCGAGCCCGGCTGCCAGGTGGCGAATGCGTCCAGGGACGCCCGTACTGCCCGCCGGTCGAGCTCGATCATGGACATCAGGCCATTCGTAGGCATATGCTTATTATACCGCAGCTGTAGATGTTAGTTCGACGCTTATGATCTCGTGCGTGGCCGACCGCCCCGATCTCGCCGCCATGATGGCGCCGCTCATCCGCGCTCTGCTTGCGATGGAGACGCCCATCCTGGCCGAACACGATATATCGATGTGGGGGTACTCCGTTCTCAGCCGACTCACCGACGGGCCCGTACGGGGGCAGGCTGTACTCGCCGAGGCGATCGGGGCGGACAAGACCCGATTGATCGACGTCCTCGACGAACTCCAGGAACGCGGGCTGATCCGGCGCGAGCCCGACCCGACCGACCGGCGGGCGCGCGTCGTTGCGATCACGGCAGCCGGCAGCCAGCTACGCGATCGGGTCCGACGCGCTATCCAGCATGCGGAACAACCGCTGCTGCGGCGCTTGCCGCCCGAGGACCGCGTGGCGTTCCTGCGCGGGCTGCACCGGCTCGCCGACCACGTGCGCGGCGGGCAGTCCGGCTGAGTCGCGCGACCGTGCGTCCATCCGATCACGCCGCGGGCGCCACACCGGTCGTCGGCTCGCTCGATGGCTACGCTCAGCGAACGAGCGATGAAGCAGTTGTTGCCGACCTCACCGTGCAGGATCTCGGCGACGTCGGGATCGCCGGCAGAGATCGTGACCCGTGGTCGCAGCCGGATGCTGGTGAACCGGCCGCCGCCACCCTGGTCGTCCTCGGTTATGACCGCGGTCCGGCGCGTCGGTGTACTCATCGACGACGACCCCGGCCTGCTTCGGGAGATGCGCGGCGCCGCCGTGCTCACGGCGGTTGACGGCGCGGGCGTGCAGCGCGTCGTCGATGCTCTCGCCGCGTTCCACTTGCTTGGATGTGGGACGCACCAGGAAGCCAGCGCTGAGGTGCTTCGCCGAGCCGGCGTGTCGCGTCCCAAAAGCTAGGCCCACAACGGTGTGCCGATTCAGCCGTACGCGTACAAGAAACGGTACGGTCCGGCGATGGATCTTGGCCATGCGCGTGTCTCGACCGCGAAACAGGAGTGCCGCGGTGGCCGTCGTTATCGCTCGTTAGCGCTGGCAGAGTAGGAGCGATCCGGACCGGAACGTGCTGGCTCTACTCGGTCACGCAACTGTGCACGCTCTGGGCGTTGCCAAGAGCTTCGTCTACACCGAGATCAAGGCCGGCCGGTAGCCCACCGTCAACCTCCGCAACGGGGACCGCAACAAAATGCGCGTCCGTGCCAAGAATGCCGAGGCCTGGGTCGAAAGCCGGCAGACCTAGCCTCTCGATGGTTCGGGTGTCTCAATCACAGGTGCTGGCGGCTCAGAAGTTGAGCGGGTATTCCCACGGTCCGCGCAATGGGCCGTTCGCGGTGTCGCGCCAAGTGACCGAGATGCCGCGACCCTTCTCGCCGGACCCGCCAGCGATTGCAATGAACGGCAGCGCTGAGTTTGGTGAGATGCTGGTGGGGCATTCCAGATCGCTGAGCGGGCGCATACCGGGGAACGCCTCGACCCGGACGTCGTACTTGCGGTTCACCTCGTCTCGGTTAAATAGGTGCCACCTACCTTTGTCGATGTGGCGAACCATCCAGGGCACCCGCGGCTCGGCGGCCTTGGCCTCAGCCAACGACGCCTGTCGCTCGAGGGCATCGGCTGATCGCTTAGAGGCGTCGGCCGAGTCGCGCGCCGCCTGCTCAGATCGCTCGGCGGCGCTGTCTGCGGCTTTCGCCTTACGCCTGCCGTCGACGAACGCTACGACCGACAGGGCCAGCGCACCGATCGCGATCGTGTCCGGAATCCACTCGCTCATGATCTGGCAGTGTGCCGCATCAGGCACAACCGAACCACCGCCGGCACGGGATGTCGAAACAGGGATTGAGGGCCGGCGCAGCTAGTTCTTGATCTTGCTTGCGCGGTGCCCATCTCGGCTGCGACGCTTCACGGCATGACTGAACCGTTCGATGAAAAGCGCCCGGCTATCTCAGATTGGATGCACGCTCACGATCGAATAATCGACGATCTATCCTCGGCCAACGACACGCTCACGACAGCCAGCGGAACGTACGCACGAACCCTCGACGGCACGATTCGAGGGAACGCGGCTGCCGTCGGAATCACCGTAGAGGCAGCGGCGTCTCGTCTTCTGCGACTGGTTGACAAGGCGCAAGCGCTCCCGCCAATTCCGGACAAGGACACGAACCGGTTCTTTCGCAATGCGACCTCACGTTGACGGGAGTCTGCCGAAACGCTGGGCCCCGCGGTTCAAGCTCGTGACGCTGCGCGCATCCATCACGCCGCTCGAGGCCTCGACGCCGGCGCAGAGGAATTCCTGCGCTGCGCAACGGCACTTCGCCGCGCTACTGGCCAAGAGCCTGACCCCCCGGAATCCACACAGCTGATCACGTGCCCAGCTCGGCCGCCGGCGAGACCGGCCCCTTCGCTGCAGAAAGGTCGCCCAAGTCGAAGAACACCGCATGGCCATCGTCGTCGGCAGGCCCATAGGCGAAACTTGCTGACCACGGCACGTTCTGCGCGACATCGTCCATGGCAGCACGGACCCGGTCGCGCAGCCCGGTAATCGAAGGCTCGAACGCTCGGTAATCGATCTCGTTTGCGAAGATTCAGACTCCACCACCCCCCACGCGCTCGATCCGGCCGACCTCGCCGATGCAGTCGAAGGTGACTTGTTCGTGGAAAGAGACACCGCATCCGCTTCCCCCGGCCAGCGGTCTACCTCGTGCGACGTCGCCGCGCTTCAACCAAGACGAGAAAGCCGGCGATGAAGACCATCGAACCGGTGAGCTCAACTGCGACAACGGTCGGGAACGACATGTTGAAGGTCACGAGGGCGACGACAACCACGGCGAGGACAGCAAAGACGAGTGAAAGGCTTCCACAGGGTGGTGTCATCGGTGCGGTCGCCCATGCGGCCAATCCTGGCACACTGCGGTACGAGGGAACACGTAGAGCGGAAGCAGCAGTCGGCGACTCCAGGGCATCCCGCAGACCTAAGGCATCGCTCAGGGCACTACCGGGCACGGATCGAGACCAGCCCCGTAAGCGGAACGATGGCGGCCCCGGACAGCCAACGGTGGCCATGCCATGATGTGCGAGCCGCGGCCGCCATGGCCCCCAGCGTCGAGGCGGTAGGCAATGAGCACCGAACAGCCCAACCGCACGCCGGTGCAGCCGGCGTCAAGCCGGTCCCCACGTAGCCCCCGCCCCAAGCGACACCGCTCACCGGCGAACCAGGTCCGCCACGATGACCTGCCGCTCGGCGCGCGGATAGCCGACAGAGTGACGGCCGTGTTCGGGTCGTGGGGTTTTATTCTGATCCAGAGCGCGCTGATCATCCTCTGGCTGGCCTACAACGGGTGCCGCCGACATTCAGGCCTAAGATCCCTAGCCGGAATGCCCTTCCGCTGCCCGATTGGTTGGCCTGGTTAGCCAGGTGCCGAAGCCCGAGAGCAGACTCTGGCCGTGCGTCCGGGTAAAATGACCCGCAAGCAGCGCTTATCTGAGCGCCCACAGAATGGAACCCCGTTATGACTACGCCCTCAAACGCCGGCCCACGTACCGACGGCTCGCACGAGGTCGGTCGCCCCGTGCGCCGCCTCAGCACCGAAACCAAATCCGCTTTCAAGACCACCGAGGTGCTCGCCTACGTCGGCGCTGTCATCGGCGTCATCGTGATGTCCTACCTCGTGAAGACCACCCACAGTCACGCCGACTATTTCCGGGCGGATAAGGCTATGTTCTACATCGTCCTTCTCACCCTCGGCTACCTCGGTAGCCGCGGACTGGCCAAGTCCGGCAGCCGCGACCACTACGACGACTAAACCATGACCGAGCCCACCCAACCAGCCCAACCAGAAGAGGAAACCACCATGGACCAGAACGAAACCGAAGAGCGCATCCACTCCGTCGAAGTCACCCAGGCCACCCAGGCCGCGACGTTGGCCGGGGCCCAGGCCACCCAGGCCGCCACCGACGCCGGGACCACCGCCACGAACGCTGCCATGCACGCCGGCCTGCTCGGAACCATGGCAGCCGGAAGCGTCAGCCTCATCGTCGGCATCTTCCTGGGCATGGCCATCCGCGGCGCACGCAACTAGCAGCCAGCCCATGGGACGGCCCGCATCCGCCCTCGCGGGTGCGGGCCGTTCTGCGTGCCGAACCGCGTCTCGGTTGCGCGACGGCGGCCATCATGTTCGAAAAGATCTGGGGCAGCAGCCAGTCACCTGCAGATGAGAGGTTGAGCAATGACTACATCAACGTCTGACCGAGACCGTGACCACACCGACCCGCCGGAAAGCAGGACCGCGGCGGCCGTGGACGGTGAGGAACAAACCGGCAAAGACCCGCGCGCGACATCCCATCCGACGGGTGCGAAGCAAGCCGCCGTGAACGCCGAGAACGAGCCGGCGGGCTGAGGCGTGGCTACTGTCTCCTGCCATATCCAGGCTAACCCGGATGCGGTGTTCGCCGTCCTTGCCGAAGGCTGGTTCTACAGCAACTGGGTGGTCGGAACCTCCCACGTTCGGGCCGTTGAGGACACCTGGCCTGCGGCGGGAACCAAGCTGCATCACGCGTCCGGTGCGTGGCCGCTCGTTGCCCGCGACGAGACTCTGGTCGAGGAAATCACGCCCGGGCAGCGGCTCGTCCTGCTCGCGCGGGGCCGACCGTTCGGGGAGGCCCGCGTCCGGATCGAGCTCACGCCCAGCGCGACCGGCACAATGGTCACGATGCACGAGACACCCGTCGCTGGACCGGGTAAATGGTTGCACAACCCGCTCACTGAAGCGCTGCTGACGCGCCGCAACACCGAGTCGCTGGCTCGCTTCACCGCGCTGGTCGAGCGCCACACCCGGCCCCTGGAATGACAGTCACGGAATGTCGTTCTCATTGCCGACTGGAAGCTGTCAACCGATAGGAGGACAGGTCATCACGTCCCGGTCACTCATCCCAGCCGACACCCTCGACGCTCCCGTAGGCGACGGTGCCGTGGCACGGGCCGCGACCCCAAGCTGATTTCAGCAGCGACACCGCTCCGAAGATCCTCGAGCTACCCGCCGCCGCCTGGATCAACCCGCCCATCACCCAGACAGAAGATCAAAAAGAGGAGCCAGCCACCGCAGCCGCATAACTCCCGCTGGCCTCAACCGCCTTGACAATTCCGACCTCGCCTCGTCAAAGGGTCGAAGAGAGCCCGGAAGGGTAGATACTGTAGATGTCCGCGTCAGGATTGGTCTGGTGGATATACAGATGACCGGTTCCCGACATGCCGGTAAGACCGATGTTCATCCGATATATGGAGCTAGCAGAATGATTAGTGGATTGCGGGCTGTGCCAAAGTAGATGATTGGTGCTGTCCACGATGAAGAGAGACCCGTCTTTTCGGAACCACAGCGTGCCCCCACGGCCCGCAGTGTTACTGGCCGCGATGGCGTAGCGAGGGTCGTTTGAAGAACCGTTTTGGTACCACACCAGGTTGCCATCGGACTGCCATACCAAACGTTGCTCCCACGTTTGGTATGAGTGGAAGCACCAGCCACCTGGGGCGTACTTATAGTCATTGGTTTGCGATGCAGTCCAAGCGCCGTGGTCTGCTCCCGTGCCGTTGAAGCAATTCTGCTGAGTCGCTGCGCTCGCGTTGGATGCCGTTAATACAGATGTACTCATACCCATGGCAACTAAGGCACACACAAGCAAAGCTTTCAGCGGAGTCAGGAAGCACTTCATTTAGAATAAGCCCCTAAGGTTTGGGTCAGTAATAACGGCCACACGCCAGGAGCCAGTCGCTCCAAACGTTAGGGACAGCGTGCGCTGCCGAATCTGTCAAGTCAAGGGACTGAATCGCCTGGGTCTGATGGAGGCTCTGGTGTGCCCCGGCTTCCCCGGAGTCGGATTACTGGATTCTGGTGTCCTGGCATCAGGAGGCAGTGTGGGCGCACGTGGGTATCCGGCGGAGTTCCGGCCGAAGGTTCTGGATCTGCCCGAGGCCGGTCGGAGCATCGCCGACGTCGCGCACGATCTCGACATCAGCGAGCAGTCGATCTATACGTGGGGCGCCAGGACCACATCGACAAAGGTCTGGTCCCGGGTCTGTCACCAGCCGCAATCGGTACGGTGAGTACTGGTGATCAGCCAACTTTGGTGTCGCCGGCGCGTTGGACGGCGCGGTAGACGGTGGACCTTCCGACGGAGAAGAGCTCGGCGAGTTCGGCGGTGGTGTGTTGGCCGGCTCGGTACAGCCCGACGAGGTGGGTTTCCTGGGCGGGACTGAGCTTGGGGGACTTGCCCCGGAGCCGACCTTTGGCCTTGGCTACTTTCATCCCTTCACGGGTACGCATCCTGATCAGGTCGGACTCAACTTCAGCAATCATGGCCAAGACGTTGAACAGCAACCGACCGATCGGATCGTTCGGGTCGTGCACCGATCCGCCGATGTTCAGCTTCACCTCGGCCGCGGTGAGCTCTTCGACGATGTCACGGGCGTCGGGCAGCGATCGGGCGAGCCGGTCCAGCTTCGTGACGACGAGGGTGTCGCCGGTCCGGCAGGCGGCCAGGGCTTCACGCAGACCGGGCCGGTCACGGTTGCGTCCGGTGAGACCGTGGTCAACATAGATCCGCTTGGGCTTCACTCCGAGGACTGCGAGGCCATCGCGTTGCGCGGTCAGATCCTGGGTGTCGGTCGAGCAGCGGGCGTACCCAATCAACATCGCGACCATGACCGGGGACTGTACCGGTTGAGCTACCTTAACCGGGCATTAAAGCGGACGGGTCTTACGGGAATCCGTAGGTCCGAGATTTCGGCGGCTGTCGTCCTAGCGGGCCGCGAGTGTGGGCGTCCCGTAGACCGGTCCTTGGGTTCTCGCGGTGATCGCAACACCTGACTGAGTGGAGGTGTTGACCATGCGGTTCGCTAATCACATGATCACGGAGAACGTGCAGGTGTTTTGGGCCGAGTTGCAGCGTGGCGAGTTCATC
>NZ_JAVREH010000078.1:0-12185 GCF_031845305.1 Jatrophihabitans lederbergiae | reverse complement strand
CGATACAACTCGACAGCGTCGCGGCGAAACTCCTCGGAGTAGTTCTTCCTCGCCATGAGTGGATCATCTCGCTTCCACCCCACCGAAGCAGGGATTGAGCGTGTCCACTACTCGGGGTCAGGTCCCGCATGTCCCAGCGTGGCAAGGCTGTTGCCGCTCAGGGCGGTCCGCAGGTAGTTCCGTGCCTCCTCGATACCGGCCTCCGGGCCGAGGATCGTTGTGATCTTCGATTCCTTAACGGTGACCGTGTGCCGGGAGGTCGCACGCACCTGCTCGCCGTCTTGCTGCAGGAGCCAATGCCCGGTGTGCAACGACATGAGAGCCGGCAGTTCCAGCTGCTTATACACGATCTTTTCGTGCGGCAGGCACACCCGTACCGATTCCGTCGTATGAGTGGAACCGTCCTTGGTCCTGGTCTCCATCCGCAGAACCTGCAAGCCAGGGCTGTCCTCACGCAGATCAACCGTCGCCACGTGCGGCAGCCGCTCCGACCACAACTTGGCCTCGTTGAGGAAGTCGTAGACGTCCGCTGCGCTGCCGTCGATCACGATCGAGTCCTCGAAGCGGATCGTGAGCTGCTCGGCTTCGGTCATCGCCTCTGCCGCCGTCTTCAGACCCAGCAGCTCCGAGGAGCTGTTGCGCTCGATGACGCCCCCGATCCATGCCACATTCTCAGGATCATTGCCGACGGCGGTGAAGTCGTGCAGCAGGACTATCCGGCAGCCCTGCTCGCCCAAGTCTTCGATCACCCAGCTGCCACCCATGGACTCGACCGGGTGTTGTGATACTTCCTGGCGGAAGTCGATCCGCAGCGCCTCAGGCGTGAGGGTGCGCCCGGACACCCAGGTCTTGACCTGTCCGTTAGCCATGGCCCACAGGCGAATGCGCTCGCGGCCACCGGTCATCTGCAACTGCTGCGCATAGACAGTCGGATGGAATATCTCCGGCCACCCCGTTACATCGGCGAGCAGGTCGTACACCGCCCTGGCCGGTGCAGTGACGAGCATTTCATGGGACGTGCGGCGACGAGCGTCGTCAGTCATCGGGTTCCTCCAGTGCAGTGGGGAGACAGCAATTGCCGTCAGTAGTTACCGAGGCCGCCGCAGACGTTCAGCGCCTGAGCCGTAATGGGGGCAGCCACGTCCGAAACCAAGTAGCACACCAGGCCAGCGACCTCCTCGGGAGTCGAATAGCGGCCCAGCGGGATCTTGGCGTTGAATCGGTTCAGGATGTCGTCTTCGGTGGTGTCCCACGCCGCGGCATAACCCTGACGCACCCGGCTCGCCATTGGTGTCTCCACGTACCCCGGGCAGACGGCGTTCACCGTGACTCCGGTCTTGGCCAGCTCCAGCCCCAGGGACTTGGTCAGACCGATGACACCATGCTTGGATGCCGAGTACGGTGCGCCCAGGACCACGCCCTGCTTGCCCCCGGTCGAGGCAATGTTGATGATCCGACCCGATTTCTTGGTCAGCATTCCGCCCTGAGCCAATACCTCCCGGGTCATCCGGAACACCGCGTTCAGGTTGGTGTTGATGACGTCGAACCACAGGTCGTCGGCAATCTCCGCGGTGACTCCGCCGCCGCTACGGCCGGCGTTGTTGACGAGCACGTCGATCGGCCCGAACGCGGCCACCGCAGCAGCCACCAGCTCACGTACCGCATCGCCGTCTCGGACATCGGCGACCATGCCGTCGACCTCGCAGCCTTCGGCTCGGAACTCCTTGCGCACTGACTCGATCGGTTCGGCATTGCGAGCGCAGAAGAACACTCGGTTTCCGGCGGTCGCCAGCGCGCGCGTCACCGCCAAGCCGATTCCGCTTGTGCCGCCGGTGACGAGAACGACCTTGCTCTGTGATGTCATATGACAGCCTCCAGGTAGGTGACGAGATGCTTCTTCAGATCAGTTTGAACGTTGCCATCATCGACATGTCTTCATGCTCAAGGTTGTGGCAGTGCATGATGTAGCGGCCGGCTTCGCCGTGGAACCGTGCGACGACGTCCACCCGTTCGGCGCCGTTGACGAACACCGTGTCCTTCCAACCCGCGTCATAGGGCCCAGGCGGTCCGCCATTGCGCGCGACGACCTGAAAGCTCACCAGATGAACGTGGACGGGGTGGTGGTAGTCCGAGACGAAAGTCCATTTCTCGATGGCTTCCCGAGGGACATCGGCGATGGAGCTGGTCGGTGCGAAAAACTCATTGTTTATCCACCAGCCGCGTTCGTCGGCGCGATGAAAGTCGAAGACACGGTGACGCTGGACCTTCGAGGCAGGGATGGGCTCGACGTCGGCGAGCTTGTCGGGGATCGACGAGGTGTCGGTGACCTTGCCAGTGACGCGGAACCGCATCACCACGCCGGTTGACCCCGCACCGGCCGTGTTCAGCAGGGTTATCTCGTCACCGGGATGGTATGCCGAGAAGTCCAGCACGATCTCGAACCGTTGACTTGGTGCGATGACGAGTTCCTGGTGCGACACCGGCGCAGCCAGCAGGCCGGCATCCGAGCCGATCTGCACGATCGGGGGCGTTGTCCTTGGCGAGTCTAGGGCCAAGTGCAGGATCCGTGAATTGCAGGCATTGAGCACCCGGAACCGGTAACGGGCCGTCTGGACCTCCATCAGCGGCCAACAAGCGCCGTTGACCAGGATCACATCCCCCATCACACCTGGCAGAGACGCGTCTTCGACGCCGGGTTTTCTCATGTGCGAGTCAACGGACGGGTACTTCAATGCGCCGTCCGAGGCGAAGGCCCGATCGCAGATCATCAGAGGCACGTCCCGGGAGCCCGAGGGCAGCGGCAGCGCCATTTCCTGCTCGTCGCGAAGGAGGTGGAAGCCGGCCAGGCCGCGATACACACTGGCGCCGGTGAAGTCCATGCGATGATCGTGGTACCAGAGCGTCGCCGCCGGTTGCTCCATGGGATAGGTGTAGGCCCGGCTTAGGTGACGTACGTCAGCCTTGGGGTCGGCCATCATCTGCGCGGCCGAAGAACCGTTTCGCATCGCCTGGATCGACTCGTCCGAGGTCAGATAGTCCGTGGGAAAACCGTCACTGTGCGGCGGCGTGTGCCCGCCGTGCAGGTGAACCACGGTCGGCACCGGCAACTCGTTGGTATGGGTGACCACCGTGCGCCGGTTCCGCTTGGAGACAATGGTCGGTCCGGGAAAGGTGCCGTTGTATCCCCAGATCTCGGTCTGGTGACCGGGGATGATCTCTTGCACAGCCCTGGTCTGGCGGATGTGATAGTGATCGGTGTTGCCGACCCTGCGGGGAACCAGGACCTGGGGAACCGGCAGTCGAGCGATGAACGGCCGCGGAAGTGTCAGGTCGCTCGCTATCTGGTGTAGATTATCGGTGAGGCCATCCAGCGGTTTGGTGTTGCCGGTCTTGCCGAAGGCCAGTGTGGGCCCCGGAATACCCCGCACCGTCTTGTCGGAGTGGATCTCGGAGTAGGCGAATCCACCTAGAGCAGCAGTGCCGCCCACCGCTGCCAGGCCGCTGACGAAGGCCCGCCGACTCAACTGCCGGGCCATGCGCATTGTCCCTTCGCCGGCAGGGCTCGCCGCGAGGACGTCACTGCTTACCGGTTCCCGTGCTGTTGATTGTGAAGCTCTTGAACCTTTTGCCTTCGGGGGTGAACATCGAAGACGAGCCAGTGGCGACCAGCGCGCCCTTGTCGTCGATGGTGACGTACTGCGGGCTCGGATTGTTCCGATGATGGTGTTGGTCTTGCGGTTCTTCAGCGGGATCACGACCTCGAGGGTGTACTTGTTCGGCTCGTGGGAGGGCTGCCAGTAGCCGGTGCCTGGGAGGGTGTCGGTACCTATCTGGTCGAGGGTGCCGTCGGGCTTGAAGATCAGCTTCGCCCCGCCGCTGGAGGGCAAGGACGTACTCACCTTCACGTCCCAGGTGCCTATGATGGCAGAGCTGTCCGGCTGGCTGGCACTCCCGCTGGCGCTGGTGCTGCTTGAGGTGGACGCCTTGGCAGCCAGCTCAGTCGTGGGGTCAGAGCTGCAGGCGGTTAGTGCCGACGAGATGGTGACGGCGCAGAGGGATACCAGCGCAATGCGCTTCTTGAGCATCATCGATCGCCTTTCAAGAACTCAGGTTGGCTGATGGTTGACTTTCGTTACCCGAACTTGGGTAGCAGGTGCTCGGCGATCAAACGGATAGTGGTTTCGCCTGCCTCCACCGGTACTTGACCGGTGTGAACGCCAAGACTAAGGATGACGTCGCTGCCGAACCAGTCGGCGATCTGAGCGACCTGCGAGCTGACCTCGTCGGGTGTGCCGGCGAGAATCTGGTTCTCTGCGATCTTCTGGTCCAAATCAGGCCGGATAAGCTGCTCGGCGAGCTTCTCGTATCCCGGGTAAGCCTTGCTGCTGGTTCCCGACCAGGACCGGACAGCCTGACTGATCGCCTCGCCGTTGCGGGCATCGTCGAACGCGCCGATCTCTCGGGCCTTGGCACCGTCCTCATCGACGAATGCGGGGTAACTGAGCTGAATCAGCTCAGTGCCCGGCTCATATCCGGCCTCTTTCCAGGCTGAACGGTAGGCGGCCAGCCGGTCTTGGATCTGCTCGCGGCTCAGAATCGCGCCGACCATCTGGATGTTGTGGCCGGCCTTGCCTGCCGCGATACAGGAATCGATGCTCCGGGCCGTCGTGATGTACACCGGAGGGTGCGGCTGCTGAAATGGACGCGGCAGCGAGGTGACCGGTCCGAAGGCGTGGTGAGTGCCTTTCCAGACCACGTCCTCCTGCGACCACAGCAGCTTGCATGCCGCGATGCCCTCGTCGAAGCGAGTCTGACTCTCGTCCATCGAGATGTCGAAGGCCCTGAACTCGTCGGGCAGGAATGCCCGGCCAAAGCCCACGTCCAAGCGTCCGTGAGACAGGTTGTCGAGCATGGCCAGCTTGCCGGCCAGCTGAACCGGATGGGTGAAGGCCGGGATGACGGCGCTGGTGCCCAACCTGATGGTGCGAGTGTGCGCGGCCAACGCGGTCAGCAACGTTACCGGGTCAGGGCTGTAACCACCGTAGGCGAAGAAGTAGTGCTCCACCGTGCGGACATGGTGGAAGTCGAGACTGTCGGCCAGCTTGGCAAGCAGAACACATTCGTCGTAATATTCCGCCGGGTTCTTTTCGGCAGGTCCAACACTGGGAAAGAACGTTATCCCGAACTTCATCTTCGACCTCACGCTCTAGATGGGGTTGCTGGGCAACGGTGACAGGAACCGAGCTGGCCCGTGAATGGTGCTCGCTATGGCTTGAAGCGAGCTGGAAGACAACTGGAGGGAGCTGGGACGCCAGTTCAGACATGACCTGCCAGGTCCAGCACGATGCGCCGGGACCGGACCGCCAGGGCACCGTCCGCCGTGCGAACCAGATGGTCGGTGACGACACTGCTCGGATCGATAGTGACGACGCCGTCAGAGGAGGTGTGGCTCACGAAGGCGTAATACACGGCACGGATCGCGCCATCGTCCTGATGGTCGAGCCGGCGCATGCCGAACCAGTGATGGCGGTGTACCGCGGCAGCCTGGAACCGCTCGACCAGTCCCCGCATGACCGCGACGATCCCGGCCCGGCCACCGGGCACTGAGTCCCCCGCACCGAGTGCGAAGGTCGCGCTTTCGGTGAAGGACCTGCCGAAACCATCGACGTCGCCGGAATCGAGCTGGATTTGCTGCATCGCGTAGAACCGATCGACCTCGAACAGCAAGGACGATCCGATGTCACCAGTCGAGGCCACCATTTACCTCCATCACGTGTCCGTTGATGTACCTGCTGTCATTTCCGACCAGGAAGACCGCCGCTGCGGCAACCTCGTCGGCGGTACCTGGGCGCCCGCTGGCCAGTTTCTGGCTGTACTTGGCCCACACGACCGCATTGGATGCCAGAGCCCGGCCCATACCCTCGTCGATGATTCCGGGCGCGAGGCAGTTGACTGTGATGCCCTGTGCAGCGCTTTCCACCGCTGCGACCCTGGTCAACATCTCGATCGCCGCCTTCGAGGCGCAGTAGGCCGACGCTCCCGGTGCCACCCTGGTCGCCATCGCCGACGACATAGTGATGACGCTGCCGCCGCCGTGCGCCGGCAGATACTTGAGCGCAGCCCTGACCGTGAGGAAGGTACCGGTCACATTGGTCTCGAAGGTGGCTGCCCAATCCTCCAGGCTGAGCCCGGCTACCCGTCCGGGAGCACTCATGCCGGCGTTGGCAACGACGATGTCCAGTCCGTCGAACCGATCGACCGCAGCCTGCAGCAGACGATCCACCGAGTCAGGGTCGCGCACATCCAGGTGCCGGCTCGCGAGCTGGTCCGGATACTTGTCGACCAGGTCGGCTACAGCGTCGATGTCGCGCCCGCCGAGGAGGACTCGGCAGCCTTCCGCCACGTATGACTCGGCGATGACTCGCCCGAGGCCTCTTGTCCCGCCGGTGATAACGGCGGTCTTCCCGCTGAGCCGCATCCATTTTCCCTTCGCTCGACCAGGACAGCCTGAGCCAAGGTTCTGGACGCCCACTCGGACGCCGCTGGACTCGCACCTGCCCGACCGCGCATCAAGCGGCACTCGATATCAGCTCCAGCGGCCCAGTCGACAATCCGAAACGCCAGAACGGCAGTAGCGACCGAGCGAGGGCGACTCAATTGATCGACAGCGATACCTATTTCAATCTCCAGCAGTTCTATGCCAAGCAGATGCAGAGTCTCGACGGCGGCGATGCCGACGCGTTCGCCGCGAGCTTCACCACCGACGGCGTCTTCGTTCACTATCCGCACGACGAGGTTCACGGTCGGGACGCGATCCAGGCGGCAACTCGCAAGGGCGTCGAGCGAACCCGCTCCCTGGGAATCGTGCGGCGGCACTGGTTCGGCATGCTTGAGGTCACCGCGGGCCCTGATCACACGATCTGTACCAGGTATTCGGCGATCACATCAGCGGTCAACGCATCTGGCGAGGTCCGGCTGGAGCCGACGTGCATGGTCGAGGACGTGCTGGTGGTCAATCCTGACGGCGGGTACCTCAACCACAGTCGCACTGTTCGCCGGGACGACCTAAAAGTGGCGCAGTGACCGACAGCCCGGTCGCCATAGTCACGGGGTCATCGTCAGGTATCGGCGCGACGATCGCCGCTCGTCTGACCGACGCCGGCTATCGGGTGGTCGTCAACTCGGCTCGCTCGGAAGCGGCCGGTGAAGCGGTCACGGCGAAACTCGACGGAGCGATCTACGTGCGAGCCGACATCTCCCAGGCGGCTCAGGCCCGCGAGCTGGTCGCTACGACCGTCGACCGGCTGGGCCGGCTGGACCTGCTCGTCAACAACGCCGGCATCACCAAGGCAATCGCTCACTCGGACCTGGAATCCGTGACCGCGGAGGTCTGGCGGGCCGTTCTCGACGTCAACGTCGTGGGCGCCTGGGAGATGATCACGGCAGCCGTGCCCCACCTTCGCCGTAATGGTGACGGCGCCATCGTCAACATTTCCTCGGTTGCTGGTTCTAGACCTGCCGGCAGCAGCATTCCGTACGCGGTGAGCAAGGCTGCGATCAACCACATGACCCGGTTGCTGGCTGCCACGCTGGGGCCCGAGGTGCGAGTCAATGCGGTGGCTCCAGGCCTCATCGACACGGAGTGGACCGCATCCTTCACCGAGCCGCGCGAATGGATGGCTACCATAGCACCGCTCAAGCGAGTGGGTACGACCGATGACGTCGCCACCATGGTGCTGTCGCTGGCGCAAGCCAAGTTCACGACGGGCGAAGTCATCCTGGTGGACGGCGGCACCCACCTGCGCTGAGGCACTTCGGCCGCCGACATCCATGAACAATACCCCGCGGAAGGGCGGCGACGTGTCGCACATCATCGAAGGACCCGCGAATCGGCGCGCGGCGGCGGCGCCTCGAAAGCGGCTCACCGCGGAAGCGGCCGTCGTCATGCTGGCCTGCCTCGGCCAGTTCCTGGTCGTCCTCGACGCATCCGTGGTGAACGTGGCGCTCCCCTCGATCAGCAATGACTTGCACTTCTCGGTCACCGGCCTGTCGTGGGTGACCAACGCTTACGCGGCGACCACCGCGGGGTTGTTGATGATCGGTGGCCGCGCGGTCGATATCTTCGGGCGCAAGCCGATCTTCATCTACGGCGTCGCGGTGTTCACAGTGGGAAGCCTGCTCTGCGGTGTGGCTCAGTCCTCGGAGATGCTGGTCGTCTGCCGGTTCGTCCAGGGATCGGGCGCCGCGGCGATTGGGCCGGCTTCACTTGCCATCCTGATGACGAGCTTTCCCGAGGGGCAGCGGCGCGCTAAGGCCCTGGGTACCTGGAGCGCTGTCGGAGCGGCAGGCGGAGCTGTGGGCAACCTGGTGGGGGGCGTGCTCACCGATACCTTGTCGTGGCGCTGGGTCTTCCTGATCAACCTGCCGGTGGGGGCCTTCGTCCTGCTCCTCACCTTGAGGTACCTGGACTGGGGCAAGGAAAGCGCGGGCCGCAGGCTTAACCTCTCGGGCGTCATCACGATCACACTCGGGTTGTCGCTGATCGATTTCGGGGTTATCCAGGCAGCCGATCACTCCTGGGGCTCCCTACGCACCATGCTGCCGATCGTCGCCGGCATTCTCAGCCTCGCCGGTTTCCTCGTCCTGCAGGTGAAGTCGTCACAAGATCCGCTCATTCCGGTGCGGGTGCTCAAGTCCATACCGGTCACCACGGCGAACTTCGCCATGTTCGCCACCGGTGCCGCATTCTTCAGCATGTGGTACTTCGTGTCGCTGTACCTCCAGGACGTCCGGCATTACACCCCGCTGGAAACCGGTCTGGCATTCCTGCCGCAGACCGTCACGGTCGTTCTCTTCGCCAGAGTGCTCACTCCCAAGCTGCTCCACCGAACCTCGCCCCGATATGTCGTGATGCTGGGCGCGAGCCTCTCGGTCATCGGTTTTCTCGCCCAGTCGAGGATGGGCTTGTCCGGCAGTTACCTGATGACCGTCGCCGTTCCGGGCATCTTCGTCACCGCCGGCATGGGTCTGCTCTTCACGCCGCTCGCCACGGTGGCCACCGGCGGTGCCGCGCGTGCGGACGCCGGGGTGGTATCCGGCCTGATCAACACATCGCGCCAGGTAGGTGGTTCCATCGGTCTCGCGACGATGGTTACGGTGGCCGCATTCCGAAGCCGGTCGGTGCGCGGTGATGACATCTCCGGGCAGTCGGCTGAGCAGGTGCTCAGCGCTGGCTACTCATGGGTGTTCCTGGCCGCGGCCGTGCTCATCGTCATCGGTGTGCTGCCCCTGCTACTCACGGCCGCCGGCAAGCCGGACTGACCCAGCCGTTCGCTGCTGTCTGTCGCCCCGAGGGTGGGCCGGCGACTATCGCGGCACTGGAACAGTACTTGCCCGGCAGCTCCGGGGCGGCGATCGAAAGGGTTTTCGAGTCCTTCCACACTGCGCGGCGAGCCCTATAACGACACGCTGTTCAGCGGTCGCAGCGACTACCAGGCGTTCATCTACAGCGGGATCCCGTCCGGCGGGCTGTTCACCGGGCCGAGGTGCACAAGACCTCCGAGCAGGCGGCCATGGGATGGCACCGCCGATCTGGCTTTCGACCCCTGCTACCACCAGGCCTGTGACACCTACGCCAACAACGATGACCATGTTCTCGATGTCACGCCGACGCGGTGGCCTTCACCGTCATGACCTTCGCCCATTCTACCGAGTCCGTCACGGCGGTGCCCGGTGTGCGGGTTCCTGGCAACTTCACCATCCCGGCCCCCGCGGGACCGCGGCATACTTTCGGCGGCTTGCTCGGTGGCGGCAGCGCGCACGACCGCGAAGTGCCGGCTTCCTGAGCCTTCGCCCTCGGCCAGCGCCCTCATCACCTCGGTGGCCGGGGGCTTGCGTTGTGACCCGTCTTTCACATCCTGACCGGTCAGCACCGTCCAGCTGTGGTGACCTCCGCACTACCTCGGCGAGCAATGCATCCCACCAGCGCACCATGGCCGCGATCGCGGCGTGCGGGATTGTGGACTTAACGGCTCTTCTCTGGTCAAATTGATCTTGTTTTCGCGGTAGCGTCGGCGGTGGCGAGCCTGGGTAGTGACTGATCCGAAGTGCCGGTTTAGGGGTTTCAACCGGCCGCGCTGGATTCGAGAGCCGCCTCTGTTGTCCGCCGAGGCCCGCCCCCGACGGCTGCAGCGTCGTGGACAAGTTGCCGGTAGACGACGTCGGACAGGCGCCGTTTCAAGCAGCGCAGCGCTTCCTTATGGCTTTTGCCCACCGCTCGTTTGCGTCGGTAGTAGGCGCGGCCGGTGGTGTCGCCGGCGAGTTGGGTGATCGCCATCATGTGCAAGGCGTGGTTGAGCTGCCGGTCCCCCGGCGCGGGAGAGCCGGTGCCGTACGACGTCGCCGGAGGAAACCTCGATCGGGGCAGTGCCGTGGTAAGAGGCGAACGCGGCCGGTGAACGGAACCGGGTCACGGCGCCGACGCGAGCCCAGGATCTTGCCGGCCAGCAACGGGCCGATGCCGTAGAGACCGGTCAGGGGGTGCTGCCGGTCGGGGCGACCATTGTGGTGCCCTGTGCGCCGGCGGTTGTGATGCCGGTCGAGGTGGCGGACCTCGGCGACCAGCTCGACAGCCACGTCCCGCAGTGTTGCCTGAATCTGCTCGCGTGGTCGAACACGCCGCAGCAGCCCGGCCGCGACATCGGCACTCAGATTCGTCGGCGCGCCGGCCGGGACCAACCGAACCAGCAGCACATGAAGCCGGTTGACGGTCTGGGTACGGTGTTTGACCAGGTCATCGCGATCCTCGACCACCGCGCGCAACGCACTGATCGCCTCATCGACAGCCTTGCCCCCACTGTGTCATCCCCTGCTCATCGCGGGCCTGTGTGGCCGCCGTGGTTGGAGTCCAGCCGCGCCTACCGACATCTTGGCTGGCGGCCTGAGTTCATGTGCTGGTGTCTGCGTCGGAGCGTGACGCTCAGACCCGCTTGATGCGGCCATGGAGCAATGCACCATTGAAGTGTTAGATTCACCTATAGTTAATGCGCGTTTAAGGCGATTAGGACAAGATCTAGTGGGCTGAGTTCTTAGTTTTGGGCGCTTGGCTTTGGCGAGGATCTGGTCGGCGGTTTTGGTCCAGACGAAGGGGTGGGCGCGGTCGTTCCAGCCGTCGATGAAGGCGCGGATCTTGGTGTTGAGGTCGCGCACTGAGTCGAAGGTTCCGCGGTGGATGGCTTGGCGCTCGATGATGCCGAACCACACTTCCACGAGGTTCATCCAGGATGCCGAGGGCGGGGTGAAGTGCACCTGCACGCGTGGGTTGGCCGTGAGCCAGTCGCGGATCTCGATGCGCTTGTGGCTGCATAGTTGTCCATCACCAGGTGCAGCTCGCCGTCGGGGTAGGCCGCCGCGACCTGTTTGAGAAAGCGCAGGAACTCCTGGTGGCGGTGCCTCGGCTGACAGCGGGCGGTGACCTTGCCGGTGGCGATCTCCAGGGCCGCGAACAGCGTGCTCGTGCCGCGTCGGACGTAGTCGTGGGTGCGGCGCTGGGCCAGGCCAGGTTGCATCGGCAGCATCGGCGCCGTGCGGTCCAATGCCTGGATCTGGGACTTCTCATCGATACACAGCACGATCGCGTCCTCGGGCGGGGCCAAATACAGGCCGACAACGTCGGTGACCTTCGCGACCAACTGCGGGTCGGTGGAGAACTTGAACGTCTCCACCCGCCACGGCGCCACCCCGACCTCGCGCCAGGCCTTGGCCACCGTTGAACTGCTGGTCTTCAGATGATCGGCCGGCCGAAACGCTGCCCGTCCTCCCAGACCGGCCAGACCTGACATGGCATACCGAGCACGCCAATCGATCACCGTCTGCCTCGCAACACCGACCCGCTGCGCGATGTCGGTGTTGCTCACCCCGTCAGCGGCCAGCAGCACGATCCGCGCCCGCTGCGCCAGACCCGAGCGAATCGATGACGACCGGACCCACCCCGCCAACCGTTCCCGAGCACCATCACGCAATCCAAGAGCAGGTTGGGGTGTGTCGGGTCTATCTCGCTAACGGCACCTCTCTGTGTCAAGCGGCTGGCGACGGAGAGGAAACCGAGTCGTTGGTCATGGTGCGGTAGACGACGTCGGTGAGACGGCGTTTGAGGCAGCGCATGGCTTCTTTGTGGTTTTTCCCGG
>NZ_JAVREH010000077.1:0-12426 GCF_031845305.1 Jatrophihabitans lederbergiae | reverse complement strand
CCGCATGTGCGGCCCGTCGCCCCCTCGGGACGGCTAATAGGTTACTGCTCAAAGGCTGAGCGTCTCGGACGGTGCCGGGATAAGGGCCTGGATCAACAGACCAAGGCGACGTCGGCCGGCGTCGCCGCTGTAGCCAGAGACGACCGAACCCACCTTCCAGAAGTCCGCGCCGGAGCGGAGGACCTGCTGGCCGTTTTCGACAGCCATGCCGTTGAGCTGAGGCAGGTCAAGGAGGACCTTGGCGTAGGACTCCGGGTCGCCCAGTTTGTCGTTGGCGGCACGGATGACCTCGATGACCTGGGGAAGTACTCGGTGCAGCGCGCTCGTGCCTTGACCCTTCTGACCGCGTAATCCTCGATATCGCCGGCGAAGGGTTCCGGGAGGACGAGCGCGATGCCTTCCTTCCAGTAGGCGTTGATGATGCCGGCGATAGTGGCGTTGTCGGCGTTCTTGAGAACCGGCATATCTAGTACGGGTTTGAGTGAGCGAATGAACTGGGCCATCGGCATCACAACCCCGTCGCCGCGCCGCTTGCGCTCGTTGGCGTTCTGGAACCGGCCCTTCCAGGGTCCCTCCATCTCTTCGAGGACCTTCGCCACGGCGTTACCGCGAACGATCCAGTCGCGGTCCTTGACCGCGAGCATTTCCTGCATCTCCGGGTCGTTCTCGGCCATCTTGCTGAGCAGCTGGAACACCAAGTCCTGGTCAGCTTGTGACTTGCAGCGGTAGATGGCGCAGTTCTCGCAGCACTATGTGGCCGGCCGGCCGCAGCGATCCTTTCCGGTGTCCCAACCCCTAGAGCAACTGGAGCTTGAGGCCCTCGTGGGAGGCGACGAACCCAAGACGTTCGTAGAAGCGGTGAGCATCAGATCTGGACTTGTCGGTCGTGAGCTGGACTAGGGCGCACTCCCGTCGGCGCGCCTCCTCGATCGCCCACACGAACAGCGCAGCGCCCAGACCGCGACTGCGGTAGTCCTGCCGGACCCGCACTGCCTCGATCTGGCCGCGGAGCGCGCCGCGGCGGGCAAGCCCAGGCAGAAAGGTCAGCTGCATGGTCGCAAGCACCTGCGCGCCGTCGGTCGCGACAAGCAGCAGGTGCGCCGGATCGGCGTCGATGACGCCGAACGCGTCGAGGTAAGGCTGCAGGTCCCCGTCGGTGGTGACCCCGTCGCGGGTCGCACCGAGCTGGTCGGCGGCCAACAGGTCCACGATCGAACGCACGTCTCCAGCAACGGCGCGCCGCAGCGCCACCGTCGCGTCCCGTAGGGGCAGCTGCGCCAGGTCTGTCACTCCACGAGGGTGCCGCACCACCTGGGAGGCGGCCCGGGGCGGGTCACCGTTCCAGCACGCCGACTCAGGTGCTGCAACGTCCCCGGGAACGGATGCTCCCCGGGAGCCTCGGCCACGCGCGGTCAGCGACTGTCAGGTCCGGCTGTCCGCGTCCGTCGTGCAACGGCTCACGAAGGGCCGGAGCAGGTCCTCGACGACGTCGGGGGCGTCCCAGAGCACCTGGTGCCCGGCATTGGGCCCGCGGTGCAGCGTCGCCAGCCCGACGGGGATGGCCGCGACGGCCTGCTCGGCGTTGCTGGGCGGCACCATCGGGTCGTGCTCGCCGACGAGGACCAGCACCGGGCAGCGCACCGCCGCCAGACCCGGGCGCAGGTCCATGTCGGGGATCGAAGGCGTGAAGTGCCGGTTCACCTGCGCGGTGCTGATGCGCGCGTGCATGACGCGGTCGAACCGGACGGGTCGCATCGTCCACACTCAAGCGGTGACCGACGAGCTTCGTACGGCCCGCTTGCTCCTTCGCCGCTGGAGCAAGGACGACCGGAAGCCGTTCGCCGGGATGAACGCCGACCCGGAGGTCATGCGCTTTTTCCCGGCGCCGCTGACCCGGGAGCAGAGCGACGCGCTGGTCGACCGCATCGAGGCGCATTTCGAGGACCACGGGTTCGGCCTCTGGGCGCTCGAGGCCCGAGGCAACTTCGCCGGGTTCACCGGCATCCAGTGGACGGTCCTTGACCACCTCGACTCTGAGTTGGAGGTGGGCTGGCGGCTCGCCCGCTGGGCCTGGGGTCACGGCTGGGCGACGGAGGCTGGGCGCTGCTGCCCTGCGACGTGGCCTGGACGAGGTCGAGCGGGTCGTCAGCGTCACAGCAGTGCCCAACCAGGCTTCCTGGCAGGTCATGCGACGCCTGGGCATGACATTCGAGCGCGAGTTTGACCATCCTCGGGTCCCGGAGGGCAGCCCGCTGCGGCGACACGTGCGCTATGTGGCGAGCCGTCCTTGACATAGACAGCCGCGCACCGCGGCGAGTCGGCCTGCCTGGAAGCGGAGCGATGGGCTTGCCTGCTGTTCCACTTGCCGAAGGACCAGCGGGACGCCAGTCGGGCAGCCGATCGAGCAGTGGGACGGCGCCCTCGTCGGCCCGGGCGGTGGCGGCATCGGCTGCCCGGAGGCTGCGCTGTTCAGCGCCGGAACTTGTTGATGGCGTCTTCGGTGACGGGCGTGAACAGGTTGACGAGGTTGCCGTCGGGGTCGCGGAACATGATGGAGCGGTTGCCCCAGGGCATCGTCGTCGGCTTCTGCACCCACTGGTCGACCAGCGGGGTGAGTCGCTCGTACTCGCGGTCGACGGTGCCGTACACCCGGGAAGACGCCGCATGGTTCCTTGCTGATGTGGCGCGGCGATGGGATGGCGGAAATGTGGCGGCGTTCGCCGTTGAGTACCGGGGCCGGTTTGCAGGGTCAATCGATCTGCGCCTGCAGGAGGGCGGCTGGGCCGAGGTGGCCTTCGGCCTGGCACCGTGGGCTCGCGGCGCCGGAATCGCGACGGCCGCAGTCCAGCTCATTTTGTCGTGGGGTATCGAAGAGTTGGGCCTTCGGGGCTTCCACTGGCGTGCGCAGGTTGGCAACTACGCCTCCCGCCGAGTGGCCGAGCGATGTGGCTTCCGTGTTGAGGGAACCGTCCGGGGCCTGCTTGTGCAGCGCGGCGAGCGTGCCGACGGGTGGATCGGCAGCCCCAAGCCGGCGGAGCGGCTTTCCTAGCGGCCGCGATCCGCGCCGTGGGCTGTTCCACTTCCTTGGAAATGGAACGACTGTCTGACCGCGCCGACAGCGGAGCGGCGCGCCTGCTGAACCCGTCCCACATGCACGGTTCACAACGGGGTGTCAGTCATGTTGTACGGCGACAACTTCCGGTACGGCCCGCGCATGGACCTCGGCGCCGCCAGCGCCGCATCGGCCGGATGCGGGTACCCGGCCACATCGGCCGCCCCCGGCGCTGGCCATTCCCTATCCCTATGTGGTCTATGTGGCTGGGGGTGAGGACGACGGCCCGAATGTCAGACCGCGTCCGGCTGAGGCGTCCGGCTGTGCGGTGTGCAGACGCGGCGGCGCCGGGGGCCACGCGCGTGAGGGTGGCGTTGGCCTGAGGCGCCTGGCGGGTCGGGCTCAGACTTCGATGAAGACCGTGTCGGCCATCGCTTGCTTGTCGGGGCTTTCGACTCTGGCGTTCGTGCCGGTCGGTGCGCTGGCGGCGGCGCGCAGCTCGGCGATCCGCGTCTTCGACGGAAACAGCGACGCGCCCATGACCGCGCCGAGCGCGAAGAGCGCGGAGCTGACAGCGAAGGCGACGCTGAAGCCGTGCGTTGCGGCGTTGTGGGCGATGTTCGCCGTGCCCGGAGGGCGCGAGGCCGCGTAGTTGGTGGTCGCGGTGGCCACGATCGTGCTGAGCACGGCCGTGCCGATCGCGCCGCCGACCTGCTGCATGGTGCTGACCAGGGCCGCGGCGACGCCTGAGTCGGCCGGCTGCACGCCGGCGGTGGCGGTGTTCATCGCCGGGGCCATCACCATGCCCATCGCGAAGCCCATGACGATCAGCGAGGGCAGCACGTGTGCGGCGTAGCTGGAGTGGACGTCGATTCGGCTGAGGTAGGCCAGGGCGGCGCACCCCAGCAGCATGCCGATGGTGATGACGGGCCGCGGGCCGAAGCGCGGCAGCGTGACGATGTTCGACGTGTTGGAGCTGATCATTACACAGGCGATCATCGGCAGGAACGCGAAACCGGATGAGACCGGACTGAAGCCCTTGACCGCCTGCAGGTAGTAGGTCAGGAAAAGGAAGACGCCGAACATCGCGATGCCCGCCAGGCCGACGGCGGCGAAGGCCGTGCCGCGCGCGCGGTCGCCGACGACGCGCATCGGCAACAGCGGCGCGTCGATCCGTTGCTCGACGACCATGAACACGGCGAGCAGCGCGACGCCGGCCACGAGCGACAGCACCGTGGTGAGCGCCGACCAACCGTCGGACTCGGCGCGCGAGAAGCCGAACACCAAGGCGAACAAGCCGGCGGACGCGAGCACCGTTCCCACGACGTCGATCCGCGGCCGTGTCGTGGGCCGCTCGTGGGTCATCCAGATCAGCGCGCCGGCCGCGGCCGCGACGGCGAAGACGACGTTGACGTACATCGCCCAGCGCCATGACAGGTACTGCGTCAGCACGCCGCCGAGGATGAGGCCGACGGCGCCGCCGGCAACGGCCACGGTGCCGAAGACGCCGAAGGCCCTGCCGCGGTCGCGCGGGTCGCGAAACGTGGTGACGAGCGTCGACAGCGCGGCGGGCGCGAGCATCGCGCCGGCGACACCCTGTAGCGCGCGGGCCGTGACCAGTACGCCGAACGACGGCGCCGCACCGCCGATCGCCGATGCGACGGCGAAGGCGGCCAGTCCGACGAGGAACACGCGTTTGCGGCCGAACATGTCGCCGATGCGGCCGCCTAGCAGCAGCAGGCTGCCGAAGGCGAGCGCGTAGGCGGTAACAATCCACTGCCGTTGGTCACTGCCAAAGCCGAGGTCGGCCTGTGCCGACGGAAGGGCGATGTTGACCACGGTCGCGTCGAGCACCACCATCAGTTGGGCGATCGAAACGACGACGAGGATGAGCCACCGGGGATCCTTGGCGCGCGGCTGGGCCGCGGTGTGCTCGAGCGTCCTGGTCGGCGTGCTCAGAGTGACATCACTGCTGGGCATGCAATTCTCCTGGGTCATGTGTGAGCCGGTCGCGCAGCGACACGAGTAGCCGTGCGAGCTCGGCTCGAGCGGGGGCGTCAAGCGCCCCGAAGATGTCGTGCATGGCCCGCGTCTTCGCGGTCATGGCGTTTGTGAGGGCGGTGGCGCCCGCGGAGGTGATATCGACGAGCCAGACCCGTCGGTCGTTCGGGTCGACCCTGCGCACGGCGAACGACTGCCGTTCGAGCGCGTCGACCGCTTCGGTCACCGAGCGGCCGGCGAGGCCGAGTGTGGCCGCCAGGGTCACCTGCTTCATCGGGCCGTTCTCGTGGAGCTGCTTGAGCACCTTGGCCCGTGACAGCGACAGCCCTGCGCTGACCATCGCCTCGTCGACAAGTCGGTAGAAGCGGTGATGCAGCTCCAGGTAGAGCTGACCGAGGTCAGCCGACGAAATGTCCTCCACGCAGGCCCCGTCCCTCCTACTACACCTCATCATGAGGTACCTCAAAGAACGTTACCACTTGAACCGGCAGCCGGGAGACGTGGGCCACCGGACGATTGATCCGAGCGACTGGCGCTTGCGTTGCCAAAGCTGGGCGGCGGTGTCCTGGTCGTGGGAGAGCTTCGAGAAGGTGCACCGCGGCGGTGAGGGTGCTGACGAACGGCGGTGAGCTGTGGCTCGTGACCCGGGACGGCCCGGACTACTGCGAGATCGGCCGCTCGGCCGCGGGCAGGTCGTCGGCCGCCGTCGGCATGAGCTCGCGGTCGGCTCTGGGCGCGCTTACGGGACGGTCACCGGCGTCCCGGGCAGCACGATCCGGGTCGCGACCTGCGGCGCGACGCGGGCGAGCGCGTCGGTGTAGTGACGCGGGTCCTGGTCGCCCTTGGTGATTATCCGGTCGCCGAGCTGTCCGCTGTGGAATGCGTAATGGTGCGGCAGCGCGAGGGTGGGATTGAGCACGGCGGTAAGCGCGGCGGCCTGGTCGGCGGCCATGACGACCTGCCGCATGTTGGCCGGGCGCACGCACAGGCCGTTGATGGGCAGGATCGCGAGGTCGATGTTCCCGAAGCGTCCGGGGATCTCGAAGTTCTTGGTTCCATTGAGCGACGACGTCTTCCTGCTCGCCGCGACCATCGAGCGTTTGGCGGCGTGGCCTCATCGCGTTGCGCAGTCTCTGGGACCTGCAATCGCGTCGGTTGCGCTGATTGAGTTCTACTACTTCCGCGGGTTCGCTTCTATCGCCTGCATTCCACCGCTCTCCTGGTTATGACCGCCCAGGTCTCATCGAACGGGCATACCCCAACGTGACGGCCGGCGCGCAGACTGATCGTGTGACCGCGCTGCCCATCGATCTGCGTCCGCGACTCGCCACGTCGGACTCTTGGCTGGCCGCTGACACGGCGCGCGAGCCCGGCGAGTCGCTCGTGCGGCAGTACCTTCGAACCTTATGGACGGCGGTGCTCGCCGATGTGCCGCCCGGTTTGCCGGCTTCCGATTTCGCGGTCGTGCTGGTGTCCTCGCAGCGCATCGCGATCGGTGTGCGGCGCGAGCCGGAGGGCTCGAACACGGTGATCCTGACCGATGCGCTGCTGTACGCGGTCAACACCTATACACGGGCGTGGACCGCCTTCGACGACAATTCCGCGATGCCGACACTGGTTCACCGCGAGCGTGAGGAGGCTGCCCGGCGCAGCGCGCTGGATCTCGCCTGGTGGTACCGCCACACGGGTCGCACCCGCCCGGCTTCGCTGATTCTTGCTCCCGAGGCCGAAGGCCTCGCAGCAGCGCATGCGGCCGTCGCCATGATCTTCCTGTTGGTCCACGAGATCGGTCACGTCATCGCCGGCCACCTCGAACCCGCCCCCGACGTTGCTGCTTGTCTTGATGTGGCCGGGACCCACGCCCATGAGTACGAAGCTGATCTGCTGGCAGCCTCATGGCTCGCGGCGAACCCGCCCGCCGCTACTCGGACCGGGGAAAGCGTCCGCATCCTGTTCGAACTCCTCGAACTGGTGGCGGCCGCCACTCCCGGCGATGAGGCCACGCACCCCCTCCCGATGCGGCGGCTACTGGCGCTGCTCTCGGCGCTCAACGAGATGGAGCACGATCGTGTCCTTCGCGCGCTCACGGACAGTCCAGGAGACTTCTGGCTACTACGTCCCTGACGTATCGGCCTCTTCGTTGCCCGACTCGTCGATCCACAGCGCCGTCAGCAATGCGGCCAGCACGGCTTCGTCGATCGAGGCGTTCATTCGCAGACTCACTTCACCCGCCGGGGCCGCGCGCGTTGAGCCACCGGGTTCGTTCAGCGCGTCGTCGATGCAGGCGTCGGGCGAGTGAGGCGATGACATCGGGTGTGGTCATCAGCGTCACGACGGCGGCACTGTCACCGGCGAAGATCGCGGCGTAGGCCGCAAGATCTGCGAACGCGCCGTGCACGAGTGCGGCGTCACGGTCATAGACGGCCTCGCCGACCTCGACCAGACCGACCGCGACATCCTTGGGCAGCTGCACCGTCAGGCCCATTTCGTCCTCCGTTGTTCGTCACGCGATGAACTTCCGGGCCGGTGACACTTACCGGGCCGGCTTCTCGATGTGGGTGTCGATGAGAAATCCGGCGACGGCGAACCCGGCGTTTACGGCGAGCTTCGCATGACGAGGTGCCGGCCGTGCCGCGCGTTTGCCGCGTCCGTGGGCGTCGCTGAGGCTGTTGCGCATGCCGGCCAGGCCGCCGACGACGGTGGTGACCCCGGTCAGGATTTGCTTGATGATCTGCTCGCTGTGCTGGTCGGGAGCGATGTCCATGGAGGACGCTGCCGCCTTGTAGAGCTTGGACAAGTCCCAACCGTCGTCATAGGCGGTGCCGCGTTCGTCGCAGATATGCTTGCAGATGCTCTCGAGGGTTGTTCTGGTCGCGGTGATGGCGCCCTCGGGATCGGACACGACCTTCGCCAATGCTCCGTCCCACGATCGCTTGACCGCATCCCAGTCCGCCAGCGACTCCAAACGGTCCGACGCAGCCATCGCCCCCGGCGCGGTTCCTGACAGCAATAGGCTGCGTAGCTTCGCGATGTCGTCATCGGACGGCATCGGATACTTGCTCGGGCCGTCGTAGGTGCACAGGTCAAGCAGGAAACGCCGCTGATCATCGACGCTCAGCGACCACAGTCCGCGCTCAAAGATCTGCCACCGCGATTCACCGCCGCCGCCCCAGCCGGCATACGAGCCGAGATCGTCGGTGTAGTCAGCGAAGAGGTCATGCAGTTCCGGTCCACTGAATCCGGTGTCTCGCGCGAACATGCCCGTGGCCAGCTTGACGACACGCTGCGGCAAACGGGCGATGGGACCGGGCACGGCTCTATGGTCCCATCCGGAGGCGACGCTGGCCCGGCGCGACTGTTAGCTCGTCTGGCCGGTCGCGGCTTCGGATCGAAGGAATGTGAGCGTTACCAGGAGTGCGAGGATTCGCTGTCCCACCCGAGGGCCAGGATCTGTCGGTGCCCCCGTGGATTATGGGGCCATGACTGGCTACCGCTACCTCAACCTGACTAGCGCCATTGGCGACAAGGCGTCACCGCTGCGTCAGTACCTTGACCTGAGGTTCCCGAATGCACGTCCCCTCCAGAAGGACTACCGATCCCGAGCAGGAGAGCTGAGAGTTGCTGGTCTTCCTGGGGGTGGGGGCGCGAACGGCGGAACACTGGGAGCCGCGTTCGACTTTCGGATGCATTTCCTGCTGGACCCTGGCTATATCCCGCAAGTGGCGATCCGTGCGTTCCAGGCACGGCCGGACTACGTGGAAGCCATCCACGAGGTCATCCGGCATGGCCGCGAGGCGGCTCAGGCCAATACAGTCCCGACCGAGCTGGACCGCGCGTGCTGGGCGTTGGCGCTCTGCACTGAGGTCTACCGTGCGGGGCTGTTCCCCGGGTCCCCGCTGAACCAGTTGCTGGAATATGACGACTTCACTCCAGCGCACCTTCTCTCGCTCATCCCGGAAGATGCGTTCCGGCAGTTGACGGAGCTGAATGACCTCGCGCAGGAGTACCTGTTCCCGCATCTCAGCGCGCCCTTTCACCTCGGCCCCACGTTCGACGGCTCAGTGCTCTGCCCGGCCGATGCAGACGTGATCAGCAACGGCTTCCTTCTCGACTTCAAGACCGCAGTCCGCGGCAATGCGCTCTCGAGGGAAGACCTGTACCAACTGCTGGGGTACACCCTCTTCGACCACTCCGATAAGTACGGCATCAACAGGATCGGCATCTACTCCGCGCGGTATGGGGTACTCGTCTCCTGGGAGCTTGAGCTGACGCTGGAGCTGTTGGCTGGCGAAGCGGTCAACTTGGCCGAGGAACGCGAGAAAGTCTGGGGACTGCTCGGAGGCGGCGGTGCTATCAGGTCGAAATTTGCCCGCATCGCCGAGGCGGACGACGCGGAGTATGACGACCACTCGGCCCATGGCGAGGACGACGATTCCGGCTACGGTCCGGACAGCTACTACACCCGCGCCAGTGGAAAGGATGACCGGCGTCACCCATAGAAGTTGCACATCGTCATGGACACCGGCCGGTCGGTAGAGAACCATGCTTCGGGTCTTAAAAGCCGTTTTCCTGACGTCCTGTACCGGTATCAGCCGCGGTCGTTTGCGGGCGATCAGCTTGCTTGCTGTGGTGGGGCCGACATCGCCGTAAGCCATCAGCATGTCCCACAGTTCCCACGCCTTGCTGCCTTTGGAGATCACCGACGGTTCGGCGTCGACCAGATCGAGGCCCGGAGGAATGCTGGCAAGGAGCGAGGCGGCTGTTTGAGCATCGGGACCCCCCCGGCCGCGTCGTAGTCAGTTATGCCAACGATGTACTGCGGGAATGACGGCGGCCGACACACGCACTCGTGATCAGTTGCAGGGTGACGGACCGACGCCGCCTAGCCTCACGGCTGATGACGACGCCACGACCGGTCTAGCTGCGCCTGGTTGGGATCATCGACGTAGCGGCGCTGCTGCTCGGCGGTGAGAAACCCTTCGCCCGCCCGCTCAGCGGCCGTCATCGTGATCAGCCCGCCTGCTCGGCTCCCGAGCCGGCGCGCAGGTACTGATAGACGGTCTCGCGGCTGATTCCGAACTCCCGGGCCAGCGTCGCCTTCGGGATGCCGTCAGCGGCCCGCTGCCGCAGCTGCCCGACCTGCTCGCCGTTCAGCGCCCGGGCACGCCCGCGGTAGGCGCCGCGCTGGCGCGCCAGGGCGATGCCCTCGCGTTGACGCTCCCGGATCAGTGACCGCTCGAACTCGGCGAACGCGCCCATCACAGACAGCAGCAGCGTCGCCATCGCGGTGTCCTCGCCGGTGAAGGTCAGCCAAGGTGGGCTCTGTCGATCGGTACATGTCTTGCACGGTTGTGGAGTCATTGTGCGTTCGATGACAGATATCGCATTTGGGCAGCTGGCTTGCTTGGCGACGTGGACTCACTCAGCCACTCCAGCCTCATCAGTAAAGTAGGTGATCGAGCCAGGTTGGCCCGCTAGGAACGGGTTTTACCATGCTGAGGTGGATGAGCCAATAGGTCGTTTGTCGGTGACGTTCGGAACGGGATGTTTCGGTTACGGCTATGGTGTCGATGCCTTGAGCCGAGGTGCAGATCGGCGGCGACGTTAATGATGTGCTCCGTGGTTCTCACTTCTAGGATTAGGACGCAGTCACCGATCATGCAACGTAGAAGGGTTGGCGGGCTTTGATAGTCGTGCTCATTTTGTTCTACTCTTGCTCGCAGCCGGCATCGCGGCTCGGATATGGGCTATCTCGAAAGTGAGGAAGCGCGAACGGTGATTACCTTCGTAGCGGGGAGCTTGGCGGCAGGACGCGCCGGAAACAACCCGACGCTGTCGATAGTGTTGGCAATAGTGTCGCTGGGTGTGGCCATCGGTGGAATTTGCTCATGATTGCCCGTGCTCGACGCAAGTAGCGCGGCCCGGGCCGGAATCGCGGCCCTCGCTATCGATGGCCCGTTCCATGGTGATCGCGCTGATGCCGGCGCCGGACCCCTGGACAATCAGGAGCGGGTGGCGGTTGAGGGCGCCCGCACCCTGCACGATCGGATGAGCGAGGACTGGATGCACGTGCTCGCGGCCGCGGCCGAATCGGGCTGGGTCGATGAACAACGAGTGGCCTTCCTCGGGATGTTCGATGGGCGCCCGGTACGGGTTGCCGGCTTGCGCTGCTCTGGGGGCCCGGTTGCGGTGCGCGGTACTGGGAAAGTTCGGGCTCACCCAATCCGAACTACTGCCCCGGTCGCTCGCCGCGAACGACCTGATCGCCGACGCGGCCGAAAGCATTCGGGCGCCGGTTCTGCAGCACGTCCAATGGCAGCATGAGCTGTTTCCGCTGGCCGGTCAGCTTGAGCTTTTCGACCGCTTTTCTTCGACCGAGAAGGTGCTGCGCGGACGGCTCGGACCACACCCGCAGACGCGCCCGGACGACGAGATGGCCTGGCGCGACTACATCACGGCGCAGCTGAATCGGACATAACGGTGGGCGGCAAATGCCCTTGTTCAGACGAGCTTGCTGCGACGCTTTCCGGGCGAAATTTGCTGGCTAACCCCTGGACAGCAGCGACGGCCGGCACGCACGGGGCGTACCGACCGTCGCCGCTCGGGTGCGGGGTGTCAGTCCTGGATCTTCTCCGGTTCGGCGGCGGTCGGGGTGCGGGGCTGACCGTAGGACGCAGCCAGCGGTGACTGGCCGGTCGCCGCGGCCTCGGACTGCAGCCGGGCGCCGAGCCGCTGATAGGTAGCCGGTGAACGTCGGCGCAGCACCAGCGCAGCCACCAGTCCGATGGCGAATGCACCCAGCACACAACCCAGAAGTGTGTTCGCGATCGCGCCCTTCGCACCGACCAGAGTGGTCAGGTTCTTAAACGCGAAGAACAGCAAGGTGAGCAGGCCGGCCAGGCTGGTGATCGGGGCGATTAGCGTATTCCACACCCGTCGGTCGAGATTCGTTTTTCGGAAGAAGACGATGATCGCAACCCCGGCCATCGATTGCAGCAGGATGACGCCGACCGCGCCGATGCCGGTGAGCCAAGTGAACAGATCGAGGAATGGATCGCGGCCGGCCAGCGCGAAGCCGAGCACCACCACGAAGGCCAGCACGGTCTGGACACAACAGGCCACCCACGGCGACTGCCGGGTGCTGTGCGTCTGGCCGAGCCGCTGCCAGAGAATCCCCTGCCGCCCAAGGGCGAAAAAGTACCGAGCAACGTTGTTGTGAAAGGCCACGATGGCCGCGAACATGCTCGTCACGATCAGCAGCGACAGCAAGGTCTGCATGCCATTGCCGACCATGCGCTGGCCGATAGTGAAGAAGAAGCCTTCCGGGTCATCCTGCGCGGCCTTGACCGCCAGGCCGGGACCGAAGGCGTTGA
>NZ_JAVREH010000076.1:0-12625 GCF_031845305.1 Jatrophihabitans lederbergiae | reverse complement strand
CTAACTCCAAAGAAGGCCAGCAGTTGTTGTAGTAGTGCGCCTGGGTCTCTGGCGGTCGCGGTGACATGGCCGAGCTTGCGAAGGGTCTTGATTGCTGGCGCCGGGATGGCGTCTAACCAGTCCGTACGCGCGGTTAGCCCGACCTTCTCATCGGACCGAGCGCGATGGTCTCGGTATTGGGCTTCTAGCGCGTTCCAGAACCTGGCTGGGACGCCGGTCGCTCGCTCGAGTGCGATGGCGGTTTCGTGGGTCAGTGCGGACTGACCCTTGATGATCTGGTTGACATGTTTGCCCGACAGTCCTGTGCGTTGGGCGAGTTCTGCCTGAGTCATGTCGAGTGCGTCGAGGGTGTCGCGCAGAGTGTCGCCAGGCAGTGGTATCTCGGCCGGCTGCCACGGATACCACTCATCGGCCTTGGTGGGTGCGGTTTGGTTCATCGCTTCACCTCCTTCTCGTTGTTGTCCTAGAGCTGGTCCGTGCAGTCATAGCGCTCTCCCCTTGTTGGCGCTCATCGATGAGGGTCGGTGATCTCGACCACGGCGACGCGCTTGACTTGGTCAACGTCAACGCCGCCATCCTTCGTACGCGGCGTTGGCTCGTCGGCGACTTCGAAGATCATGCGCAGTCCTCCATCGATGTCGACGGAGAACATCTCGTCACGTCCTGCCTTCAGCTGGTGGCAGCGTGCCTGGCGCAGGAGGAACAGGTCCGCGATGCAGGTCGCCGCTGCTAGCTCAGCCAAGCGCCGCTGCAGCTTCGCGGAGCCGTTGGCGCCGAAGCGTCGGCGCATCAGCGATGGGTCGGAGCACAGCTTGCGGAGCTGAGCGTTGCGGAAGCCGACGTCCATCACCAACCGTATCCGTGCGAAGTTCTATACCTCTGAGGTACAGTGAGCGAGTAATACACCTCATAGGTACATGCTACTGCTCGACGAGAGGGGAGGTGCGCCTCGCATCGGTCGACGCGCCGACCAATGTCGGCCCTTCGCCTAACCGTCGAGCAGCGATCCACCCAACAGACGACGGCCCCCGCTTCCCTTGCCCGGGGCGGAGGCCGTCAACGCCGGCAGTAACCAGCACAGAGAGGTTCCCAGTCATGACCACAGAACACAACACCGGCCCGGGAGACCCCGGTCGCATCACGGCCGACATCGCCGCGATCGAAGGCGACGAAGAGCGACTCGCTCGCGACACCGAACGGCTCGAACGCGATCTGGAAGAACAGCACCGGCACGTCGACGTGCAGGTCAACAACAACCCGGTACGCCTTAACGCCCGCCGCGAGACGGGACTGCAGATCAAGGACGCCGCGATCGAGCAGGGCGTCCAGATCGATCGTGGATTCCAGCTTTGGGAGGAGCTCGGCGAAGGCCGCGAGCGCCAGGTCGGGGATACCGACGAGATCACCGTTCACGAGGGAGCCCGGTTCACCGCCATCGCCCCGGACGACAACTCGTGACCACAGCGGTAGTGGTCTGGTCGACGCGCGGCGTCGACCAGACCACGCTCGTCGCTGCCGTCACGCCGGCCGTCGCGACCGCGGTCGACGAGATCCGACGCGCCTTCCCTGACGCGTCCGTCCGCGCGTGGCCCGACGGCCAAGGTGGCGCGTTCGTGGTGATCGACGACGTCGAGCTCGGCCCGGCTTGGGCGCCGTCAAGCAGCTGGCTCGGTTTCATGGTCAGCTACCTGCACCCCGAAACCGACTGCTACCCGCACTACGTCGGCGCAGAGGTGCACCGCATCGACAGACAGGCGATGCAGGCTCCGTTCCACAGCGGGCAGACATTCGACGGTGCGCCGGCGATCATGGTCAGCCGGCGTAGCCCGGGTCGCGACCCGCTACTGGATACCCCGGCTCGCAAGACGCAGTCGGTCCTGCAGTTCATCCGGAGCCAGTCATGACTGGCACGCCTATCCTCGGCTCGGCCCCAGCCATAGCGCTCAAGGCAGGCGAGGGACTGTGGGCTGAGGTCACCGCGCATGTCCTTGCCCCGGATGGTGACGAGCACGGTGGTGCGCTGTTGTGCGGGCTGGCAAGGAACGCCAAGGGCGAGACACGGCTGTTGGCCCGGCGCTTCGTGCCCGCGATCGACGGGACGGACTACGTCCCGGGCAGCCGAGGCTATCGCGCCCTCACGCCCCAGTTCATCCGCCGCGTTGTTCGTTTGGCGGCCGAACAGCGGCTGGTATGCCTGTTCGTCCACGGCCACGGCTCCGGAGACTCAGTCGACTTTTCCGGCAGCGACCTCGCCTCCCACGAGCGCGGTTACCAGGCATTGCTTGACATCTCGCAGCAGATCGTGGGTGCCTTGGTTCTGGCCAGCAAGGCCATCGCGGGCGACATCTGGATCCCCGGCCAAGGCCGGGCGGAGGTCCACACCACCATCGTCGTGGGCGCGAACCTCACCCGACTCGCGCCCCAGCCCGTCGGCGTTCACGGGCATCGCTTTGAGGACGACCGTCAGACCCGCCTGTTCGGTGACCTCGGGCAACACATCCTCCGCGGCGCAAAGATCGGCGTGATCGGGACCGGCGGAGCCGGCATGCTCGCGATCGAGTGGCTATCTCGACTCGGAGTCGGCGAGGTCGTGGCCATCGACCCCGACCGGGTGGACCTGACCAACCTGACACGCCTTCCCGGTGCCACTCGACGCGATGCATTGTCGCTCCTGACGAGCCCCGGCCGCCCGAACTGGCTGCGCGCCCTGGGGAGGCGCCGAGCGGCGCCAAAGATTCGGGTGGCGCAGCGCCTGGCCAAGACTGCCGGTCAAGGAACGATGATCTCCGGCTTCGTCTGCAACGTCACCGATCACGACGCCGCCCACGCACTGACCGACTGCGACTATCTCGTTCTCGCGGCAGACACCGCGACCGCGCGACACCTCGTCAACATCATCAGCCACCAGTACCTCATCCCGATGATTCAGGTCGGCGTCAAAATTCCCGTCGATAAGGACGGCGGCGTCGGCGACCTGTTCGCTGCAATCCGGCCCGTGACACCCGAAGCCGGCTGCCTACGATGCGCCGGCCTCATCGACGCCAACCAGCTGGCCGTCGAATCACTGCCGGACCCACAGCGGCGGCAAGCCGACTACGGAACCGGCCAGCCAGCCCCCAGCGTCATCGCGCTCAATGCCACAGCGGTCAGCGAGGCCATCACTCGCCTCATGTTCGCCCTCACCGGCCTCAACCAGACGCCCGAGATCCTGCACGTACGACACCACGCACGGCGCGGCAACCGGATCCTCGGTGAGCCCAGACGAGACTCTGCTTGCCCAGTCTGCGGAGTCAACGGAGTCGTTGGATTGGGCGATCTGCAACCGCTGCCACTACCGCGGACGTAAATCCCCTTGGGCTCCAGAACGGTCGTCACCACATCAAAATCGACGCTCGTGATTCGGCCCCCTATGGGCGTCAAGCGGGCCTGACGCCCAGCGACCTCGAGTCGTGACAAGGTCGCCGACCGACTCGGCGACAGTCCCGTCGGATCGGCGATCGGCGCATGGGCTGCTCACCGAGTTGTGGGGAACACCGGCGAACATATCGTCGCCGCATCAGCAGGTGGAGCCGCCCTCCCGAGAGCGCATAGTCGTTATACGGGTGATCGTGTCAAGTTGCAGAGTCATCGACCTGTCCGATGATCTTGGTGAAGAGTTCGGCTCGTTCGGTCTGGCCGTGGTCGGCGGCGTGGTCGCGTTGCCGGGTGAGGATGGGCAGGAACTGGGTGCTGGTGCGGAAGTAGGCGCAGGTTTCGCATGCTGATTCCATGCGGCAGTCGAGTTCGACGCGTCGGGTGCAGAGGCCGTTGCCGAGCATCCGTGCGTGGGCTTCGCGCCGCAGTCGGGCCATGCCGGTGGTCTCGTAGTCCGCTGGCAGCGCCGGCGGTGGTTGTTGGCCGTAGAGGGCGTCGATCTTGGCGCTGACGGCGGCATATTCGTCAGCGACGACCCGGTTGGCGATGCGGGCATAGATCAGGGTCATCTCCATCTTCTTGTGGCCGAGCAGCGCGGCGATCGCTTCCAGGCGCATCCCGCGGTTGATCGCCTGGGTGGCCAGGGTGTGTCGCAGCCGGTGCGGGTGGACGCCAGGGACTCCGGCGGCATCGCCGACACGGTGCACGATGCGGCTGATCGAGTGCCGGTTCATCGGCCCGCGGTGATCAGCGACCAGGCGCTGGTGTGCGCGGATGTGCTCGAGGTTCACTGCGGTCCACTCGCCCAACAGGGTGACCAGCTGCGGATGCAGCGGAACGTAGCGGTCGTTGCGCAGCTTGCCCAGCGGGATGCGTAGCCAGTGATTGCCGCCGATCTGCACGACCGAGTCGGCCTCGAGAGCGACCAGCTCTCCGACGCGCATCCCGGTGCGAGCCAACAGCTCGACCACTAGCCGAACCCGTGGGTCGGTGGCTGCACGGGCCGCAGTCATGAACTTCGCCGCGTCCTGGTCGTCGAGGAAGCGGGGCAGCGGTTCGGGCTTCTTGGGGATGTCGCCGCTGATGACCGGGTTGCGGGCCGGGGCGTCGGGCCAGTCCCACTCGATGATCCGCTCGAAGAACGCCCGCACCATCCGCAGCCGTTGGCGGTGGGTCTCGGGTGAGATGGTGCCGCCGCGCGGGTGCGGCTTGTTCGCCAACCAGACCTTGAAGTCCTCGATGTCATCGCGGCGCACCGCCGCGACCGAGTCCAGCCCGGCGTCGGTGATCATCCACCGGGCGAACTGGCGCACCGAGTTCTCCGCGACGTCCACGCTCCTCGGCGCCTGGAACGCCGCCAGGCGCTGCAGGTAACGCTGCATCGTGCCCGCGATCTGCGGTGCCGCGGCGTGGATCTGCCCCCATTGCGCTGCGGCGGTGGTGCCGGCGACGGTCCGGTCGGCAACCGGCGCTTCGGCGTGCTCTCGTTCCCGTGGCGCGCTCATCGGGCGGCCAGGTCTTGGAGGGCGAGCATGTCCGCGACCGCAGCGACGTCGGCGTCAATCAACGCCGCCGCTCGGCGGTATTCGGCGGCGAGCCAGTCGTTAGTCAGATGCAGATAGACCCGCGTGAACTCGATCGAGAGATGCCCGGCCTGAGCCTGCACCGCCTCCAACGCCATCCCGGCTTCCCGCAGCCGCGTCAGACAGGTGTGTCGCAACTGGTGACACGTCGCCCTGTCCAGACCGGCCCGCCGGCGGGCGCCGGCCATGATCTCGTCCACACCCTCTGCCGACAGCGGCTGCCCACGCCGCGGGCCCTTCAACGCCACGAACACCCGGTCGGTGGCAAGGGCGTCGGGTCGTTCGTCGTGCAGGTAGTCACCGAGAGCGTCGAAGAACCTGTTCGCCACCGGCACCACCCGGTGATGCCCGCCCTTGCCCTCGACGATGAACACCCGACGATCGGCGACCTGCACGTCGCCCAGTCGCAGACCGAGGACCTCGCAGCGGCGTAGTCCGCCCAACAGCATCGCCAGCACCATCGCCCGATCCCGTTCCGTGCGCAGCGCCGCCACCAGCCGGTCGGCCTCGGCTGGCGAGAGGATCGTCGGCAACGTGCGCGGCACCCGCACCAGCGGCGCGGTGCGCGACGCGCGGGTCCCGCCCGCGCGTCGGGTCGACAAGCCACGCGGCACCGGATTCGTCGCAACGACCGTGTCGCCGCGCGCGATCAGATACGCATAGAACCCCGACACCGACGACAACCGGCGGGCGATCGTGCGTGCCGACAGACCCGACTCCCGATCAATCATCCGCACCACCGACCGGTCACCACGCTGATCGGCCAAGAACTCGAACACGTCGGCCGGCCGCACCTCGACCGGGTCCTTCGCTACAACCGTGAAGAAGGTCTTCAGATCGAAGGCCACCGCCCGCAGCGTGTTCGGTCGAGCACGCCCCGCCACGAACTCCAGATACCGATCCACTAGCGGATCGCCAAGTCGATACCGCACCGCACCCGACGTCGACACCGAGCGCACCAAGCAAGGGAAAGTAGTCATAACCGCACGCTGACAGCGGCCCGCCCGCCAGCCCGGAATGACACGAACATCACCCGTGTATTAGGCGTTCTTGAGCGCCATGGTTCGAAGGCGCGATCGGCGAGGTGCCGAGGCCCCCGTAGCTCCACCTCGACGCCAGCAATGCCGGCCAAGATTGAACTTCTGGCTAAGGGCGAGGGGTCCGAAGTGGACTGGATCTTGCCGATCTGGACGAGCCACGGGCACCCTGCCGGCCCGGAGGATACGAGCCGACGATGATGGCGACAGCTCTCGATTCTGACCCTGTTTCGCCGACTTCCTGACCCTGTTTGAAAGGTGGCAGAAACCCAGGCTCCAGTTTCGCTCCAGTACCGGCGAGTAACCCGGACGAATTGGGTGCCCGCACAATCGGACATAAGAACAATTTCGGGCGGCGATAGTACCGCAAACTGGTCTAATTCGGGGTGGTGGAGCTGAGGGGATTCGAACCCCTGACCCCCACACTGCCAGGCCGAACGTCCGCCCCTCTACAGGCGCCATGTTTGCTGAGGTATACGCATCTACCGGGACGAACCTGGTGCAGTTGACTGCAGTTCAGAGCCGTTCAAATCCGTTGCCCGCAGATCGATCCTCCAAAAATCCTCCACCCGAAACGGTGCGCGACTCTAATCGGCTTGTTCCGACGCTGCGCCAACTCAACGACGCGCTGACAGAAGTTCCGGCGGATACACGCCGTCAGGACTCCTCTCTTCAGCTGATCATCGCCTCAGAAGGGGACTCCGAGAAGTGAAGTGGGATCAGCCTCCTGATGGTGCTTGATTATTGCGGGTCGAGGGTCTAGCCGCGGAATGGTGCGGTGAGCGGCGGACGATCGCTGTGCACCTGCCTGATGGCAGCATCCGTGAGTGGCCTAGGGATCGGGAACGGCCGGCCCCGTAAGCGGTCTCGGGCCAGGGACGAGTCCAGCCTCCCCGGCCCGGTATGCCGTCGAGTAGACGAAGGTGTCGCCCTCGGCGAGGTTCATCGCGGACCCAAGTCCTTGGCCAGGCTCCACCTGTGCGACGAGGACGCGGGCATGGTCGATGAGCGTGGCGCGCATAGCCGAGACCGGCACCGGCATCCAGAGGCAGAACCCGACCAGCTGGTGGGTGAAGGTGATGGGTTCAAAGCCGGCGACGTCGAGACCGACCTCGAACCCGTGCTCGCCGCGTCGGGGCGTGAGCCACCCCCGGACAGCGCCTTCCGTGAACTCGGCCTCCAACGCGCCCATGTCCACGAAGCGGATGACACTGAGCTCGTTCTCCAGCAGCCGCCAGCGCAGGTCGCCGGACAACGGGTAGCTGGAAGGAGCCCAAAGCCGGTGATCGGCCGATTCGATGAGCTCGGAATACACCGCCATCGCGGGCATGGCGAGGTGCTCTCCGGTGGGCAACTGGTCCGCCACGTCGTCCAACACGGTGTCGCGGCTACAGGCGATCAGCGTGTCGTCGGTTCCGAAGGAGTGCGTGGCGAGCTTCGTCGGTGCGGCCAGACACCGCTCCAGGAGGT
Source organism: Jatrophihabitans lederbergiae (assembly GCF_031845305.1). NCBI lineage: Bacteria > Bacillati > Actinomycetota > Actinomycetes > Jatrophihabitantales > Jatrophihabitantaceae > Jatrophihabitans > Jatrophihabitans lederbergiae. The sequence continues at coordinate 5,121 of NZ_JAVREH010000076.1, read as the reverse complement.
CCCGGACCGCCTCCCATTCGGGTTCCGGCAAGGGGAAGTCGTACGCCTCGCGCACCGGGCCCCCCTCCTCCTCGATACGGCTTCCGGTGAGGTACTCCTCCGTGCGCTCGCCCCGCAGCCGCTGGCGCGCGACCCGGCCGGAGGTGCTCATCCTCATCGGAGGGGTCCGGTTCTTGCACTCATAGACGCCGACCCCGCCGCCGCCCCACCCTACCAAGTCACCGATGCCGACGAGGGTAGTGAGGTCGGCAACGATGGGGACGGCGCCGCTCCTCCGCAGCGTCCGCGCGCACTCGAAGACGAAGTCGAAGTCCTCGCCCTGGGCGGACAGCGACGGCGGTCTGCCGGGGTGACGCGACAGCGCGCGGATCGTGTGAGCGGGCAGCAACGCATGGACAAGGGCGTCCCCGATCACCCGCAACAGGTGACGGTGCCACTTCAGCTCAGCCGAATCGTGCTGAGGCGAACCGGCCTCAGCGTCGATGATCGCGTCGGCGAGCCGTCGCTGCCACGCCACGACGTCGCCCTCACCGGGCAAGGCAGCGAACTCGACGATCAAGGACCGGCGCACCTCGGCGAGCGGGTCCAGCGTCCCGCTCATCGTTGCGATCCCTCGTCCTCGGGGTCGGACTCCGGCTCGCGGGCCAGGATGCCGACGTATTGGAGATCCCCGTTCGTGTCCCGCTGCATGCGGACGTAGGTAATGTCCTCGGAGCCGACGGCGCGGAACAGCTCTACGAAGCGGTCGACCGAGATGAAGAACAGCCCGCTGAGCCGCTGACGATCCGAGGCCACGTAGATGCCGTCGAAGTCCCCGGCTTCAGTCGCGGAGAGCAGCCAGATGTAGCTATGGACGACCTGGTTGCAGAGGTCGGTGATGGAGAGCATCGCCGAAGTACCGTGCGGGAAGTCGGAGTACTCCCAAGGTGTCGCCCGGGCCCAGATGTCGGGCCGACGTGCCGAGGTGAGCGCGTGGCGGGTGACCTCCCACTCGCGGGCCGCGAGGGCGTCGGACACCTTGCGCGCCTCGTGCAGCTTGCGGATGGCGTAGCAGCCGACCATGATCTCGCGCTCAACGAGGAAACTCGTGCGTTCCGTCCAGCGGCGCTGCGCCCTCCGACGCTCCAGCTCGTCGGCCGAGCGCCATAGCTGCTCGCGCCACGGGACCGAATCGTTGATCACAGCGTCCAAGTGTGCTGCACAGCCGCGACCCGATTAGACGCGAACCCCTCCGTCCGAGGCTGACCCTGTATCGAAATAGGGTCAGGTTCCGGTGTGGGGGTCCAGCCATCGGGTCAACGTGAAAGGCCCGGAAATACGGGCCTAGACACGCCTCTCGACGCCAGATGGAGCCTCCATCTGCCAGGCCGAACGCCCGCCCCTCTACAGGCCCCGGATTTGCTGGGGTATACGCATCTACCGGGACATACCCGGTGCAGTTGACGGCCGTTCAAAGCTGTTCGGAGCCGTTGACTGCGGATCGATCCTCCAGAAATCCTCCACCTGAAACGGTGTGTGGACTGACGGCCGCTAGCCAAGCAACCCCTCGCCCCTCGCTGCAGGCCGCTACAGAAACGGTGCCCATTGTGCACGTTGCGCTTCACGAACTCGCGCAGGTGCTTGCGGGCCACGTAGCGCATACTGGGGCGTGCGCCGTGTCGATGATCTTGGCCAGCAGCTCCGCACCGCTCGCGCGGAGCTCGAGTCCCTCCTCGTCGCCGAGTACACAGATGTCCAACTTGGCGCGATCGCCCGCGACGTCGCCGCTGCCTGGGAACGGACTCTAAAGGCAGCCGAACCGATGTGGAGCAACAAGCACCTCGCCCCCCTGATTGCTGAGCTGGTCGGCCTGCAGGTACCGCCGACGGTCACCGACGCTCTCGACCGCATGCGTCTCGCTGCGAACGCTGACAAGCACGACTCCACTCCGAGGCATGATTCAGAGCAGCTCATGGCAGACATTGAGACGTTGGTCCGAGGTATCTCGGACGTCGCCGGGGTCGTTCCAGACCTCGCCGTGGACACAGGCTCAGCGCCGCGTCGGCGCGTGTTCATCGCGATCTACGACTACGAGACTCACGGTGAGAGCGAGCTGCACATATTCCCCTCGAACGCGACGGTCCCGCGCTTCTACAACCGCGAGATGGACACGGTACAGATCGACATGCTGGCGATCGACCAGATTGCCGCCGACGCCGCCACTTTTGGGCTTTGGGAGTGGGATCCGCCCGCGTACGCGACCCTGACCGAGCAGTACCGCCGTGAATCCAGCCAGATCTACAAGTCGGCGTCATTCGTCGGCGACTATCGAGAACTCATTCGGCTGCTGGCCCGATCCCAGCACGCGCACGCCGACGGGCTGCTCCCGGGGCTACACCGAGCCGACCAATGGGTCTCAGCCCGCACCGCAGCAGCGATGGCCACGGTCGACTCCTCGGGAGGCGCAACGCCACCGACGTGGCAGTCACTCGCCCTTCGCCTCGAGGCTGAGTTCGGACTACCGCGAGACCGCCGTTGGACCACGCCGGCCGCAGAGGCGTTCACGGCTTTGGCTCAGGCGGCTGCCGCCGCAGGAGTTTACCGGCTGTACGGCCCGCTATGGCGTCACCCGCACGTCACCGAGTGGGCTAGACCGCCCGTGGCTGGCGACGAGACCTTCGCTGCCGCGATTACCGCTGACGGCTGTCTCTGGATCGCGGAGTTGCCGGGACGCCTGCCCGAATCAGACGAAGCCAGGAGCCGCTGAGCGGCGTCGGTGAGCGGCGACCGGCGAGTGCCGACCGCAACGCAGCGCATCAACCCCGCAACGCTCATTCGCGGCGCGAATCGCGCAGCGCCGGCCATCGCGTCGTCGACGAAGCCAGATTGGCATGACCCCCGCTGATTGATCCAGCTTGAGTGGGAGTCTTGATGTCCACGGAGGTGGACTGAAGGCCTCGATGATCATGACGACGAGGAAGCGGCACACCCCGGAGCAGGTCGTACGGAAGCTGGCGCAGGCTGACCGGATGCTGGGTGAAGGCAGAGACGTCGCCGACGTCTGCCGGGAGCTCTGCGTCGCCGAGCAGACCTACTACCGGTGGCGAAACCAGTTCGGCGGCTTGAAAGCTGACGACGCGAAACGGCTCAAGGAACTCGAGCGCGAAAACGCGACCCTCAAGAGGCTTCTGGCAGACGCCGAACTGCAGAAGGCAGCGCTGAGGGAGAACGCCAAGGGGGAATTCTGAGCCCGGCGCGACGCCGGGCGGCCGTCAGGCAGCTCATCACGGTGATGGGTGTGTCGGAGCGGTTCGCCTGCGTCGTGGTCGGGCAGAACCGGACAACGCAGCGACGAGAGCCGGCCGGAGCGACCGTGGCTGATCCCGATGCCGGGCTGCGGACCTGGCTGCGGCAATACGCCAAAGACCATCCGCGGTGGGGATTCCGGCGGGCGTATCACGACGCCCGCGGCGAGGGGTGGATCGTGAATCACAAGAAGCTGCAACGGATCTGGCGCGAAGAAGGGCTTCGCGTTCCTGTCCGGGCGCGGCGCAAGCGCGTCGGCTCCTCCACCGCACCCGACGCGCCGAAAGCCGATGCCCCGAACCGGGTCTGGGCGGTGGATTTCCAATTCGATTCCACCACCGATGGCCGACCGGTCAAGATCGCCTCGATCATCGATGAGCACACCCGCGAATGCCTCGGCGGCCTGGTGGCCCGCTCGATCACCGGTGACCAGCTCATCGACGAGCTGGACCGTCTCGCCGGCGACCGTGGCTACCCGGCTGTGCTGCGGTGTGACAACGGCCCAGAATTGGCGTGCTGGGCGATGGCTGAGTGGGCCGGCGAACGCACCGGGCTGTCGTTCATCCCGCCCGGTGAGCCGTGGCGCAACGGCTACGTGGAGTCGTTCAACTCCCGAGTCCGCGACGAGTGCTTGAACATCAACCTGTTCTGGTCCCTGACCCACGCCAAGATCGTCATCACCGACTGGAAGACCGAATACAACAATCACCGCAGGCACTCAGCCCTGGGCTACCAAGCCCCCGCTCGATACGCTGCCACCTGCACCCACCAATGAAACCAGGCGACTCTCACAAACCCTGGATCAATTCCTGGGGTCCCGCCAAGATCTCGTCAGACCGCCAGATCACGCCGATCGGCACAGTCAGTAAGTCGGCCGACGAACCAGCGCCGATTCGCCCACCGCTCCCGGCACGCCCGCCGCGCCGACGATGTCACGCAGGATGCCAACGTCGGTGGCTGTCGCCCAGGGTGAGGCGATCACCCTGCTAAACAAGCTCGCCACGTCGACGTCAACGAAAACGCCATCCGCGGGGACAGCGACACCGAACTCCTCAGCCATGCGGAGGGACAACGCGACACGAACCTCGGCCTCGTCACGGTACTCGACCCGCTTGCGGAAGAAGGCCTCAAGCATAAAGCCCTCGCCCACCTCAACCAGGTAATCGACGTACTTGACCTCGCCGACGTAGATCGTTTCTGTGCCGAACGTCGGCTGCAGGCGGAACTCGCCGAGCGATCGCTTCAATGCACCGACTGTCGACACCACAGCCACTGCGGCTGGCGATGACCGGGTATACCGCTCCCACATCGCGACGTTCTCGTAGCGGGACATATGCCAGCAGTTGATCTTGGTTAGGTGCCGCAATTGCTCAAACGCGGTCGAGAGTTGGCGCAGCCAGTGACTCTGGTCATCGAGATCATTCGGGAACAGCCTCGCTGCCTCCGCTACGCGCCTACGCTGGGCGCCGTCCGTGATAGCGCCTTCGAAGGCGTCGTCGAATTGGTGCGCGGCTGCGAAGTACAGGTGGCCGCCGAGCAGGCCACGGATGCGGTCTCGCGACATGTACCGCCAGATCACCGTGTCGTCGTCGACCGCATAGCCTGGCAGGTCCCGTCCAGTCACATCCGCGAGCGTACGGCCGCGCCGCGCGACGTACGTCTGTGAGTGTCGGTGGCCGGTCTGCGGAGTATTTCCTCGCGGCTGAGCATGGGCCTTCGCCCCGAAAAGTGGACACGCGATTTGATTGTTATGCGGCCGGTCGTAGCGTAGCCGCGGTGGTGGTGTTCTCGTAGGTGATCGGGCTGCGGTAGCCGCAGGCGGAGTGCCGGCGGCGG
>NZ_JAVREH010000075.1:0-12695 GCF_031845305.1 Jatrophihabitans lederbergiae | reverse complement strand
CCAGCTTGCGCACGACCTGCTCCGGGCTGTGTCGCTTCCTCGTCGTCATCAGATTCGAGCCTCCTTGCCCACATTGTGGGCGAAAGGACTCTCACTCGACCTGGATCAACACGCCGGGGTCAGGCCACGGCAACTCGACGCGGTCCCCGCGCGGTTCCTCATCGGGCTGGCCAGCAGCAGCCCGGTCATCGCTGAGTCCGAGTCGGTCGCCTACCTTGACATGCCTGCACCTGGTTTCTCGTCAGCGCTGATAACGAAGTCGCCGTCTGCGAGTGGCGCGCTCCCGAACGCGGGCATATAGATCAAGCGCGCGGGTGCCTTGAACGCGAAGTACGGGTCGCGGGGGAAGATCCACAAGCGGTGCTGCCACGGCTTGAGCGCGTCGGCGTGCAGCCAATGCCACCGTGGACGCCGACACCGCGGTGACGATGCCGCGCCGTGCCGCCTCGGCGGCCAGGTCCGGGCAGTTCCATTTGGCCAACGGAACTCCTGCGTCAGCGGGCAGTTCACACGCCAGCGCTTTCACTTCGGCCACCACCCGGGCAGCGAACTGTCGGGGCCGCCCGGATCGCGGCTGGTCGGTCAGTCCGTCCAAGCCGTGGATACTGAAGCGTCGGCGCCACTTGCGGACCGTGTCCACGCCAACCCCCAACGCTCTTGCGATCACTGCGTTTGTGGTGCCAGCGGCGGCAGCGAGCACAATCCCGGCTCGCAGCACATCTCGGTGTTCGCGCTGGCCGCTGTGCACGGGCCTGCAGCAGTCGGCGCTGCCGGTCAGTGAGGACGACCAGGTAAGGGCTGCACATCGTCATTGCGATGTTGTCGCGCACCGGGCCGATCACGTCGTGCAGCGACACGCCGTGCGGTCGGACACGATGGTCACCATGCCCACGCCGCCGAAGTCCACCAAGACCTCCCTGCGCCAGTGATTGATCAGCCACGCCCACACGAAGTGGCCACAACTGGCCGCTCTGAGCGTCCGCCACCGCGCTGGTTTCGCCTACATCGACGCCGTACTGGCCGACGGATCCGCGCTGCCCCTGTTCCGGCTGTGCTACGGCGCATCAGCCAGTCCGCTGGGGATTCGGAATCTATCTCGCCAGCCGCGAGGGATACGAAGATTCCGTCCTACCTACCGGCTACCCCATCGGCACACCAGAAGAGGCCCTCGACTGCGCTGCGGCCTATAGCTCAACGACCCCAGCGTCTGGCTTCAACCCCGCGCGAACTAACGGGCGCGACCACTAGGAACTCCTGCCATGCTCAAGCAGGTGGTGTGATTCGACGGCGGCCGGGTCGAGGGTCTTGTAGCCAGCTTCATCGAAGAGGACGGTGAGCCGGTCCTGCTCGGTAGACATGACCACGCCGTGTCCCCAGGCCCGGTGGCGCACGTGGCTGTTGGTGGCGAACGGCGACGCCGCCTTGGCTCCGCTGGGATGGTCCCGGGCGGATCCGTCGGGGCAGGTGTCGCAGTTTCCGCAGGGATGCCGAAGGTCCTCACCGAAATAGCCGAGCAGAAACTGTCGCCAGCAGCCGGTCGTCTCGGCGTAGCCGCGGATCATCTCGATCCGGGACCGTATCAGCGTCTGGTGAGTCTCGGCGAGCCGCACGGCCTCCTCAACGGCCAGGCCCGGATCCAGGCCGGGGTCTGAATACTCCAAGCGACCGTCTTCTCCGGAACGGACGGCGCCGACCTGCGCCGCGCGCACCGGTCCCTGCCTGCCTCGCAAAGCCTCGGCCACACTCTTGAGGACGTCCTCTGGCGCGTGGCTGGCGGTGAGGAAACCCTGCAGGTGAAGGTCTTCCGGACGGTAGAACAACGTGATGTCCGCCGGCTGACCGTCACGCCCAGCGCGCCCGATCTGCTGGTAGTAGGAGTCCAGCGACGCCGGCGCAGAGGCATGCACCACGAAGCGCACGTCCGGTTTGTCGATTCCCATGCCGAAGGCCGAGGTGGCCACAACCACGTCGAAGGCATCACCAAGGAAGCCATCATGCACGGCCTTGCGGTCAGCGGACCGCATACCCGCGTGATAGGCCGCGACACGCAAGCCAAGCTGCTCAAGCTGCCCTGCGTATAGTTCGGTGTCCTTGCGGCTGGCGGTGTAGACCAAACCCGGGCGGCTCCGCTGCACCGCCGCCAAGGCCGCCACTCGGTCCACCACCGCGGCCCGCTTGCGTCCCTCATCCGCGGCCCGCTCCACCGAGAGGCGCAAGTTGGGACGGTCGAAACTCGCGATCACCTCAGCGTGCTTGCGCAACCCAAGCCGCGTCGCAATGTCACGGCGCACCGGCAGCGCCGCCGCGCGGTCAAAGCAACAACCGGCGGATGGCCCAGCCGCTCGATCACCTGCCCGAGCCCCAGGTAATCCGGCCGGAAATCGTGTCCCCACGCCGACACGCAATGCGCCTCATCGACCACGAACAGGCCGACACCCAGCTCACCAAGCTCCTGCAGCACCTCCTCTTTGGCCAACTGCTCCGGCGACAGAAACAGGTAACGCGACTCACCGCGCCGAAGCGAGTCCCAGGCATGCCTGCGTTCGCCGACCCGCTGGCCGGAGTTCACCGCGACTGCCTCCGGCGCCTGCGATTGCTCAATGCCTTGGACCTGGTCCCGCTGCAACGCCAACAGCGGCGACACCACCACCGTCAGACCCTCCAACAGCAGCCCGGGGACCTGATAGATCGCAGACTTCCCCGCCCCTGTCGGCAGCACGGTCAGCACATCCCGTCCGGCCATCACCGCCTCCATCGCCTCAAGCTGTTCCGGTCGCAACCGCGACCATCCGAACACCTCGCGCGCGACCTGCTGCAAATCCCCCGACCGACCGTCCACCCCCCGACCGTACGCGGCCGACCGACCTGAACAGAGCGCCGCCGAACCACCAACGGCAGCACCGGTGACTTGTTGCTGGTTGGCGCCGTTGGCTGTGCCGACGCCATGCGTCGTCGAGGAGCAGCGCCGGACAAGAGCGCAGCGCCATCCCAGATCACACTGCGGCTAGCGCGGCACCGCCGAAGCCGACCGTGCAGTCCCTCACCCACGGTCTGCTCTTGGAGACCGGTGCGGCCAGCTTCATCGACGATGAGGATCCTTCATCGGGTGGCTGCACCGTTACAACTTGCATTAGCGTTGACAATCATTGCAGACAGAAACAACGTCGCAGCATGTTTTGTGCTGTGGCGTCGGGCGCGCGGACGGAATGAAGCCCGCCGAGCTGATAGGGGCCTTTCGGAGATGACGAGGCGGCGTTGCACTCAAGACGCTTTCGCGCGACGGCGGGTCCTCCACCGTAGGACCTCCCCAAACGTTCCTGCGCGTACTGGCCAAGCGGGTATGGTGCGGCTTCACCAGCCGATACCAGCCGGTGAAAGGATCACTGACTACGATGACGAGACCGGCTCAGAGACCGGTCGCCTACGGCGCGGTGCGTGTCATGCCATGAGTGAGCGCGTCGGTGACACGGGCAGGTGCGCCCACCTTTCGGTCCGATCTCGACCATGTGGCGCGGGTCGATGGAACCGCCGGGAGACGGATCGGCGGCGAACTGAGACGTGCGCCGACGCGGCAAGGGCTTAGCGGAGTCTGCGGGTCGGGCACTGTGCTCATTGAGGCTGGAGCAGAGGCCACGGGTCAGCGAGGGACAAATGGCAATGCTGGACGTGACATCCACCCAGGCTCGCCGACGCTCGTCTTCCGCTGGTGACGTCCCAGGGCCATTATCCGCCACGCGCGCCGCAGCGTTCGGCCCTTTCCGGCTAGGCGCCGCCGTTGACGCGCAGCCCGATCATCGCATTGCGTCGCGCACAGACCGACGAATCGACTAGTGGTCCGACGGCGCGCACAACGGTTCAGCGATTCGTCGACTGCGACGCCTAGTCCGGAATCACCGGCCGGCGAAAGCCATCGAGCGGTAATGCGTTCCGGCTACCAGTAACGGCAGGGCAGCCGCCAGCTGAACGAGCAGGTCACGCCGAACGTGCAGCCTCACGCCCCAACAGCGAGAGTGGCGCCGTCAGACGTCGAGATCGAGACCGCCTATGGGCCGCACACACGGTCACTCGTCGCGGGACTAGCTGGTGCGTGGCTCGGACAGGGAACCCATCAGCCGTAGCCATCGGGCATTCGCCGGTGGTCGATGACGTGGCGGGCGATGGCGGGCACCGAGCGTTTGAGCTGCTGGCTGGCGTGGTGAAGGCGTTGATAGGCGGTCTCCGTGGTGACGTCGGCGTTGGACATCAAGATGCCGATGGCCACGCCTATCTCACGGTGGACGTCGGCCGAGCGCCGCGGTGTCAGCGGTTGGGTGAGGACGAGTTCGCTGGTGAGGGCCAAGGACGCGTAGGCGGCGAAGATAGCGCCGGTGGCGATCGCGAGGTCGTCGAAGGCGTAGGGCCAGTTCGAGTAGAAGCTCAGGGCGGCGCGGTGGCGTGGGCTGAGGTAGAGCCGATAGCTGACGATGCTGCGGATGCTGGTGTCCTGGCTGACGCGGGCTGCGAAGACGGGCCACCGCGGGTCGGTGGCGAGGTCGCCACTGGCCACCAAGTCGTTTGTGTCGAGGACGTCCAGGGCGGGACCCTGGCCGGTGGCGTCGCGGATTCGGTCCACCTGGGACGGGACGTCGCTGGTGGCGGCCACGTTGTGCACATGGCCGTTGTCAGCCACGGCCAGCGCGGCGTGTTGGCTGCGGGGCATGCAGCGGGCGGCGATCTCCACGATCCGGTCGGGGCTGAGCGCGACCATCTCGCCTTCATTTAGGGCTGCGACCAGAGTGAGAAAGGCCTCCGCCAGTTCAGCTAGCGCGGTGAAGTCCTCGGCGCGCTCGTGTTCTTCGGATGGTGGCATGCCATCACTGTGTCAGACGGCGAGCGACGACGGACGAACACGTACTGCATGACGAGCAGTAGGGCGAGGGCTCCGAGCGGCCGGTAGGTGATGCTCATGGCGAACCGCTGCCGGTTTGGGCGTCCGGGCGGCTGGATGGGTCGGGCGGGGCGGGGTGCGGGTGGAGTAGGTAGGCGCCGATGGCGCCGGCCAGGGTCGAGACTGTGATCATGCCGAGGATGAAGGCCGCGATCATGAGGAGCTGGCCGCCGGCGGTGGTCGGATTCGCGGTCGGCGACATGCCGATGACCGACGCCGCTGACCAGAGCAGAGCCGAGCCGAGGGTCGGCAGCGTGCCGTGGGGTCCGTTGTCGAAGACGTAGGCGAGTTCGCCGATGAGCAGGATGCCGAGAGAGGTGATTCCGCCGAGGTAGCCGATGCGGCTGCGGAACAGCGGCCCGGCGCTGCGCAACGCCCGCGAGCTGGAACTCAGCGCACGCACCGCCGGCGCGGCCCGTCTCAGGCGGAGCAGCCGCAGGAAGCTGAAGACGCGCAGCGTCGGGGCCAGCAGTCCGAGCAGCGTGAGCCAGTGTCGGCGCAGAAACCGCAACCGGTGCGGGGCCAGCCACAGCTTGAGCAGGAAGTCCAGCACAAACACCGCCCAGAGGAGCCAGATGACATCGGCTAGCAGACGCCCCGCCGTTGCGGTGGTGGGCAGCCCGAACTGGGCCGCCACGAGCAGCCCGAACACCACGCCGAGCCAGGTCATGGCCGGGTCGGTGCGTTCGGTGATCAGCCGCAACCAGTCGTCGAACTCCTCATCGGGGCAGCCGCGGGCCGGCAGGCCCGCTCGAGGGCGCAACCCCCTGCGGGCAGGCTCACCGGGGCGCTCTGGCGACACGGGTATCAGCTTCGCTGGGGCGCCGGTTCCAGTTGCTGCTTCGCGCGGCGTCGTGCCCAGTGCGGTTCGCTGACTCGGATGGTGCCCTCGCCGTCGTTGCCGACGGGTTTGGCGGCGCCCTGCAGCGTTTCACCCAGGAACCGGACGGCTGCCGGGGCGGCCGGTGTTCCCAGCATTTTGACGAGCGGGATGGCGGCGATGAAGAGAGCGACCGGCGGTTCCAGCACGCCGAAGGCGACGGCTGCGAACAGGCCGCCGTAGTAGCCGATGGTCTGCGGGATGTCGACGTCCGCCGGGCTGACGCTGAGGTGGATGGGACGGTCGCTGGCGGTCATGCGCGGTTCCTTTGGTGTCTGATGCCTCTGGTGTCGGCGGCTGGCTGGTAGCGCCAGCGGCGCACGACGAGGTAGCCCAGGCCCGCGGCGGCGGCGATGGGCCATTCGATGACGCCGGCCACGGCGGCTAGGGCGCCGGTGCCGGGCGCGACCGGGATGGGTCCGGGCGGAACGGCCCCGGCGAGGACGGCCAGGGGCGCGGTAACGGTGCGGAGCACCTGTTCGGGGCCGGGGCGCCACATCGTCCTGCCGTCGACCAGGGCATCTAGGATCAGGCTGACGTCGGGTTCGGTGGAGACCAGGTCCGCGGCGGTCCGGGCGGAGCTGGAGCCGTGCGCGGCCATGCCGATACCGACATCGGCCAGCCGGATCGCGGCGGCGTCGTTCGCGCCGTCGCCGGTCATGGCCACGACGCGGCCAGCCTTTTGCAGCCCGGCGATGATCCGCAGCTTCTGTTCGGGCGAGACGCGGGCGAAGACGCTGGCCTGGGTCACCAGCCGGGTGCGGCTCCCACCGTGCAGCCGGCAAGAGGCGGCGACCACGGCCCGCGCGTCAGACCCACCCACGTCTGCACCGACGCCCGGCCAACCGAACCCGAGCAGGCCGCCGATCACTCCCGCGAGCTCGCGCTCACAGCGACTTCGCGCTTCGGCTCATCAGTCTTTCGGAGGGCACTGCCGCCCGACCAGTGCCGGGCCTCATCCGGCGCAGCAGGTAGGCACCCGCCCCCAGCGCCACCGCCACTGGCCACTCGACGACCTCGAACACTCCCAGCGCCGCGATGCCGCCGTAGAAGGCGAGCTTCCCCGTTCGAGACGCGGGCGCGCCGCCACCCGGGGCGCCGGACACCGTGTCTGGGCCAGAGGAGCCCGGGACGGCGCGGCGGGTGACGGCCACCGTCAGCGCGGGTAAGCGGAGCGTGGTGGTGCGCTCCTGCGCCTGGCCGGCCCGGTCGCTGTCCTGCACGACGCCGCTGACCCGGCCGTCCTCGGATTCCACGTCGGTAGCGCGTACTCCGCTTGGTCGTCTGGAAGTCTGCTTGCGGGTTTCTGCCATACCTACACCGGCTAACGCTCGTCGGCCATCCGGTAGCCGCATGCTGTTCAGGTCCGGACAGCCGTGGTTGACTCCGCAGCATATGCGAAGAGGTCTGTTGTGTGCAACTATTGCATAATGCAAGTAATCCGAGCCGCAATACTATCGAGCGGCAATCTTGTCATCCGCTCTTCGGGTCTCGAGGAACCCGTGCAGGAGCCCGTCCTCCCGGCAAGGAAGCCGCGGGCTCGTGGCCGTTTTGGCTCTGCAGAATGAACAGATGAACGACCGCATGGACGCCTCGGTGGCGCACAGCACGGCAAGCGCGGGGCGCCAGCGGCGGAACGACTTCTATAGCGATCCTGAGCATCTGGGGCAGGAGTGGAGGCGGTTGCTGGCCGAGTTCGTCGGCACCTTCGCCCTGACCTTCGTCGCCGCCGGCGGTGCGGTGTTCCGGCCCCCGCGCCGCCGGGCACCGGGATGGCCGCGCGCGTCGTGGCTCCCGCGTTGCTGGTCATGGCCATGATCTACACCCTGGGTGACGTCTCGGGCGCGCACTCCAACCCCGCCGTCACCCTGGCCTTCGCCGTGCGTAAAGACTTCCCGTGGACACGGATCCCCGGCTACCGGGCAGTCCAAGTCACCGCCGCGATCGCGGCCGCAGCCCTGCTACGCGCCATGTTCGGCCCGATCGGGCACCTCGGGGCGACCCTGCCCCACCATGGCTAGGCCACGTCCGTGGTGCTGGAGGCATTCCTGACGTTCTTCCTGGTCGCCGTCATCCTCGGCACGGCGGCCGGGCACAAACTGGTCGGGCACAACGCCGCCCTGGCCTCCGCCGGAGTCATCGCCCTGGTCGGCCTGTTCGCCGCCCGGATCAGCGGCGCGTCGATGAACCCCGCACGCTCGCTCGGACCCGACCTGCTCGCCGGCACGATGTCCACCTACTGGGTCTACCTGGCCGGCCCGGTCATCGGCGCCCCGGCCGCGGTCGTCCTAGCCGCCGCGCTGCACGGCGGATCGAACCGAAACGAGCGCCACGCCGCCGTCGGCGCATGAGCGCGACGGTGTCCGGTCGACGACTGGGGAGTAACACGGCGGTCCCCGCCGCGGTTGACGGCGCACACCGAGCGTGCTTCGCCGTGATAGCGGTGGGCGCGTCGGAAGCCGACACTGCGGCCGCAAGACGCCGGCCTGGACGGTCACGCCTGCCGTCGCGGGTTTGTGACGGGCCGCGCCCGGGGTCCGGCGGAATGTCGTGGGTCGGCGGTCAACTGCAGCGCAAAGGACGTGGGCCAAGACTGCAAGCGCCGCGGCTGCGAAGGCTGCGTAGTCGTTGACCGATCCGCTGTGTGCGCGGCGGCTCCACGTTAAGGGCCCGGTTCATGGTTGCGAAGGCCGGCCGCGGCGACAGGGAGCCGAGGAGTACGTCGGCGAAGCTCGGCTCTGCGACCCGATCGCGCCGTTCGGCGCTGGCGCAGCACAGACCTCGGCTTAGCCATCTGACCCCTCGCCGCAAAGGACGCAGCCGACTTGACGAGTTCAGGTCAGATGTGGAGACGGGACCGGCCAGCAACGCGGTACAGCGCCTCGTCCAGGGCACCGATCGCAAACGCGAGGAGCCACTCGGACGGCGAACGGGCAACTACACGGGCGCGGACATCCATCGGCCGTGGCAGGGAGATCGCTACGAGGGACCCGGCGTGCGAACAGAACCGGGTATCAGACACCCTTTGTCGACTCAGCGGCCTCGTTCAGGCGCTGAGTCAAGGCGCGAACCTGGCCGACGGCGCTTCGCTGCCACCCGCTCCAGGTTACGACGGATAGCGGCTTTCTCCTCCTGAGCGACGGCGAGCAGATCACGCGCGTGCCGCTCGGCATCTGAGACTATGCCGCCCGCCTGGCTGCGCACGTTGGCAATGATGCGCTCACACTCCGCCCGCACGCGGCCAAGCGGGCTCCGCGGCCCCGGCCTGGGCGGCAACGGGCCTGCTCCTCTGCGGCCAGCTGCGCGAGCTCGAGAAGTCTGGCGGCGCCAGGAACAGCGGTGCCGGCGGTAGTCGAATTTTGCGCCATGCCGCGCTCCGTTGGTTGTCGGAACGATGTCGTGCCCGGCAGGCCCCTGTGGGCACGACCGAGTAGGCACCTTTAGAGGCGCATCTTAATCCGAGTGTGGTGCAGGTGCACCGCGCGCTCTTGCGCACCCTCCTGCCCCACTGCTCGTCTTCCTCCGCGACGCCGCCGCACTCGCCGCAACACCGGGAACCGACCTGCACCTTCATTCGGGCTGGACATGACGCGCGGAGACTGCATACCATTGACCGGCATGCCGCGTGTGGGGGTGCCCCACATACCAGGCTGGACTTTGCGTCGGCCCTCTAACTCTGGGCAGCCGTTTCCTTCGCGGCCTAGGCAGGGGGTTGTGCCCTGGCCTGGCAAAGCACAGGCCCCGGCCAGAAACCGCGGCCGCCGGGCGTCTGCGGCCGACGCTACTCGGCGCCGCTCGATTTCAGTTGTCGCTCTCGGAGGCGTCGAGGTCGTCAGCCAGGCTACCGAGGGTGTCGGTGGGCAGCAGGGGCAGAGCGGGCCTGAGCTCGCGAAAGCCCCGGCTGGCGAAGATGCCCGCGGCGACGCCGAGGCACGCGGTGGCGGCGAGCGCGGAGGCGCGCGGGCTCAGAACACGATCAAGCAGCCGGACCAACGTCACGGCAGCGGTGCCAGCCGCGGCCCCGCCACAGACGCCCGCCGCGGCCAACAACACCGCGCCCCTGGACCCCAGCCGCGCCTTCTCCCTCATCTCGGCCTCGCCTCGGCGTAGTTCTTGACGCAACAGCCCAGCGACCGCATCTGAGAGACTTTTGAACGCGTCACCGGCTGATGCCTTGGACTGCCGTGATGTCATCATGACCCCTTATCGACCCGACTCGTTTCAATGCCTGAGCCTATGCCCAGCGTCCGGCGCAGGCCAGCGTGGTCGCTGCCGAGCGCCCATAACGACGTGGTGATGCGCTGACGCTGCCAGCGGGGCTGGGCGGCCCACGCCGACAAGGGCCTTTCGCGGACTCGTCGGGCGCCCGTGCGTGGCGTGCCCCAGATCCTGGCGGACCGAGCGCAAGGGGGACCTCTGCGGTGTCAGGGAGGGCGTAGGACAGGTTTGCCTCAGCCGCCTACGCCTCGGCGGCGCGGAGGGGCCGGCCCGGCCAGGTCTAGGAGGAGGGCGGGACACGGCTTGCGGTGGCCTGGGCGCGACGGTCGGCCCGTTCGCGTTGGGGGATGACGGTGTAGCGGGGGTCTCGGGCGGAGGCTTGCCCGGCTTCGAAGATGGCGAAGCGGGTGCCGGCTGAGCCGGCGAGCAGCGCGGCGCCGCGATCGCGGCGGCCAGCCGGTGGCGAGCGCCCACGGTCGCGGTGAGCAGCGCGCCGGTCGCGGTGAGCGTTTTCGACGCCCGGCTGAGCTTGCCGGGCCGCCCGGCCCGCAATGTTTCGGCCGCAAGACCCATCGATGACGTCCCGGCGTGTTCGGCGAGTTCCAGGAGGCCCCCGCCGAGCGCCAGTCGCCGCGCCGGGGCGGCGTCGGCGAGTGTCGAGCCGATCATGGCAAGGCCGCCGGACGCTGCGGCAGCTGAGCCGATGAAGACGAACGGAGTTTCTGGTAGCCCTCATGCCAGGCAGGTGTGGCTGTGTCGGATGAGTGCGGCGGTGTAGGCGCGACCGCGGGCGCGGCGGCGCAGGCGGCGAGGTTGGCGGGGCGGGCGCTGACCGCGAGCAGCGTTGAGAGCCGGTGCAGGTGCGGGGGAACATTGCGCGGAGTTCAGCGGCGCCGGCCAGCCCAGCTAGGGGCCCGTACGCGGTGAGGATCCAGGTGCCGACCGACATCAGGGAGGTGGGTTTCGCGACGCGGAGCATGTTGACGAACCGGGCTGGCCGGCCGAGGTCGTCCACGAGCGCGGCGAGGCTGAGGCTGATCGCGACCATCCCGCCGACTCTGCCGGTGCGCCGCAAGCTGGGGCGTCCGGTCAGATCCCCTCCGGCGCCGAGCATGGTGTAGCCCGCGGCGAGGCCGCCGAGGACAGGTAGGCGGGGATGTCTTGCTCCACGGCGATTGCTTCACCACCGGTCGGCCGTAGTAGCCGTAGTAGGAGGTGAACTGCGGCTCGGGCACCATGAGCTGTTCCCGGTCGCGCCGGCGCCGGCGACCAGGCGTGCCGTGTTGGCTTCCCGCAGCCAGGCGCCCCTGGCGGCGGGAAGTGGACAGGTCCGTTTCCTGCGCAGCGTCGGGGTGGGCTCGCCCGAACCGGGCGCTCGGACTCATGGCCGCGCGCCGAGGAAGGAGGCGATCAGCCCGGCGGCCAAGGTGGCGGCGGCGAGGGCGGCTTTCTTCCACATGTCGAGCAGGTCTCGGGTGGTGACCACGGGGTCCGGCGGTCGCCCGTGGACCTCCGGCTGGTCGAGCAGCAGGAACATCGCCCCCGCGCCGCCGACGCCGTCGTCTGGGTCAGCCCCGTACAGCCGTGCCTGGGACACGCCGGTGGCGTGCAGCGAGTGGCGCCGGCGCTCCGCCCGCTGGCGCAGTTCTTCCACGTCGCCGAACTGAATCGACTCGGTGGGGCAGGCCGGCGTCTTGCCGACCTCGAGCCGGTCGTAGCAGAGGGTGCACTTCTGGGCCAAGCCCTCGTGCTTGGTCACCTTGTCCCCGACGCGGCGGTCGATCACTCCGAACGGGCAGGCGGCCACGCAATACCCGCAGCCGTTGCAGATGTCTTCCTGGACCACGACGGTGCCAAACTCGGTCCGGAACAACGACCCGGTGGGGCAGACGTCCAGGCACGCGGCGTGGGTGCAGTGCTTGCAGACGTCAGAGGACATCGGCCACCGGAAGTCGGTGCGGCTCTCAGCGCCGGAGGAGGCGCCGGGGAGGTCGAAGGACGGCATGCCCAGGCTCACCTTCGCGGTGTCGGTGCCCAGCATGGACCGGTCGCCGGTCAGCGCCTCGCCCGATGCGCGATTGAGCGCGTCGGCGGCCGACGGCCCGGCAGGGGCGTCTTTGAATCCGGATTGCTGGCGGCCGAGGGGCTTGGGCTGCTCGATGAACGCCACGTGGCGCCAGGTGCTGGCGCCCAGCGCGCCGGTGTTGTCATAGGAGGAGCTGAGCAGATTCGGCCCCGTCCTCGGGGACCTCGTTCCACTCCTTGCAGGCCACCTCGCAGGCTTTGCAGCCAATGCAGACGGAGGTGTCGGTGAAGAACCCCTTGCGCCGGCGGATCTTCCCAGCCGGCGGCGTCCGCGATGTCGCTGACCGGTCCTAGAAAGTCATTGGTCATTGCCTGCCTCTGCTGAGCTGGAGCACACCTTAACGGCGTTCTCGGCGCGGTGGCGGCATTGCTTTCGTTATCCCCTGGGAGGGCTGATGGGATCGAGACGTTCACCGCTTGGTTGGCCGGTGCTCCGCCAGGCAGCCGGTTCCGACCGACTGGGCAGGGGCTCGGCTGTCAGCTCACCTCGTACCACCGATTACACCGCCCGCACCGAGACGGCGGACCGAGTCGTGGGCAGCGTGTGTCCTTACTGCGCTGTCGGATGCGCGCAGAAGGTCTACG
>NZ_JAVREH010000074.1:0-12896 GCF_031845305.1 Jatrophihabitans lederbergiae | reverse complement strand
CCCAACCCCGCGTCATCAAAAGAAAGATGCCCAAATGGCACGTCAAACGCGCCCACCACGCCACCTGGCCCCGACCCCAACACCCACCCATCTACCAGATCACAACCCACTAACTGAACGGTATTAGCCCTAGCCCTGCTTATTCGGGTCGATCGCGAAGTTGATGTCCTTGCAGTGAGTTGATCTTCAACCGTCGGGTCGTGTGGCCGGGCGTGCTCGTTTGCCGGGCTCGGGTCCCGGGTTGTCCGTGATCTTCGTTCGGATGTGGTGGCCGTCGGGTCAGGTCAGCGGTGTGGGCAGCGTGGCGAGGCGGTGGAACGCGCGGGCCAGGGCTGGTGCCCAGCGCCAGGTGCGGTCGAGTCGCAGGCGGAGTCGGCGTCCGCCTCGCACGAGTCGGGCTGCGGTGTGCAGCAGCCGGTAGCGCAGCGCCTTGGGTTCGGCCTTGGCCAGGGCGGGTTCGTCGTGCAGCAGGATGGTCTGGGTCCAGGCGATGAGGTCGATCGCGGTGAGAACGCAGGCCAGCCAGGCTTGGTTGATCGCGAACCGCTTGGAGGGCATCCGGTTCAGGCCGGTGTCTTTGCCGCAGCGGATGCGGTCCTCGACGCGGGCGTGGGCGCGGTGGCGGGCGTCGAGCCAGGCGAGCTGCCCGGTCTGGGTGTCGGTGGCGAAGCAGGTGTAGCGCCAGCCGTCTCGTTCTTCGATCAGGTCCAGTTGGGCGCCGGGGTGGGGTCGTTCGCGGCGGGCGATGACCCGCATCCCGGCCGGGTAGTCCCGCAGCGCGCCGGTCGCGAACATGCCGGTCAGTTCGAGCACGCCGGCGCCGTCGCGCGGGTCGCCGTCGCCGTCGATCGCGGGCGTCCACGCGGTCTCGGGCAACTGCGCGATCGCGGCATGTTCGCGGGCGCCGACCGCCCAGCCGACGCTGAATTCGCTGTCCACGCCCTGATCGCGCAGGCTGTGCAGGTGCGCGAGCAGCGCCTTGGATGCGCCGGCGCCGTCGAAACGGATCAGGATCGGGTAGCCGTGCCGGTGCTCGGCCGGGATCTGGGCCAGGGCGGCGTCGATGACCGCGATGTGATCGACGGCGGTGTTCGAGCCCGCGTTCCCGGGTCTGAGCATCCCGGTCAGGGCTTCGTTGGTGTTGTCGCAGAACGCCAGCACCGGATGAAAGCCCCACGACCGTTTGAAGGTGGCCGCTGCCTGATCCTTGTCCGAGTGCGCGATCACCAGGGTGGCGTCCTCGTCGATCACCAACACCGGCCGTCCATCGCGCGCGAGCAGCCGCGCCCCGGCAACCAACGACGCAGGCAACACTGTGCCGGTGGCCTCGCCGCGCTGGGCCCACGCCACCTCACGGGCCGCCGCCCGAGCCGCGTCGACCGCGCCCAAGTCTTGCGCGGTGACCGCGTCCAGGACCCGCCAGCAGGTCGTGTCCGAGGCCACCGGCCCGAACACGCCGGGCTGATCAGCCAGCGTCGCGATGTCGCTGATGCACTCACCGCCGTCGGCGATCATCACCGCCAGATCCGTCAGCACCCGACCCGGATCATGCGCCGTCTGCGGCGCGGTCCTGGCCGCGAACACCGCCGACAGCTGCGCGGTCAACGTCGTGCGATCCGCCAAATCGGCCAGCAACCGCAACCCGGCATGCGACACGACACCGACACCATCAGCCGACACTTCGACAGCAGGACGAGTACGAGTAACGTGCACCTCGAAAGTGCCTTCCTGTTCGGTGACTCTGGACCTTCGCAAGCTCAGAATCCCTTACCGGGCAGGCACTTTCGCTCATCCACACACCGACAACACCAACGATCTTGAAGCGTCAGGGCTAGTCATAGATTCCTTCTAGACGATCGATTCCAAGGGGTCCGGCGGCGTGTTGCGCTCAGGAGGGCGTTGAAGGGTGCCCAGGATCGGCGTGCTTACCCGACGCCGAACAGGAGGTTCGCGTGGACGCCGACCTGGACACCCTTGCGACCGCACTCTATGCCCGTACCGACGATCTGCTGAAGAGCCATCCGGAGCGCCTTCCCTACCGGCCCGCGGTCGGGATCGCCCCAAAGATCGGTGACGCCGAGGTCATCACGCTGGCGGTGATGCAGGCGCTGCTGGGACACACCAGCGAAGCCCGCTGGCTAGGGCACGCAGCCGCCCACCTCACGCACCTGTTCCCCTATCTGCCCCAGCAGCCGGGCTACAACAAGCGGCTCCGCAAGCTGGCCGCGACGTTGAACTGGTTGGTCGGAATGCTCAGTCGCGACACCAGCTTGTGGACCGACGACGTGTGGGTCCTCGACTCCACCCCTGTGGAGTGTGGCCGTTCGCGGGAGACCACGCGACGCTCAGACCTGGCCGGTTGGGCCGAGTATGGCTACTGCGCAAGCCATTCCCGCTACTTCTGGGGACTTCGGCTGCACCTGGTCGCGACCCTGCACGGCCTGCCGATCGGATACGCGCTGACCGGCGCGAAGGCCGACGAACGTCAGGTCCTGCTCGACCTACTGCACGACGACCCGACGCTGGCCGGCTCCCGACCAGGGCAGATCCTGATCGGCGACAAGAACTACTACGGCCGCGACTTCGAAGCCGACCTCGCCGACCAAGGAATCCAACTGCTGCGACGGGCACGCAAGGGCGAACCCGAACGGCCCGGTGGCAGGTTCTTCAAGCCCCTTCGGCAGACCGTCGAGTCGATCTATGACACCCTCAAAGGACAGCTCGGCCTCGAACAACACGGCGGCCGCACCACCACCGGGGTGTTCGTCCGCGTCGTACAACGCCTCCTGGCCTTGACCACTGCGATCCGGCACCCTAACCACACCGGACAGCCCGTTAAGCGCTCGCTACTCGCCTATGACCACTGAGGGCTTGGAATCAATCATCTAGGGGACGGGCACCTACCTCCTGGACCTGCTCCGACCCGGTCGGCACGCCCTACTGACGCGGCGCTGCACGTCATCGAAGCCTACTTTCGAGCAGACAGGGGATCCATGCGCTCGCTCGTCACCGGCGGCGCCGGTCTCACTCGGCTGCGCACCGAACTGGGCTGGAACCCACGCCACCGAGAACACCTACCGGCGTCCGGGCGCTGAGCCACCCGGCCACCATCCATCAACATCGAGGAGAGCCATGACAAGCACCATCATCGCCGCCCCGCCCATCAGCGGAGAGACTGCACCGATGCTCCAGATCGCTGCTGGACTGGCCGGCCGGGGACACCGGGTGACCTTCGTCGGCGGCAGTCGCTTCGCCGCCCAGGCAGAAGCCGCAGGCGCCACCTTCGTCCCGCTGGCTGGTGCTGCTGACTACGACGACCGGCGCATCGACGAGGCGTTCCCGGACCGGGCGAGGACCCAGCCCGGCCCCGAACAGCTGAACTTCGACTTCGCACACCTGTCCGGTGACGGGATCCCCGCCCAGCACGACCTGCTGCAGCACCTGCTCCGCGCGGACCCCGACCAGGTGGTCATCACCAACTCGACGTTCCTGGGGATGTGGCCCGTCGCCCTTGGAGCATCCGGGATCCGCCCTCGGCGCTGGATTGCCGTCGGAGCGAACCCGCTGGGCATGAGCAGCGGCGACACCACCCCCTTCGGCCCCGCTCCCGTCGAGCCCGGCATGAGCGCGAAGACGGCGAACCTGGCCGCGAACGCCGCCCTGCAGGAGGCGCTGCGGCCCTCGCGGGAGCACATCGAGCGCATCGTCCGCTCCCTGGGCGCGACCGGGGACGTGCCGGGGTTCATGGACGGCGTCGCGACGGTGCCCGAGGTATTCTGCGCACTGACGGTCCCCGGCTTCGAGTTCCCCCGCAGCGACGCCCCGGACTCGCTGCGCTTTGTGGGTCCGCTCCCGGCGCCCAGCCCGACGGACTGGTCCGAGCCGGCCTGGTGGCCCGAGCTGGACACCGACCGCCCCGTCGTGGTGGTCACCCAGGGGACGCTGGCGAACCGCGACCTCGGCGAGCTCGTCGGGCCGGCGCTGACCGGGCTGGGACAGGCCGGGGTCCTGGTCGTTGCCGCCCTGGGCAGGGACGTCGCAGCGCTGCCCGTGCAGGTGCCGGCGAACGCCAGAGTGGAATCCTTCATCCCCTTCGGTGCCCTTCTGCCCAAGGCGGACCTGTTCATCACCAACGGGGGCTTCGGCGCGACCCAGCAGGCGCTCGCGGCCGGCGTCCCGGTCGTCATCGCCGGCGCGACCGAGGACAAGCCCCTGGTCGCGGCGCGCGTCGCCCAGCATGGTCTCGGCGTGGACCTGCGGACCTCGACGCCCACGCCGGCCCAGATCGCCGATGCCGTGGCAGCCGTCCTGGGCGACGCCGAGATCAAAAGCAACGTCGAGCGGATCGCTGAGGTCTACGCCGAGTACGACGCCATGACGGCGATCGAGCAGATCGCCGCGCAGGAGCGATCCTGACGTCGGCGTCGTCGGCGCGGCTGGAGCTCAGTGGTGGCAGCGATCGGTGGAGGCCCAGAAAGCACCGCTCGGCAGTGGTCGATGACCGGGTCACGGTCGCCTGACGCGCACTGACACGTCCGGGCCTGGTGTCAGTCCTGGGGCTCACCCACGGAAGCTGCCGACCACGCCGAGGAGTTCCAGCTTCTCTGTAGTCGCGCTTCGCGGGACGGGCGTCAACCAGAGCAGTCGCTGCGTGCCGCCATGTACGGCGGGTCCAAGGCTGCGCTGCGCGCATGCGTGCGGGGCTGGATCCAAGAGGTCAAGGGCACCGGCATCCGCCTCAACATGTTCAGCCCCGGTGCCGTCGACACGCCTTCGATGCGGTTGGAGTTCGCAGGAGCGTCCCGTGCCGACAAGGTCGACGAGCGGGTCGCGGCCATGGGCCAGGGCATTCCGATGGGGCGGCTGATACGTCCGGAGGAGGTCGCCAAGTCCGTCGCGTTCCTGTCCAGCGAGGACGCGAGCGGCATCACCGGCGTGGAGCTCTTCGTCGACGGCGGGGTCGCCCAGACCGGCGGAGTGCAGCCCGGGCCTGCCCGCCAGCCGCGCCACGACAGCACGAACGGGTCCAAGATGCGTGATGGCAGCGCAGGCACGCGGAGGCCTCCAGTCACAAACGGTCAGCAACTCCATGCGGGGCACCCCGTGCCTGCCCGCGCCGGACTTCACCAGCCGACGACGATCACGCCTATTGGCGGGAGCTCTGCGTGTCCATCAGGCTCCGCGTGTCCATGGTGGTCAGTGGAGTGCCGGTGACCACGGCGGACCTACGGCAGTGCGGGACAGCCGGGGTCCGCGGCGTCCTCGGACAGCGGAGTGCCCTTCGGGTCCACGTAGAGGACGTCGAGCACCACGGGGGTCGTTCCGGTGTTCACGCCGCGGTGCACCTTGTCCGCACCACTCTCCTCGAGGATCGTGCTGCCGGGGGCGTAGGTCGCGATGCTCGTGCAGTCGGCCATCTCGTGGGTCAACGTGCCGGATTTGACGACGCCGTAGAGCGTTCCGTCGTGCCAGTGCCATCCCGTCGTCCCGCCAGGCTGGATGGTGATCTCGCGCAGGACGTAGTCGGTGTTCCCGACCGTGAACTCGGCGAGGAGCTTCGCGGCCACACCGGCCGGTGGGGTGGCCACGGCGGCGGAGGGGGCACCGATGACCAGACCTGCGGTCACTGCTGACGTCATGAGCACCGTGACGACGGCGCCGGGGCTTGAGAACTTGAGCATGAGTGTCTCCAGATCGTGGGAGGGGTGGTGACGGAACTCGGGTGGGGGCGCTCAGCGGGCGACCGTGCCCTCGACGTGGTCGCTGTCGGTGGTCTCCATCAAAGTTATCAGCGTGCGCAGCTCGCGGCCGGTCGCCTCGATCGGGTGGCCCTCGGCCTCGGCGCACAGGCGCGCGAACTCCTGGCGCCGCGTCCTGATCCTCGATGAAGCGGCGGGCGAAGGTGATGTCGGGCAGGACCTCGTTCAGCCGGGCCCGCACCGAGTCGTCCACCAGGCGCGGGTCGGAGACGTATTCGCCGCACTCGGCGGTGTCCGAAAGGCTCCAGCGCATCTTCGCCGGCCCACCTCCGTACATCAGGTCGACGATGAGCTTCATCTCGTGCAGGCACTCGAAGTAGGCGACCTCGGGCTGGTACCCGGCCTCGGTCAGGAGCCCTTCGACGCCCGGCGTGGCACCCCGCGCGCACCAGCGACGGGACAGCAGGCACTGCGGGCCTTGAAAGTCGGCCACGACCGATCCAGCCGGGCTACGGCCAGCCGTGCCGCACAACGACGCTGATCCGGCGCGGGCGGTGGAGGTGACCGGGAAACCGCAGACCGTACGGCCGTATCCTCCGCCCGGGCAACATCGCCGCGGCCGCGATTCACCTCGCCAGCGAGGAAGCGGCCCGAGTGCACGGCACGTCGCTGGATGTCGACGGCGGTCGGGGCTCGGTCGCAGCCTTCCGCGCCTGAGCACAGTGGCTGGTGCGGTGCCGGTGTTGCTGCTGGGCGAGGCGCGCAGTGGCTGGGCCCGGAGGTGAGAGGGCGGCCCTCGCGGGACTGGTCGGTCGTCTCCTGGAGAGGCCTTCCCCGGAGCCTCGCCGCGCTCGATGCTGCTACCCCGTCCGCGCCTACTCGCCCGAATCTCAGCCCCTGCCGCTCGCGCCGTCCGTGATGAGGAGGCGCTGGGTCAGGTCCATGGCCGCGGCGGGACGAGCGGTTCCATCAAAGGCCACAGCCCGTCGGTGACGACGTCCGTGGCCGGCGAAGTCCCCCGCACGCGGGAGGTGCCCCCAGCCAGCGAGGACATGCCTCACTAGCCTGCGGCGACGCCGTGCTGATCACCACCACACATCGGCAACGTTGCTGCTGCTACGGTCGATCGAACCGAAGATCCTTCGCAACCGTCGTCCCTGATCGGAGCCTTCATGGCGTCCACCAGCGCGCCCTCCCCCGCCCAGGCGGCCACCGCCGTCGCCCCGTCGGGCGTCCCGCGTCCTGGCGGGCCCGGGCTGCTCGCCGGCCGGACCGTCTCCCGGGTCGGCTACGGCGCGATGCAGCTGGAGCCTCTGCACCACGACCGCGGCGCCGCCCTCACGCTGCTGCGCCGGGCCGTTGAGCTCGGCGTCGACCACGTCGACACCGCGCACTTCTACGGCGACCGCTTCGTCAACGGGCTGCTGCGCGAGGCGTTGCGCCCGCAGGACGGCGTGCTCGTGGTGAGCAAGGTCGGCATCGACCCCGACGCCGGCGGCCGGATCCCGCTGCGCTTGGCCCAATGGCCCGAGCAGCTGCGGGCCAGCGTCGAGGACAACCTGCGCAGCCTCGGCGTCGACCAGCTCCCGGTCGTGAACCTGCGACGCGCCGACACCGGGTTCGGGCTGCGGGCCGAAGGTGACCAGGTGGTCGACCTCGACGACCAGCTCGCGGTGATGATCGCGATGCGTGAGGAAGGAACGATCGGTGCGATCGGGCTGAGCAACGTCGACCTCGACCAGCTGCGCCGAGCGATCCCGGCAGGGATCGTCTGCGTGCAGAACGCCTACAGCTTCGTGAGCCGCCAGGACGAGGCGATGCTTGACCTCTGCGTCGCCGAGGGGATCGCCTGGGTTCCGTACTTCCCGCTGGGCGGTGCGTTCCCCGGTGTGCCGAAGGTCACGGACGAGCCGGCGGTCCGCGCCGCGGCCCAGGCTCTGGGGTGCACGCCGGCGCAGCTCGGTCTCGCCTGGCTGCTGCGGCACGCCCCGAACACGCTGCTCATCCCCGGGACCGCGGACATCCAGCACCTGGAGGCCAACCTCGCCGCCGGCGCGGTGGTCCTCGACGACGCCGCGCTCGCCGCACTGGACGCCGTCGCGTCACGCTCGGCGACGGTCCCGCTCGACTGAGGACCCCGGCGGCGGTCACCGCCGCCGACCCCGCTGCATGACGCCGGACGTCGGGTCGCGGCTCCGGCGCGCGTCCGTGCGGTGCAGGAGAGCCCAGACGCCCAGGGCGCACGGTCGCTCTTAGCTTAAGCGGCGACCGTGCCTCGCCACGGCTGGCTCGGTAACGAAACAGTCGATCGCAGCGATCGCCGCGGCCGCCGGGCGTATCGTCTGGGCATGGTCCGTGCCGCGGTCGCTGTCCTCCTACTGATCTTCGTGGCCGGATGCGGCTCGACGAGTCGGGAGTCGTCTCACGGATCGACGCCTGTCACGCAGCCGGTGTCCGGGTCCGGTCTGGTCACCCGCCCGGTGCCCTCGCATTCTCGACAACCCCTGGAATACTGCGGAACGAAGCTTGCTGGATACGTGTGGCCGGTAATTGTCGCAGCGGCACGATTGAGCGATCAGCCCGTGAGGGTGGGGCCGCACTCGCAGGTCGTGATCGAGGTGGCCCGAAGCTGTGCCCAGCGTGTTCAGGTCCAGGCGCGGGGTGCTCTGCGAATCCTCCACGCCTATCCCAGCCCAGCCGGATCTGTTGCGGTCGAGGTGTCAACCGCGGCGGGCGTCGGCACCCTTGAGCTGATCAGTGCTGGGCACACCGAAACGGTCAGTTTCCTCGCTGCCTGACACGGGCTGGGATAGTCGAATTCTGCCTATTGCCCCCCTTAGCGGGATAAAGGCCTACGCTCCGCCCATGTTCGCACGCCTGGTAATCACCGTGACCGCTGTGGCTGCTTGTTCGGTAGGGCTTGCTGCGCCCGCGATCGCGGCCCCGTCCGGAAGCCAGCCGACGGTCATCGCGCACGTCGACCAGTGCGGCGGCGCGGTGACAGTGCGACACCCAGCGCACGGAACGCTCACCGCGCAGCAGGCCGGCATGCCCAAGGGTGCGAACCTCTTCGCCAAAGCTGCACGCATGCACGCCACCTGGTTGACCGACGTCCCTTGCCGCGCCGTACGCAACAGAAACCCTCGCCCGACGGCAAGCCCAACCCCAACAACCGCCGTATTACCAGCAAGCGGCAACTGGTCTGGCTACGTGGCTCTGACCACCGCCCCGACCTACGCCCAGATGGAGTGGCACGTCCCGTCGGTCAAATCCAACGACCAAGCCGCCTACTCCAGCATTTGGCCAGGAATCGGCGGATACAGCGGTACAGGCAAGCTCATCCAGGACGGGACAGAGCAAGATGTGACCGCAGGCGGCGCACAGACTGACTACTTCTGGTTCGAGATCGTTCCAGGCGAGTCCGAGCAGGAAGTCACCAACCTGACCCCGAGAATCGGAGACGACGTCGCGACGGACATCTCCTGGGCCTCAGGCACCGCCACCTTCGCCATGTGCGACTACACCCGCGGAGGATGTGTCACCGGCTCACAGTCCTCGACCGCGCCCGGAAACTCCGCCGAGTGGATCGTCGAACGCACCCAAATCAACGGCCAGCTGCCTCAGCTCGCCGATTTCGGCAGCGTCAACATCACCAACGCAGGCTACGACGAGACCCACCTCGGCAACGTCGAATACACCATCGCCAACGGCGGCCAATCCCTCACCATGGAGGGCAGTTCTGGTGACGTCCTGGCCGCGCCCGGCGGCGTGTCAGGTGGAACCACGTTCACCGACTACTGGCACCACTACTCCTGAGCCCCCTCGCCGAGGTAGCAGGGCAGCGTCATCTGCCGAGACGTGCTACATCGGCGCGGACCGTAACTACTCCGGAGCTACGAAGTTCGACTGCTACGCGATCTCACCTCGCCGAACGCCTGACCAGTGGTCCGCGTCCCGTGCTTAGCGCACGATCCTGCAGCATTGCTACTCACGCCCCCCTCCCCCGCGCGGATCCAAGGCCACCGCGTTCTCTACGAGGGCTGGCCAGAAGGGCGGGGGTGACCGTCGGCGCGGTGGCCGTGTCGACGGACACGGCCCTGGCTGGGCAGTCGAAACCAATTTCCCCCGGCTACGGCGTGCTGGTCGTCTTATGTCCAGCGGAGGGTGTCCTGTTGGTGAAGGCGTGGGAGGCGTTCGAACCACGGGTTGGGGCCGGGGTGTCCGATGTTGATGACGAGGATGGCATGCCAGCGGCCGTCGGGGAAGAATTCGGCGTCGATGGCGGCGGCGTCGAAGCCTGACATCGGGCCTGCGGCGAGGCCGTGCGCGCGGACGGAGAGGATGTAGTAGCCGGCTTGCAGGGTGGCGTTGAATGTGCCGCTGGTCGTTCTCATCGTCTCGTTGGCGGCAAAGACATCTTTGAGCTCGGGTTTGAAGGGCAGCAGCGTCGGTATGTGCTCATGGAACTGGGTGTCTACCGCTAGGACGGCGACGGCGGGCGCGGAGGCGGTCTTGGTCCGGTTGCCCTCGTTCATGTGTGGGACCAGCCGCTCTCGTCCGGGTCCGGTTCGGAGGTAGAGGATGCGCAGGGGCTGGGTGTTGGCTGAGGTGGGCGCCCATTTGGCCAGGTCCCAGATTTCGGCCAGTTCGGCGTCGCTGACCGGGGTGGGTGCGAACGTGTTCGCGGTCCGGGCGTCGGTGAACAATGTCGCCCGCCCGGCGGCGTCCAGGGTGGCCAGCTGGGCTGGCGTTGATGTGGCGAGATCGGTCATGGGAAGCTCCTACGGGTTTGTCCGGGGCTGGGATGCCGCGCTTCGTGACTTAGAAGAGCGGTCGCTCGATGAGGTTGCGCAGCACGAGGGCGTTGGGGACCTCGATAAGCCGGCCGCCTTCGTCGGTCCGGCCCAGCTGCACAGCGGCCAGCCCGAGATTGCCGACGAGCTCGGCGATCTCGTCACCGGCGTCCGGGAAATCGGTGGCGATGAAAATGACTCGCCGGCCATCGTCGGGGTTCAGTTCGGCCTGCAAGGTGTTCGCCGGCAGCTGATTGAAGGCTTTGACGACCTTCGCGTGGGGCAGGTGCTCGGCGACGTATCGGGCGGAGGTCCGCCCGTTCAGGACCGCGTCCCGGTTGGGCGTGTAGTGGGAGTTGGTGGTGTCGATGACGGTCTTGCCGTTCCAGTCCGGCAGAGACTTGCCAAATTGCTCGACCGCCCCGAACGGAATCGCCATGAAGATCACGTCACTGGCCAACGCCTCCTCCACGGCTACGGCATGAACGCCCGGCCCGATGGAGGACGCGAGTTCGGAGATGGACTCCGGTCCTCGGGTGTTGGCGATGCTGACCTCGATCCTGGCCCGGGCGAACAGCCGGGCCAGTGCAGAGCCGACGTTCCCGCTGCCGACGATCGCAGGCCGCGTTGGTGTCGTCATGTCCGCCTCCTTATCTAGTTAACGTGTGAACCAAAGGTTACGAGCTGTTGGTTCACATGTCAACCAGGGGTATCGTCAAGGCATGGCGGTGCGATGGTTGGACCCGGGAGAACAGCGCGCCTGGCGCAGCCTGATGGACATGCAGGACGGCCTGTCTGAGTTCATCGATCGCCAGCTCCGTACCCGGTGCGGGCTCTCCCACGCCGACTACCAGGTCCTCGCCCATCTCTCCGAAGCGCCCGAGGGCCGGCTCAGGTCCTTCGAGCTCGGCGAGCTGCTGCACTGGGAGAAAAGCCGGTTGTCCCAGCACCTGGGCCGGATGCAGAAACGCGGCCTCACATCACGGGAGAGATGCCGCACCGACCAGCGCGGCGCCGTCGTCGCCATCACCCCGCGCGGCAGCGATCTGATCGAGGCCGCAGCCCCGCAGCATGTTGGCGACGTCCGCGATGTCCTCATCGGCCACGTCACCGCGGCCGAGTTGGAAACGCTCGTCACGGTCTCCGGCAAAGTGCAGGATCGTCTGCGTGCGCTGGGGAAAGGCGGGGTCGGGTCTTATCCTGGCTGCAGCCTTGGCCAAGGACATGACCTAGACCTAGACCGCTAGCACGCAATCGAACAAATTCGCAAGCCGTCCCTCGGCCACGAGCACACCATCAACCTGATCGGCCGCTACCCAATCCAGCATCACCGTCCTCACCGGCGACCCGCGCGGTCGCCCCGGACGGCCTGGGCGCTGATGATCGACCCTTCCGCTGCAGCCTGTCGCAGGAGCGGGCTCGTTCCTGCTCAAGTTTCCACTCGCCGATGTGGACCTGCTCGCCGTGGTCTTCAACCTGACGATGTCGGCTTGACCCCGACCCGCCTGCACTACGGCGCGCGAGCGCACGCCGTAGTGTCGCCGGCGGCGGGAAGCCGGATCGGGTGAGGTGTCGACCGACGATTGGCAGTGCACAGAGGGCGACGGTGACGCACCTAGGCACGAACTCGTCCCGGGATCTTCGCAACGGCGCTGCCGTTGTCCTGCGACAGTGCAGTTGCCACGGTGATTGGAATGGACGTCATGACCCGGCCGGCGACGGCGACGCGATCGAGAGCGTCGGCGATCCCACCGTCATCCGGGTTTGACCACGCCACGATGGGGTCGCGCTGCCGGCGAACAGTGGTCGACCTACTGGGGCGGTGTCGCGTTGGCCGCCCGAGGCGAACGATCTGTGGATGGTTTCCATGGCGAGGGACGCTCGTGGGTACCCGATGTAGCCGGCCAGCAGTGTCATCAGTGCGCTGAGTGCGTCTTCGTCGAGCCCGTGCTGCCGGCCCAGCCGCAGGTGGGTGCTCAAGCGGTCTCCGGACACGCCTTGGCCGGCCAGGGCGGTGATGATGGCGATGCTGCGGTCGCGTCCGGTGAGAGCGGGGTGCGACCATGCGGGTCCCCCGGCTGCGTGAAGTGCCTCCTCGGCGAACGTCGACCCGACACGCGCGGCGAAGACTGCAGGCACCTCCTGCTCAGGAACCCCGAAGATCTTGGCGTAGGCCGAGATGCCGCCCGCTCGTCTGCTCCGGGATTCCCGCGCGTCCGGGATATCGCTCATCGAGGTTTTCCTTCCTGGTCGTCACGCACAGAGGCCACTAGGCCGGTCACGCCACATGCTCGGCGCACAAGCAGCCCACCCCCTGCTCGATCCATTCCTGCCCGGACCAGTCCGGGTGCCGCTCGATCATCAGTGCTCGGACCTCGTCGACGATCGTCTCCTCGCTCATCGA
>NZ_JAVREH010000073.1:0-13293 GCF_031845305.1 Jatrophihabitans lederbergiae | reverse complement strand
CGCACGCAGGACCGCATCCACTCCAGGAGCGCACCATCGTTCGCTGGGCGGACACACTGACCGAGATGCGCTCGCACCAAGGCCGTCGAACAGCGGCTCAACGACTTCTCCCATCCGTCGCCTAGAGGAGAAGGAACGGTCCGCTGGTCTGGTTTCGTGGGCGCGTTGTCACGGTCGCGCGGCTATTGCGACGAGGTCGGCGCTGGCGCGCCAGAGGCGTTCTTGCAGGGCGACGTCGTAGGACTGGGCGGGGGTGCGCGTTTCGACCTGTTTGAGGAAGTACTTTCCCGTGACGGGGCCCAGTTCGGGGGCGGTCGCCAGGTGCAGCGCGGCTTGCGCGCCTTGCTCGGGGGTGAGCAGGAACCGTTTGATCAGGCCGAGGAACGGGGTGGCCAGGGGTGGGGCGATGGCGTCGACGACGCTGGTGGCGGCGAGGCCGGGGTGTACGGCGTTCACTGTCACGCCGCTGCCGGCCAGGCGCCGAGCCAGGACGTAACCGCACATGAGCATGGCCAGCTTCGAGCGTGCGTAGACGGCCATCGGCTCGTAGCGGGTGGAGCTGTTCAGATCGTCCAGGTTCAGCATGGCCGGGCGGGGGCGGCGGCGGATCTTCACCTGCCGGGTGTCGGCGATGCTGTTGGAGGCGACGTTGACGATCCGCGACGGCGCGCCGGCTTTGAGCTGGTCCAGCAGCAGGTTGGTGAGCAGGAAGCCGGCGAGGTGGTTCACGGCCAGGTGGGCCTCGACGCCGTCGGCGTCGAGGGTGCGGTGGCGGAAGTGGGCGCCAGCGTTGTTCACCAGGACATGGAGCTGGTCGTGGCGCTCGGCGAACTGGGCGGCGGCGCGCCGGATGTCCTGCTGTCGGGCGAGGTCCGCGACGAGGACCTCGACCGCGGCGCCGGGGATGGCGGCGCTGATGTCGCGGCGCACGGTCTCCCCGGCTGTCTCGGTGCGGACCAGCAGGACCACGGTGGCACCCCGAGCGGCCAGGCCGGTGGCGATGACGCGGCCCATCGCGCCGCTGGCCCCGGTCACCAGGGCCACCTTGGCGTCCATCGCGCCGCCCGCGGCCAGCGCGCTCATCCGGCGATCGCCGGGGTCTGGCCCGTAGAAGCCGGGGTCGCCGCCTCGCGGAGCAGGAAGTCCGCGAGATCGGCGCGCGAGATCTTCGAGGTCAGCCGGATCTTCAGGCCTGTGCCGGTGCGGTAGGCGCCGGAGTGGGCCCGGTTGGACAGCGCCGGCGGCCGGACGATGGTCCACTGCACGTCCGAGGCCCGGATCAGCGCCTCCATCCGCTCCTTGTCGCGCATCTTCTCCGCCACCGACAGCCACAGGACCAGGCAGTACAGCGACCGGTCGCGGCTCTCGCAGGCGCCGTGGGCGCTGACCGCCACCAACCGGGCGACCTGAGCGCAGTTCATCGCGGCCAAGACCGCCCGCGCGCCGTCGGCGCAGACCGTGACCGGCCCCTTGGCCTCGGTCCCCAACGCGCTGATCACCACGTCCTGACCGCGCACCACGTCCTCCACCGCGCCGTGCTGACCCACGTCGCCCACGACCAGCCGCAACCGCTCGTGCGCGGGCAGCGCGCCCGGTCGGCGCACCAACGCCGACACCTCGTGACCGGCGCGCAACGCCTGGTCCACCACCTCCCGGCCGGTCCCGCCCGTCGCGCCGAGCACCGCAACCCTCACGCCAACCCCATCCAGCCAATGGTTGGAGTATCCAACCGTTGTAGTGTGCGGCAGGCGCGTGGATAGTGCAACTGTCGGATGCTGCAAGTAACCTCACGGGGTGACTCCCACCCCGGCAGCGGACGAACCGCTGATCTACGAGCTGGTGGACCTGTCCCTCGCCCTCGCCGACCACACCCAGGCCCTGGTGCAGGACGTGATGAGCGAGCTCAACCTGACCCCGACGCTGGCCAACGCGCTCTGGCACCTGGGGGCGTGCGCGCCGGACCCGCCCATGAGCAAGCTCGCAGCGAGGCTGCGCCGCGACCCCTCGACGATCACCTTCCTGGCCGACCGGCTGCAAGAGCGCGGACTGCTCGTGCGAGACGTCGACCCCCAGAACCGGCGCACGAAGATCCTGCACCTCACCGACGCCGGACGAATCACCAGACGCGCGCTCGTCGAGGCCATGGCCACCCGGTCCCCGATCGCCCACCTCAGCGACAAAGACCAGCGGCATCTCCACGACTTACTCGCCAGAGCCATGGCAGCGCCCCCCTGAGTCGCGAAAGGATCGATTCATGACGTGCGAGGCGCCGGCCAGCCGGCGGGGAGCGGCGTAACGGAAGCCTGGCTGGAGAGTGAAGTTCACACACAGTCGCCGGGGAACATGAGCCGGCGAGCGAGAAGGAGTTCCTGATGCAAGCACTGTGGTTCGAAGGTGTTGGCCAGCTGGCCTGGCGTGGGGTCGAGGATCTGGTGGTGGGCCATCCGCTGGAAGCGATCGTGCGTCCCGTCGCCTCGACGACCTGCGACCTGGACCGGGCGATCGTGCACGGCCTGGTGCCGTTGGGACGCGGTTTCCCGATCGGCCACGAGTGCGTGGCCGAAGTGCTCGAGGTCGGTGCCGCCGTGCACCGGGTCGCGGTCGGTGACCTCGTCGTTGTGCCGTGGCACATCAGCTGCGGCGCGTGTCCGCCGTGCCGTAACGGGCTGCCGACGGCGTGCACGACCGTCCCCGGGCTGCAGGGCTACGGCGCCTCGATCGCCGGTGACTGGGGCGGGCTGTTCTCCGAGCAGGCACGGGTCCCCTACGCCGACGCCATGCTCACCCGCCTGCCCCCCGGGGTCGACCCCGCGGCGGCCGCCGCCGTCAGCGACAATCTCACCGACGCCTACGTCTGCGTCACCCGAGGGCTCAGCCGGCACCCCGGCGCCCGCGTACTTGTCGTGAGCAGCCTGCCGAGCCTCGGGCTGTTCGCGGTCGACCAGGCGCTGGCCGCCGGAGCCCGGGCGGTCGACTACGTCGACAGAAGCAGTCGGCGCCGTGAGGTCGCACGGACACTCGGCGCCGATGTGGGGGCAGAAGTCGACGCCGGTACCCAGCACCTGCAGTATCCGGTGGTCATCGGCGCCACCAGCGACCCCGCGCTACTGCGGGATGCCGTGCTGTGCCTCGCGCCGGGCGGGCACCTGTCCAACGCCGGAATGTTCTTCACCGACACCCCGCTACCACTGTGGGACATGTACCAGCGAGACGTCACCGTCTCGGTCGGCGCGGTCAGCGTCACACCGCACGTCCCAGCCGTCCTGGACCTGCTGCGGTTGGGCCGATTGCGCCCCGAGTTGGTGATCTCGGTCCACGACGCCGAGCAGGCCCCCGAGGTGCTGTTGGCCAGGGACATGAAACCGGTCCTCACACGACCGCGACTGATCGGCACCCCGAAGCTGTAGGCAGCGTTCACGGGTCGCAGAGACGGGTTCGGAGCAGCCGTCCAGGCCAAATGAGAATGCGACCTGGCCACCACTGCCTGTGAATCGCCGCGATAAATGGCGGTGTTTCGCAGCGATAGGTGTCATCCCTGATGCCCGTAAGCCGACTGGCTGCCCGGCGGGTGCTGAGCCTTTGCGCCGAGAGCGTGTTTAGGGACGCCCTCCGGTGAGCTCGGCACGTGCTGCCGCCAGGATCTGCTCGGACAACGCCGTGCCCACCGTCATCCGCGCGAGTTGCAGCGCGCCCACCAGAAGAGCGACGGTGGCAAGTCCACGGTCCGGGTTCTCATCCGCTCCGGGCGCAGTGGCTGCCAGGTCGATGAGTCCGTGACGAAGTTCGTCGCCGAACCCCGCAGACGTCGGCAGTTCCGGGTCACCTGCGAGAGCTGCCACCACGCATCCGTGGCCAGGGTCGTCTCGGTGCTCATCGCTCAGGTACACGTCGATGAGGGCTTGCCAGGTCGTCGACTCGAGCGGGTCTCCCAGGCCACTCATCAACACCCGGCGTTGCTCCACCACGTGTTGCAACGCTTCGAGCACCAGCGCTTCCCGCGACGTGAACTGCTTGTAGAACCCTCCGTTCGTCAGCCCGACCCGAGCGCAGACGGCTTCTATGGTCACCCCCGCCAAGCCTCGCTCCCGGACGAGCACCGATGCGGCGTCGACCATCGCGGCACGGTTCTCGGCGCTCCGCGCCCTGCTCACTCTCGGCACTGTGGGTCTCCTCCTTTGCGCCAGAGCCGCATGGTCACGGGACGTCAGCCTCAGGTATAGATTACACGCATCATCTATTTGAGGAGGCACTCATTGAAGGTTCGAGGACAACGGGCACTGATCACCGGCGGTCAGCGAGGACTCGGCGCCGCGTTCGCCGCAGAACTGCTGAGGAGGGGAGCGGATCGGGTCTACGTCACTGCCAGGACCCCGAAGGCATCCGACGATCCAAGGGTGATCCCCCTCCCATTGGACGTCACCGATCCTGACTCCGTTGCCGCGCTGGCTGAGGCGGCGGCGGACGTCGCGATCGTGTTTAACAACGCCGGCGTGGCCGGAGGCATCCCGCTACTTCAGACCACCCCTGAGACCATCTCGGCCATCTTCGACACCAACGTGCTCGGACCCATCCGAGTGGCGCAGGCCTTCGCCCCGCTCCTCGGTCACCACGACGAGAGCCTGCTGGTGAACCTGCACTCCGTGTTGTCCTGGCTAGCCGGTGCCGGTGCGTACGGTGCCTCCAAGGCGGCCTTGTGGTCCGTGACGAACTCCCTGCGGCTCGAGCTGCGCGCGCAAGGCACCAGTGTCGTCGGGGTGCATCTCGATCTGGCCGACACGGACATGACTGCGAGATTCACCGACCACGTCAAGATCAGCCCCGCCGACGTCGCGTCTCGCGTCCTCAACGCCATAGAGCGGGGCGAGGAAGAAGTGCTCGTCGATGACGCGAGCCGCGCTGCGAAACGTCTATTGGCCGGTCCGGTTCAGGAGCTGATCGCGCGCCTCTGAGATTCGGTGAAGCGGTGCAGCCGACCTGGGCGGTCAGATGCGAGAGCCTGGCCTGCGACACACTGCCTTGACCGCCCGTCATGCCCCAAAGAGGGGCTATATGCCTCGAACGCGGACCGACAACGACGACGTCAGGGCCGGTGGTACGACGCACGCCGGCGACGTCGAGGTCACGCGTGATCGAATGACTCGATTTCATCAACCGTGGACGAGCTGTTCCCCGACGCACCCCGGCAAATCGGACTGACGTCGCTCCGCCTCGCTGGATCGCGGACTCGATCCAGGGTCGCCGTAGTCATCCGCTAATTCTGCTCGCCGAGCAACGCTGAGTAAGTCAGGCCAGAAAGCCGTTCTTTGGACAGACGCCTCTCGCCGCGCCCGGCTGAGCGGGAGAAGTTCAGTGGTCGGGCTGGACGGACAGGGCGCCGATAACGTTCAGGAGCTCCAGGTTTTCTACAGCCTGGGTCCCGGCCGGTGGGGTGAACCACAGCAGGCGTTGGGTGCCGTCTTCGCTGAGCAGGTTCAGGCAGTTGAGTTCCACTTCTCCGATAGTGGGGTGCAGGAGCCGTTTGCGGTCTGATCGCCGGACCGCGACGTCTTGGCGTGCCCAGAGGTCGGAGAATTCGTCACTGTGGGCCAACAGGCGGCGGGTCAGCTCGGCGGCGACTGGGTCGCTGCCGCGGCGGACGGTGACGGCTCGCAAATCGGCTACGAAGACCTGTGACTGGTGCTGGTGTTCCTCGGGGTGATACAGGGTGCGGGCATCAGGGTCGGTGAACCATTGGTAGAGGAAGCTGGCGCGCAACCCGGTGCTGTGTTTGGGCCGTCCCAGCAGCGCGGCGGCCAGCCGATTCTGGACGAGGGTGACGCTGAGGTCGCTGATGATCTGCGCGGGGGTGGAGGTGAGCCTGTCCAGCAGGTCCAGCATTCCGGGGTGGACGTGGGCGTTCGGGCTGCCTGCGGACGGCTGGGGGCGTCCAGCGAGGTAGTAGAGATGATTACGTTCATCCAGGGTGAGATGCAGCGCGCGGGCAAGGGCGGCGAGCATTTGTTCTGAGGGCTGCGCGCCGCGGCCCTGTTCGAGCTGGGCGTAATAGTCAACCGATGCGCCAGCCAGGTTCGCCACTTCATCGCGGCGCAGCCCGGCGACCCTGCGCCGGGGGCCATCGTGCAAACCCAGGTCGCGCGGGTTGAGCCGATCTCGCCGCGACTTCAGAAAGCCACCCAACTCGATCAAGTCCACCCCGCCATTCTGGTCCGCATTCGCTCCCCCAGCCAGGCGACGCCGCCACCAGCACCGACAGCAGGTCAGGTTCGGGCACCGGGTCGGGGACCGTCCCCACCCATGGGCCCAACTGATGCGAATGAGCGGGATTGCCGGTCATCCAGGTGCTGCCGTCACCAGTACAGGCGTCGCCTAGCTCGCGCTGGCTTGCCCTGACAAAGTCGATGACGGCGACCAGAAAGAGCGCCAGAAAGAGGCATTGATTTATGACCGGATCGAGAGTTGCGATCGTCACCGGGGGGTCGCGGGGGATCGGGCGTGCGGTCGCCGAGCGGCTAGTCCAGGACGGCGTCGCCGTCGTGATCACCTACGTCACGTCCTCGCAGGTAGCTGGTGACATCGTCGCTACCGTGCTGGCCGCGGGCGGTCAGGCGGTAGCGATCCGCGCGGACGTGACCGACGTGGAGCAGGTAAAAGTCCTGTTCGACCAGGCCGAGTCGGACTTGGGTGGTATCGACATCGTGGTCACATCGGCCGGCATCATGCGTCCGGCACTTCTGGCTGAGGCGACGGACGACGACTTCACAGAGCAGGTCGAGGTCAACATTCGGGGCACCTTCAATGCGCTGCGGGAAGCCGCCCGACGTGTCCGCGACGGCGGGCGCATCATTACGTTCTCCAGCACCACCCTGGCATTGAACGCACCCGGCTACGGCATCTACAACGCCACCAAAGGCGCGGTCGAAGGATTCAGCAGAGTCTTGGCCAAGGAGGCGGGTCCGCGCGGCATCACGGTGAACTCTGTCGCCCCGGGCCCGGTCGAGACGCAGTTGTTCCTGACCGGTAAGACCGCGGCCGATGTGCAGCGGATGGCCGGGCTGGCCCCGCAGCAGCGCATCGGGCAGCCGGTCGACATCGCCGGCGCCGTGGCGCTGCTCGTCTCGCCTGAAGCTGGCTGGATCAACGGCCAGATCATTCGCGTGAACGGAGGACTCGCATGAGCATCTCTATCCACGACAGTCCGCGGCAGGTGGTCGTGGTCACCGGTGCGGGGTCGGGACTCGGCCAAGCGGTGGCCGAGAAGCTGGCCCTGGCCGGGCACATTGTGTACGCCGGGATGCGCGGCATCGCCTCGCGCTCCGCCGAACGCGCCGCGACCACCCTCCAATTCGCGACCGAGAACCACGTCACGTTGCGGCCGCTGGAGTTGGATGTGCTGTCTGACACTGGATGCCGGGCCGCGATCGACCAGGTCGTGTTCGAGCAGGGCCGAGTTGATGTGCTGGTCAACAATGCCGGCATGCTGATGTCCGGGGTAGCCGAGGCGTTCACCCCGGAGCAGTTCCTGACCATCTTGGACACCAACGCTGTCTCCTGGCTGCGGATGAACCGAGCGGTGCTGCCGGTGATGCGACGACAACACGCCGGCACGCTCGTCTATGTCAGCAGCACGACCACGCACATCGCTGAACCGTTCATGGCCACCTACATCGCCAGCAAAGCCGCCGGGGAAGCCTTCGCCGAGTCGATCGGCTTCGAGGTCACCCCATTCGGTATCGACACCATCATCGTGGTGCCCGGCGCGTTCACCCAAGGCACCCAGCACTTCGCCCACAGCAACCCGCCGGCAGAACCCGCGGTCACCGCCCAGTACGGCGACCTCACGTCGGCGGTGGCCGAGATTCCAGCGCGGCTGGAAGCGATCGACTTCGCCCACCAAGGCCACCCCGCCGACATCGGCTCGGTCGGCGACGCCCTCGTCGACGTGCTAGGACAGCCCCGAGGCACGCGCCCCCGGCGCGTGATCATCGATGCCCAGCACAAGGGCGTCCAGGACATCGACGCGGTCCGGACCGAACGCCAGCGCGCGTTCTTCACCGCCCTGGGCATCGACCACCTCATCGACATTCCTGCCCATCCCTGATCAGACCGCCAACCACCGGTTCCGCACCTTCACCAGTGGTGACACCGCTACCGAGGAGACCCGCATGTCCAACCCACTTCACCAGCTCGTCGAGACGTTCTACCGAGCGTTCTCCGGCGACACCGACCTCCTCGACGAGGTAGTCACCCCCGACTGGGAAGACATCCCACTCAACCCCGGCCAGGGTCCCGGCCCGGACGGCGTCAAACCGATGATCAAGGGCTTCGGACAATCGTTCACGGGGTTCCAGATCGTGGTCCACGACGTGATCGACGGGCGCGGCCCGGACGGCAACGGCAAGATCGGTGTCCGCGCCGAAATGCGCGGCACCCACACCGGTGACCTATTCGGCGTCCCTGCGACCGGCCGAGACGTGCGCATCCCGATCCACGAGTTCCACGACGTCCGCGATGGGCGCCTAGCACGGACCTGGCATTTGGAGGACTGGTTCGGATTCTTCAACCAGGTCGGCTCCGCCCCGCACATCGCTCAGGACAACCAGTGAAAGCCGTCCAGATCGCCCGCTACGGCGACACCCCGGCCCTGCAGGACATCGAGCAGCCCTCCCCCGGGCCCGGCGAGGTGCTTGTCCGCGTCGCGGGGGCCGCCACCAACCCTCTCGACCTGAAAATCACCGCCGGATACATGCACGACTTCTTCCCGGTCGAATTTCCCTACACGCTCGGAACCGACGTCTCCGGAACCATCACCACCCTCGGCGACCGCGTCGAAAGGTGGGCTATCGGGGACCAGATAGTGGCTCGTCTGGACCCGTCCGCCGGCGGCGGGTACGCCGAGTTCGCGGTGATCCCGGCCGAGCAACTGGTCCCCGCGCCCACCTCGATACCGCTGTTCCTCGCCGCCGGAGCGGTCACCGCCGCCGCGACCGCCTGGCAGGCCCTGACCGAAATCGCCGATGTCCACGCCGGCCAAACCGTGCTGATCCACGCCGCCGCCGGCGGAGTCGGCAGCTTCGCCGTGCAGATGGCACACACACTCGACGCTCACGTCATCACCACCGCCTCCGGAGCCGGCCTGCAGATCGCGCGCGACCTCGGAGCGGATGAAGTCATCGACCATACGAGCGGACTATTCCAGGCACAGCTTGCCGACGCCGACGTCAAGGTCGACGTCGTGATCGACACCGTCGGCGGCGCCGTCGAGGAGCAATCGCTGGACGTTCTCCGTCCCGGCGGGCTCCTCGTCGCGGTGCCGACGCCCCCCGACACCGAACGAGCGTCGGCGCGCGGACTGCGCGCCGAATTCCTCTTCCACGCCTCCGATCCTCAACGCCTCGCCACGGTCATAAAGATGCTCGACGGCGACATACAGGTCTTGCTCGACCAAACGCTGGACCTCGATCAAGCACCGCAGGCCCTGCAGTACCTCTCCGCCGGCCACGCCAAAGGCAAAATCATTCTCACACCCACGACCCCTGAACCTGGAAGTGCACCGGGTCGGCACGCAATCGAGACGGCGTACGCCGATATAGGGGAATATCGGCGCACACAGGGCTAGGTTGACGGCTATGGCCGCCACCACGACTGCGCCGAAGCGCAAGCGCCCCGCTCCCCCGCCGGTGCCGTCGGTCGCGGAGCTTGCGGAGCAGTGGTTGACGGCCAAGCGGGCGTTGGAGTCGGCAGGTCAAGCAGCGAAGGGTCACAGCGACCGGGCGCGGCGCGCTGATCTGGCACGGTGGGGGGCGCCTTCTAACAGCTGCTGCGCGCAACGCTGCTGAGGAGGACGCGGGGTTGGACGTGGCCGCCGATCTCGCTTCTGTCGGCCTCGCTGACCTCGGTACTGATGAGCTGGTCGCCGCGGTCGCCGCAGCCAAGAAGGCCTGGAGCGACGCGACGGCAGCGCGGATGCTGTCGACGATGCGCGGTTTCACCCGCTGGCTCACCCGCCGTCAACTGTTGACGGTCGACCCATGCGACAGCGAGCTGTTGCGGGTGTCCGCTCGTGCTCAGCGGCGCCCGCGCGCGGTCGAGGAGACCGATGTCGAGGCGATGGTGGCGGCGGCCCGGGCGGAGCCGACCGGGCGGCAGCAGATGTTCTGGCCGGCCCGCGACGTCGCGCTGCTGCGGTTCCTCGCCGGGACTGGCGCCCGGGCCGAGGAGATCTGCGGCGCCACCATCGGGGAGATCGACCGCCGCCCCGAGCGCCCGATCTGGCGGGTCGGGCGATCCAAGGGCGGCAAGCAACGCGACGTCCCGCTGCGCCGCGACACCGTCGACGCAGTCGACTACTGGCTCGAGACTCGCACCATGACACTGCCCGGCCGCGCGCCCGGCCGGGCAGCGCCGCTGTTCGTGCGCACCGACGGCACGCCGCTGACCGAGCGCACGCTGGACCGTCTGCTGCGGGCGATCGCGCTGCGGGCCGCGGTCGGGCTGCCCGCCGGCGCGGCCGCGCACGCCTTCCGCCACCACTACGGCGTCACCCTCGCGTTGCGCGGGGTCCCGCAGCCGGCGATCAGCCAGCTGATGGGTCACGCCGACCCCCGCACCACCGCGATCTACACCACCGTCGCCGCCTCGGCGCTGATCGGCGTGTTGGACGACGCCGGGCTGCTGTAGGTGGCCGCCGAACACGGGGTCGGCTTCGCCGCGGACAAGGTCGCGCAGTGGGGCCGCTACGCCGCCGACCCCACCCCGGAACAGCTGACCCGCTACTTCCACCTCTCCCCCACCGACCTGGAGTACGCCCGTCGGCGGCGCAGCCCCACGACCCAACTCGGCTACGGCATCCAGTTGGGAACCGTCCGCTTCCTCGGCACGTTCACTGCCGTCGCCCACATACCGCGATCAGTCATCGCCGAGATCGCCCGCCAGCTGGACGTCGACGAGGGCCAGTGGCCAGTGGCTAAGCTACCTCGCCTCCCGGGCGCGGGAGGTTCATCAGGTCGACATCCGCCTCGAGCACGGCTATCACGTGTTCGGCCAGGACACCGCGCACGTCGCATTTCTCCGGTGGCTGTGGGACCGGGCGTGGACCGGCGACGACTCAGCCTCGCACCTGGTCGATCTGGCCACCGGCTGGCTCGTCGAACACCAGATCCTACTGCCGGGATTCACCGTGCTGCAGCGCCTGTGCGCCACCGCCCGCGACCGAGCCACCCGGCTGGCCTCACGCCGCATCGCCAGCCAGGTCCCCCACGATCGACGGCACGACCTGAAGGCGCTGCTCGACGTCGCCGCAGGCGAGAACACCTCACGACTGGAGCAGCTGCGCCGCCCACCACGCCAACCCAGCATCGACGGACTTCTCGCCGCGCTGCAACGCCTGGCCCGGATCCAGCGAATCGGCGCCACGACGATCCAGCTCGACGGCGTCCTCGCAAGCCGCACCACCCGAATGATCACCGAGGCGCTGCAGGTCAAGGCCCAGCGCGTCCGGCGCCACTCCCCGACCGGCGCGACGCCACACTCGCACTCTTCGCCCGACACCTACACGCCACCGCACACGACGACGTCATAGACGTCCTACTGATCGTGTTGCACGACCTCACCGCAAAGGTCGAGCGCCTCGGCGAACAGGAACGCCTTCGCACCCTCGGCGACCTCGACTCCGCAGCGTTGCTACTCGCCCGGGCCGCGCGAGCGCTACTCGATCCCACCGTCGCCGACAGCCGCGTCCGACCGGCAACATTCGGACAGGTCAGCCGCTCCGAACTGGAGACAGCGATCGCTCGCGTCCACGCGATCGTCGCCCACCCGGGCGACCGGGTCGCCGCCGGCATGCGCACCCGCTACCCACACATCCGCCGCTTCCTGCCGACACTGCTGCGACAAGTCACATTCGATGCCACCACGGCCGCTGATCCTGCGCTCGCCGCGATCAAACACCTCGCCGCTGTCGAAGATGGGAAGGCCGCCCTGAGCGACGCACCAACCGGCCACGTCGGCAGACACTGGACGGCGCTGGTGTTCCGCGAGAACGGCACCCTCGATGCTGGCGCGTACACCCTGTGCACGCTCGACGCGCTGCGGCTGGCGATCCGACGCCGCGACGTTTTCGTGCCCGACGCGCTGCGCTGGGGCGACCCCCGTCGACTGCTGCTGGACAAGACCTCGTGGAAACGCAACGGCGTCAGCGTGAAGCGTGCCCTCGACCTCGACGGCGGACCACGGCGGCTGCTCGCCCGGCTCGGCCGCGAACTCGACGACGCCTACGCCCACGCCGGCGAGGTCGTCACCGACGAACCCGGCCTGCTCGCCGCCGACCGGACCCACGAACGGTTCAAGGTTCCGCCGCTGGACGCCGAGCCGCTACCGGCGAGCACAGAGCTGCTTCGCGATCAAATCGCCGCCCTGATCCCCACCTCGGAGCTACCCGAGGTGCTGCTCGAAGTCGACGCGTGGACCGGCTTCACCCAGTCGTTCCTGCCGGCAGCCGGAACCGCTCGATCGCCCGACCTGGCGCTCTCGATCTGCGCAGCGCTGCTGGTTCAGGCTTGCAACGTCCCCTACACCGCCGTGTCGCGCCGTGACGTCCCCGCGTTGACCGAGGCGCGGCTGAAGTGGGTGGAAGCGAACTACCTGCGGTCTGAGACGGTCACCGCGGCGAACACCCGGCTGGTCGATCACCAGGCCGGCATCCCGCTCGCCCGGCAGTGGGGTGGCGGCGAACTGACCTCTGCCGACGGGCTGCGCTTCGTGGTGCCGGTTCGCTCGATCCATGCCGGACCCAACCCGCGTTACTTCGGCCCCGGCCGTGGCATCACGCTGTTCAACTACGTGGCCGACAACTACCTCGGCTGGGCCAGCATCGTCGTCACCGGCACCGCCCGCGACAGCCAGTTCCTGCTCGACCGAATCCTAGATAACCCCACGAGCCTCAATCCGACCGAGATCGTCACCGACACCGCCTCGGCCAGCGACCTGAATTTCGGGCTGTGCCAACTGCTCGGCTACCGATACATGCCCCGGCTGGCGGAGCTGCCCGACCGGCGACTGTTCCGAATCCATCCGAGCCGGGACTACGGGCCGTTGAACCCGCTCGCCCACCACCGCATCAACATCGGCCTCATCCGCGATCACTGGGACGACATCTGTCGCGTCGTCGGCACCGGGCCTTCGCCCCGAAAAGTGGACACGCGATTTGATTGTTATGCGGCCGGTCGTAGCGTAGCCGCGGTGGTGGTGTTCTCGTAGGTGATCGGGCTGCGGTAGCCGCAGGCGGAGTGCCGGCGG
>NZ_JAVREH010000072.1:0-14152 GCF_031845305.1 Jatrophihabitans lederbergiae | reverse complement strand
ACCACCCGCAGCCGCGGCACGATCGACATCCCGCCATCGGGCAACCGCAACGGGGGCGCCGATGTCGAGGGCGCCGGTGTCGAGGGCGTCGGTGCCGGGCTGCTCCGCGGCGGCGCGGCCGAAGCCAATGGCGCCCGCGCCGAGGAAGCCATTACCGGCGGGCGCACCGTTGCGCTGGTCCAACGTGCCGCGACCGCACCCCGCTGCGGGGTGGGTGACCCGCTCTGGCATCCCGCCATCAGGACCGCTGCAACCGCAGCGCCCATCCACCTCCACCTCGGCACACCCAGAACGCTGGGGACCTGGCCCCGTCGCGGCCTGTCCTGTCCGTCGGCACAACCACCCGAAAGGCCGCCACAAGACAAACAATCCCACATCGCTACCCGAAACGGGTGCCAGACGCCAGTATCAGAGCTGTGAGGTCAGGTGTCGGGTCTGTGCACGGTCCGGTCAGTCGCGGGCCGCAAGCGCCCAGTGGATCTCCTCGAGCAGGATGTCGGGGGCGTCGGTGAGCAGGTCATGGGCGGCGTGGGGAACTAGCCGGAGCCGGGCGCGGCCGGGGCAGGCATCGGCGGTCGCGGCTGCCAGTTGCGGCGTGGTGAGCGGGTCGAGCTCGCCGACGACGACGGTCGCGGGGCAGCGGACTTGCCGCGCGTCGTCGGTGAGGTCGAGCCGGCTGAATTGGGGGGTGAAGTGGGCGTTGACCTGCGGCGTCTTGACCTGCGCGGCGCGCACCGCACGCAGCGCAGGACCCGGTTCGCGCACGGCCATCAGCGACAGCACGTGCCGCTCGAACGCCGGGCTCGCCTCCAGGTCGGGCTCGGCGTACGCCGCCCGCCGGGCCGCGGCGCTGGCAGGCCCACCCAGACTGCCC
Organism: Jatrophihabitans lederbergiae; assembly: GCF_031845305.1. NCBI lineage: Bacteria > Bacillati > Actinomycetota > Actinomycetes > Jatrophihabitantales > Jatrophihabitantaceae > Jatrophihabitans > Jatrophihabitans lederbergiae. The sequence continues at coordinate 13,278 of NZ_JAVREH010000072.1, read as the reverse complement.
ATCCGCTCAGCGCCTTCCTCGACACTCAGCAGCCGGGCGGTGCTCGCCGCGATGACCAGGCCACCGAGTTGTCCGGGATGCCGCGCGGCATAACGCAGCGCGACCCAGCCACCGAAGGACACCCCGACGACCACGGGCCGGTGCAGCTGCAGCGCGCCGATCACCCCGGCCAGATCATCGGCCCAGTCATCAAGCCTCCAACTCGCCGCCGTGGCCAGATCGCTGCGACCATGCCCGCGCTGGTCGGGCACCACCAGCTCGGCGTCCTCGGCCAACGGCGCCAGCACGTGTCGCAAGCCCGCACCGTCAACTCCCGGCCCGCCGTGCACCGCCACCACCGCACCGGACGCCGACATCCCAGCGCGGCGCTGCACCGTGCCCCGCAACATCACCCCACGAATCGCGAACTCCCACCACACCGGCTCACCAACAACGGGCCACGCCACAACAACAGTCTGCCAGCACCGCCTCCGCCAGTGTCGGCATGCGACCTGGCGTCAAGTAAGCGATGGCGACAGCCCACAGCGTCATAGTGAGCTGGCGCCGGCGGGTCCGGGGTCTTCACCCACGGGGTCCTTGCGATGCGGGTCGTCAAGTGCGCGTGCGGGGGTTTATCTTCGGGCATACGGACGGGCGCCTGCCCGCAGCGAAGGAGACCACTATGGCCAAGAGCGACGATCACAGCACGGGCGACAGCCGCGAGCCTTACTCCGACCAAGGCGGCCCCGAAGGGCGCCATGCGCAGACCCACGACGTTGCGCGTGAGGCCGCCACCAACTCCGTCCCTCAAGTTGAGGAGCCGGACGAGTTCGCCGACGACCTCGCCATCGACCGGTAGAGCAATCCCGAGTGACTGCAGACGGGTTGTGGTCAAACCGCGGGCCTGGACAGGCTTACCTGGCGCGATCATTTTCTGGTTGCTTCGGCATTTTGAAAGGCGAGAGCCCCGGATTCCGGTACGTCGTGGGCAACATCGCCGCGATCTAGTTGACCGGATGGGTGGCGTCGGAGCAAGCCAACGACGCCGCCGCCGCAGCATAGGCCAAGGCTGATGAGGGAAATCGGTACACCGCACTTGCGGCGTACCAGGAGGCGCTGGACGCCGGCTGGACCGCTACTGAGCTGACTAGAAGGGCCTCAAACCACCTGGACCGCCACGCAAGCGTGGCGCGAACCGAACCCGCACCGGCCGTTGCGCAGTAAAGACTTCTTACCCGCCGACCTTGCGGGCCGTCACGGGATGAGTTCAGGCCAGCGCTTCTCCGGTTACGGCGACTGCCTCGATGAAGTGGTATCTCTGGGCCAGTGCGTCCAGGATTTCGGTCACCGTGAGCGGTGGTTCACGAAACCGTGCAGCCATCGCCTCGACGGCGCGCAGAGCCGCTGCAGGGTTCAGTGCGACCGTGTTGAGCGTGAACTCGGCTGGGCTCTGTAGTTGGATAGTGGGCGGAATCAGGTGTGTTGGCATGTCCCGGAAGTTCTCGGTGACGATGACTCCGGCGCCGCAATGTGGGCCGCGGCGATGACGGAGGTTGTCCCGGGTCTCGTGGAAGTTGAGGTGGCGGTCCCCCGCCTGACACCGCCCGTGGGGTAGTGGCCTGACCCCACCCGGTTAATCCAAGGTGGTGTGAGAGTCTTGCCGCCCACGATGTGGGCAGGAAGGCTCGATGACGATGAAGATGACGATGAAGATGACGACGAGGAAGCGACACAGTGCAGAGCAGGTCGTGCGCAAGCTAGCGCAGGCTGCTCGGATGCTGGGCGAGGGCAAGGACGTCGCCGACGTGTGCCGTGAGCTCGGCGTGGCCGAGCAGACGTACTACCGCTGGCGTAACCAGTTCGGCGGGCTGAAGGCCGATGACGCGAAGCGGTTGAAGGATCTCGAGCGGGAGAACGCGACGCTCAAGCGGTTGCTCGCCGACGCGGAGCTGGAGAAGGCGGCGTTGAAGGAGATCGCTCGGGGAAACTTCTAAGCCCGGAACGCCGGCGGGCGGCCGTTGCTCACCTCATCGCCACGATGGGGTTGAGTGAGCGTTCGCCTGCCGGGTCACCGGGCAGAACCGAACAACGCAGCGACGAGAACCGACCAGTACCACCGTGGCCGACCCGGACGCGGGCTGCGGACCTGGCTTCGTCAGTACGCCAAAGACCATCCTCGTCGAGGGTTCCGGCCGGCGTATCACGATGCCCGCGGCGAGGACTGGACCGAGGGCGTGCAGGTTCTTGTGCACGCCTCGGCGTAGTTGTTTGTCGGTGAGTAGCCCGAACCAGCGTTGGTACGCCAACACCGTCGGCCAAGCGGTGGGGACCGGGGTCAGCACCGACGTGGGGGCTGGGTGGCGAGACACTTTCGGACGAACGCCAGGCTGGAGCTACGCCGGTCTGTCCTCGGGTGGATTCGCCGCCGCCTACCTGCCGCTTATCGGCCCCGCACGGGTGCACGGCCTCTGCGGCCTGTCCGGGTGCTACGACGCGCAGATCCCTCCCATCGCGCACGCCAGCACCGCGGCCCGCGCCGCGGCGTCGGCCACACTGCATCCGGGGCCGCGAACCCGGACTCACGCTGCTGACCTACGGGCATAGCGATACCCGCTGCGCCGCCCGCGCATGGTCCTATGCGACTGCGCTGCGCCGAGCCCACCACACCGTGGTCGTGGGCAGCTACCCGGGCGGACACCAGTGGGTGGGGTGGCGCCCAGGGCTACTCGCCTGCTTCCGCCTCCTCACGCCCGGGCGTGAGGAGGCGCTGCGCCCGCAAGCAGGGTGAAGGTGGGCGGGTCGTGCTGAGTCAACGCGACCCGGGCGTTCTCAGCTTCGGCGAGCTTGCGGGCGAAGGGCAACCCGATACCTCCATCGAGTGACCCGTCGCGCACCCGGAACAGCTCATGCGCCTCCTGAGCCAAGGTGGGACCTTCGTCGCTGACGTCCACGGCCGCCAGGCCACCGAGTTCGCGGGCGCGCACAGTGACCGCGCCACGGCCGTGCTGAAGTGCGTTGTCGATCAACACATCCAGAATCTGCGTCGCGGCCGGCGTCGAGAGGGCGATGTCGGATGGGACGCCAGGGTCGAGGACGACACGGAGCGGCCGCGTCGCTGCGGCGAGCGGAGCATGCCAGCGTCGTTCGGCCGCAGTGAGCAGGTCCGGGACATGCGCAACCTGCTGGACAGGCAGATCGCGAGCGAGCGCAATGATGTCGGTGATCGTCGCTCCGAGCCGGTCGACCGCGGCTAGCGCGGATTCGACCTGGCTATCGGGCCGGCCGGTGTTGCGGAGCGCTTCGAGTTCGAGACGCAGACCGCTGAGCGGTGTGCGGAGCTGGTGCGAGACTTCGGCCGACAGGCTGCGTTCGCGGCCGATCATCGTCTGGATGCGTGCCGCGCTGTCGTTGAGGGTGGTGGCAAGCGTGTCGAACTCGGCCACGCCGGAAAGCGGTACGCGCGCGTCGAGGTCGCCGGCGCCGATTCGCCGGGCACCGGCCCGCAGTTGCTCCACGGGCGCGGCCAGCCGCCTGGCGACTAGCAGCGCACCGCCCCCAGAGACGACGACGGCGCCCAGCCCGATGCCGCCGATGACGAGCCAGGCCAGCAGGCTGCGGTGATGCGCCGAGCTGAGGTCGGACTGCACCAGGACCACGGCGATGATCTGATCGCCGTCCGAGACTGGGGCGGCGACGGCGATGTCCGCGCCGAGGGTGCCGGTGGCTTCGGTGCCGCGAAGCGCCGCTCGTACCAGCGGGTCCGCGTGTGCGGGTCCGGCGCCGTCGGTCAATCGCCCTGCACGGTCGTACACGCTCGCGGTGATCTCGCTGGGATCGATACGCAAGGATGCGACTGTCGGGCGGTCACCGCGCAGAGACGCGGCTGCTGTGGCCGCAGCGCGCTGTAGTTCCAGCCGTTCGTCGTTGACATACCCGTGGCTGACGAAGATGCCGAGGGGCACGGCCAACAGCAGCACCGCAAGCAAGGCCGTCGCGGCGGCCACCACCGTGATCCGCCTCCGCATCGCGTCCCCCTCACGGATCGACTCGCCTCGGGCCGAACCCACATCCGGGTATGCAGTGTGGCAGCGGAGCTCATCTTGTTGAGCGCCGCGGGGCGGCTCGGGATGTTTTGCCGTCGTCTTACCTGAAGCGGCCTGTCCGGTTGCCGACCGGTCCTTAGCGTCAAGTTACAGGCCAGCGACCTCACGGTCGGGCATCACCGGAACCCGGAGCGAGGACACATGATGCGACTGCTATCTCGGCGAGAATGGCGCAACCCCTGGACGGTGTTGGCAGCCAGTAGCGCGGCTGCCGCCAGTGTGGTCGTGCTGTCGGCATGTGGGTCGTCCAACGGCGGCACCTCAGGGCCCCCGTTGTCGCCGAGCACCACCACGACGGCCGGCTCTGCGTCGACCCCTGCGGGCAACTCGGTGTCAGCAAGTGGCGCGGGCACTTCATCCGGGCCCGCGGTGGTCGAGACAAATCCCCCCGGCGACATCCCGGACAACCAGGCCTTCGTCCTCTACAGAGGGTCGGGCTTCACCGTGACCGTCCCCGAAGGCTGGGCCCGATCCTCGTCCGGGTCAGCGGCTGTCTTCTCCGATAAATACAACAACATCACCGTGTCCTCCGCGCCCTCACCGCAGGCGCCCACGATCGCCACGGCTCGCGCAATCGACGTGCCCAGGATCGAGGCTTCTTCGCAGGGTTTCACCTCAGGCGCCATCAGCACCGTTCAGCGCAAGGCGGGCACCACCGTGTTGATCACATACCACGCGTACTCCGCGGTGAACCCGGTCACTGGCAAGGTAGCGAGCGAGGCGGTCGAGCGCTATACGTTCTGGCGCGCGGGGACGGCGGTGACCCTCACCCTGGCCGCCCCTGTCGGCTCGGACAACGTCGACCCTTGGCGCAAGGTCACCGACTCCTTCGCCTGGACCAAGTGATGTCCGTGCGGTTGACCGACAAATCGATCGGCACACATGAACACCTGCCGGCGATGGCGGCCGAATCGCTGCACCGGTTCTTCCACTCCGGCGACGAGGAGACTCAGGCGCTGCGCGGCGTGTCCATCTCGCTGGCGCCGGGCGAATTCGTCGCTGTCGTCGGGCCATCCGGATCCGGGAAATCGACCCTGCTCTCGTGTTTGGCCGGACTGGACGAACCCGACGGCGGGACGGTACGCATCGACGGGACCCGCCTTACGCGCCGTCCGGAAGCTGAACGGGCCCGACTGCGGGCACGACTCGTCGGCGTGCTTACCCAGAGCGGCAACCTACTCAGCCATCTCAGCGTCGCGCAGAACATCGCCCTCGCACGCAGCCTCGCCGGAACCGTATCTCGCGGCGCAGATGATCACCTTGACGCTCTCGGCCTTGCCCACCGCGCACATGCTCGACCTGACACCCTGTCTGGTGGCGAGACCGTCCGCGCCGGGCTTGCTGTCGCGCTGGCCAACGAGCCACCGGTCCTGCTCGCCGACGAGCCCACCGGTGAGCTGGACTCCAGCACCGAGGCGCAGGTACTCGACATCCTCACGCGACGCGCCCACAACGGCACCGCCCTGCTGGTCGCCAGCCACAGCGCCGCCGTCGCAGCGGCCGCCGACCGTGTGATCACGCTACGCAACGGAGAGGTCAGCTCATGACGCTGCGCCATCCGCCCCACGGCTCGACCCCTAATGGCTCGCCGATACACCACGCGGCCGTCGCCACACCGAACGGCCGCGCCAACACGACCACGTTGGCGGAATCGGCCGTCGCACGCTGCGACGGTGTGGGCCGGACCTACGGCACCGGCGATCGGGCCGTGGTCGCCGTCTACGACGCGACCTGCGTTGTCTCCGCTCGAGACCGCGTCGCGATCATCGGACCGTCCGGCTCGGGCAAGTCCACGCTGCTGCACCTGCTGGCCGGACTTGAGACACCGAGCGCCGGGCAAATCAGCTGGCCCGCACTCGACGGCCATCCCCGCGACGGCGCCCACCGGGTCGGCCTGGTGTTCCAAGCACCCACTCTGATCCCCAGCATGACCGTCCTGGAGAACGTCGAACTCCCGATGCTGCTCACCGACACCCCGGCACGCGAGGCCAGCGACCGCGCCCGCGCCGCCCTCGACCTGCTGGACCTCGACGGCCTGCGCCGCGACCTGCCCCAAGAGCTCTCCGGCGGGCAGGCGCAACGCGTCGTGATCGCCCGCGTCCTGGCCGCGCGGCCGCGCCTGATCCTGGCCGACGAGCCCACCAGTCAACTAGATCGCACCACCGCCGACCACGTCGCCCACGTGTTAATCCAGGTCAGCGACGAGATCGACGCCGCACTCGTGGTCGCCACCCACGATCACGCCATCGGCGGCCGCATGCACACCATCTGGCCGATGCACGACGGCCGCCTCCATCCCGCGACCACACGCCAATTCGCCGCCGCGCAGACAGATCGGTCCCTGATCGATACGTCGGCCACCCGGCACCACACCGAAGGTGATCACACGTGATCCGGATCTGGTTGCCCGCCCTGCTGCGCCGCCAACCCGCACGACTGCTCGGCGCGGCAATCGGCGTGGCCATCGCCGTCGCCCTACTCGCCAGCCTCGGCGCGTTCCTCGCCCACGCGAAGGCCAGCATGACCGGACGAGCCGTCCGCTCGGTCAGCGTCGACTGGCAGGTCCAGGTCGCCCCAGGCGGCGACCCAGCAGCAACCGCCGCCCTCGTCGCCCACACCCCTGGCGTCCACACCAGCCAGACGACCGGGTTCACCCAAGTCCCCGGGCTCAGCGCGGCCGCCTCCGGCACGACCCAGACCACCGGCAGCGGAGTCGTGCTCGGCCTACCGAGCTCCTACGCCGCGACCTTCCCCGGCGAGATCCGCACCCTCACCGGCACCGGAACCGGCGTGCTCCTCGCCCAGCAGACCGCCTCCAACCTGCACGCCGCACCCGGAACACGTATCACCATTCAACGACCAGGACTGACCCCGGTCACCGTCACCGTCTCCGGCGTCGTCGACCTACCCCAGGCCAACTCGCTGTTCCAGAAGGTCGGCGCCCCCCTCCGGGCGCAGCCCACAGCGCCGCCAGACAACGTCGTCCTGCTGCCCTACCCGCAATGGCAACAGTTCAGCGCACCGATCGCCACCACGCGCCCCGACCTCGTCACGACTCAGATTCACGCACGGTTGAGCCACGCCCTGCCCACCGACCCTGCCGCCGCCTACTCCACGGTCATCGCCGCTGCGCACAACGTCGAAGCCCGCAGCACCGGCACGGCGACCGTCGGCAACAACCTCGGCGCGGCCCTTGACGCGGCGCGCGGCGACGCCGCCTACGCCCAGGTCCTGTTCCTGTTCCTCGGACTGCCCGGCGCTATCCTCGCCGGCCTGCTCACCGCAACCGTCGCCTCGGCGGGCGCCCGTCGGCGAAGGGGCGAACAGTCGCTGCTGCGTATCCGCGGCGCCTCCCAACGTCAACTACTGCGACTGGCTTCGCTCGAGGCCGGCGTGATCGGCGCGGTCGGCTGCCTCGCCGGCCTTGCCGCGGCACTTCTCGTGGGTCGGGGCGCCTTTGGGTCCGCGAGCTTCGGCGCCACCACACCGTCGGCTCTGCTGTGGGCCGGAATCGCGGTCGCCGCGGGTCTGGCCATCACCGCCGCCGCAGTGCTCCTGCCCGCTCGCCGCGACGTCCGCGAGCAGACCATCGCCGCCGGCCGGGAAGAAATCGCGATTCGCCGCTACCCCTGGTGGGCCCGCTACGGGCTCGACATCGCCGCCCTCGTCGGCGCCGGACTGATCGTCAACGCCGCCAGCCACAACGGCTATCAACTCGTCCTCGCCCCCGAAGGCGTCCCGACGATCTCCGTCTCCTACTGGGCACTCGCCGGACCGGCCCTGCTCTGGCTCGGCGCCGGGCTTCTGGTCTGGCGTCTGGTCGACCTGCTCCTCGGTCGCGGTCGCCGTCTGACGGCGCTGCTGTTGCGCCCGTTCGCCGGTCGCCTCGCCCCGGTCCTTAGTTCCAGCATGTCCCGCCAACGCCGCCCGCTGGTCAAAGCCGCGACGGTCCTCGCGCTGGCGATCGCGTTCGCGATCTCCACCGCGACCTTCAACGCCACCTACCGCGCCCAAGCCGAGGCCGACGCCCAACTCACCAACGGCGCCGACGTCACCGTCACCGAATCACCCGCCGCAGCAGTTGGGCCCGGCTTCGCGACCCGGCTAGCCGCCGTCCCGGGTGTCACGGGGGTGGAACCGCTCGAGCACCGCTACGCCTACGTCGGGACGGATCTGCAGGACCTCTACGGAGTACGCCCCGGCTCGATCCGCTCCGTCACGGCCCTGCAGGACAGCTACTTCCAGGGGGGCAGCGCCGCCGCCCTCATGAACACACTTCAAACCAAGCCCGACTCCATCCTGGTCAGCGCTGAAACCGTCAAGGACTACCAACTACACCTCGGAGACCTCGTCAACCTGCGCCTGGTCGACGACCGGACCCACCAACTGGTCACCGTGGGATTCCACTACGTCGGCGTCGTGTCGGAATTCCCGACCGCGCCCAAGGACAGCTTCTTCATCACCAACGCCGCCTACGTGGCCCAGAAAACCCGCAGCAACGCGGTCGGCACCTTCCTCGTCAACACCGGCGGCACCGGCTCCTCCGCCGTCGCCGCCCGCATTCGCACCCTCGTTGGACCCACGGTCAGCGTCACCGACATCACCACCACGCGAGGCGCCGTCGGCTCCAGCCTCACGTCCGTCGATCTGGCCGGACTGACCCGCGTCGAACTCGCCTTCGCCCTCGTCCTGGCTGCCGCCGCCGGCGGACTCGTCCTTGCCCTCGGCCTGGCCGAGCGCCGCCGCAGCCTCGCGATCATGAACGCCCTCGGAGCGCGGCGCAGACACCTGCGCGCCAGCGTCGCCGGCGAGACCCTGCTCGTCGGAGTAACTGGTGCGCTCGGCGGGGCCGTGCTCGGCGCCTACCTAACGCAAACCCTCGTCAAAGTGCTCACCGGCGTGTTCGACCCGCCACCCTCAACGATCACCGTTCCATGGCCCTACCTCGCCGCCCTGTCCGCGCTCACCGCCGCCTGCCTCACCGCCGTCACAGTCGGCGCGGTCCGAGCATCCGGACGCAACCTCCTACCGACCATCCGGAGGCTGTGAGCCCCGGAACGGATGCCCTCCCGCGACGCTAGGAGGTCCTGCGAGGCGGTACCCGAACCCGCGCAATGTCTCGACCGCCGGGGCCCCCACGGAGGCTTCAGCGGCGCACTGCTCGAGCGCGCGACGCAACGACGCGATGTGCACGTCCAGCGTCTTCGTCGACCCGTGCCAATGCGCATCCCACACATCAGCCATCAACATCGACCGGCTGATCGCAACCCCGGCGTCACGAGCCAACCGCGCAAGCAGATCGAACTCCTTCGACCGCAGTACCGCCTCAGACTCGCCCACCCATGCACGGCGCAGCGCCTCATCCACTACGAGATCGCCCAACACGTGCCGCGTCGGTGCCGACTCCCGCGGAACCGAGCGTCGAAGATGCGCCCGCAGCCGAGCCAGCAACTCCGTCGACCGGACCGGCTTGGACAGATAATCATCGGCGCCCGCCTCCAACCCGACCACCACATCGATCTCGGCATCGCGCGCGGTCAAAATCATGATCACCACATTCGGCCACCGGGATCGAAGAGTGCGGCACACGTCAACGCCGTCGACATCCGGGAGGCCAAGATCCAGAACAACCAAATCCACCGCGTGGTCCGAATCGGCCTCGGCCAGCGCCGACCCCCCATCTCGACACCACCGCACCCGATAGCGGGCCTGGACGAGCTCAGCCTGTAGAACACGACCTATGGTCTCGTCATCCTCGACCAACAAAACCTCAGCCATGCGAGCCATCCCACCACGACGGAGCTCCAGCGCCTCGGATGTGGGCGTGTCAGATCGGCTGTGTAAGTGACGTGGCCTGACTCCGAGTCCTAGGACTCGGAAAGGACCACGCGATGACTGACACTGGAATCGTGGCCCGTAAGCGCCACCGCGAGCTGGCGGATCGACCGCCGCTGGTCGACGCCGAGCTGGCGGACGAGCTGCTGGCTCGGGCGCAGACCGAAGGGGTCGAACTGCTCGGCCCGGACGGGTTGCTGTCGCAGGTGAGCAAGACGGTGCCCGAACGGGCCGCTGGCTGAGGAGATGACCGAACACCTGGGCTACGAAGCGATCAGCACTGGATGGAATGGAAGGCCGTGCGTGTCGCGATCACCCGGGACGGATGCTTCGATCCACGGCCCGTACTTCCGGATCCCGCCGAGGTAGTTCACTCATATGAGTATTCGCTGTATAGCTAGATATCTAACTATCTGCCTGGTCGTGCCGATTCCACTCTTCATCGACCAGCTGCTCGAACATGGCGCGGGCGGTGAGGCCGCGTCCGCTGGCCAGGTCCTCGAACCGTTGCTTGCTCTGCTCGGCGGTCCGGACGAACACGGGCACGGTTGGTTCCGAGCGTCGCCGCGGTGCCCGTCCGATCGGCTGGGCCGGCTCGGCGGACGTTGACGCCGGGGCCATCGGATCGGGCACGGGTGTAGCGATGCGCCGACGGTGAGCCGGCGGCTGGGCCGGGGGCTGCTGAGTCACGCGTTGCTCCTGGTGGTCTCGTCGGTGACTGGCCAGAGCTGGCCAGCTAGATCTTCAAAGGCGGCCGCGACAGGCGCCCCTCGTTCGTAGTCGCCCCACCACACCTCGCCGGCACGGGCGGAGCGGACGATGACGCGTTCAGGGATCAGCGGCGCGAGCACCATGCCCTCGTTGTCCTCCCGCAGCGCCGCGAGTGCTCCGAGGGCGTCGCGGGACGGGATGTTGTCCGGCCACCTGGTGACGATGACGCCAGCTTCCTGCACGTCGGGGTTCAGCGGGCTGAGCTGCCGGAACCCTCGCGATGTTGGACCGTGCCCATTCAACACCGCTGCGGCCGTCTTCATCCGGCGTGATGGTGTACAAGACGCGGGTCGAGGCGGTGAGCGCTGTTCGGATAAGGAACCCGCCCTGCCGGTTAGGAGCGTCGATTAACACGACGTCGCGGTCCCAGCCGGCGATCGCGTTGCGCAGGCGCACGTCGTCGTATTCCTGAGGTGCTCCCTCGAGGGCAGCGACGTCGCGGTGACCGGGAAGGACGGTGATGTCGGATGCCACGGTGTGGAGTGGGCGAGATCCTGGGCCGCGCCGGCAACGTCGTCAGTTCCGAGGATCGCGCCGACGTGCTCCCCCCGGCGCACCTCGACACCGAGGCAGATGGTTGCGGTCGATCGTGGGTCGAGGTCGACCACACCGATGTTGAGCCCGCGGCTGGCCAGCGCGCGGGCGAGTCTGACAGTTGCGGTGGTCTTGCCGACCCCGCCCTTCTCGGAGAAGAGAGACAGGATATCCATCTTGCTATATTGACCGATAGCGTTATATTGCAAGCCGACTTGATATCTTGCTATTCTTCGCGCGATCCCAGCGGATGTGCTCGAACATAGGAGTGTCGCCACGCGTCGTCGCCCGTCTGCTCACCCAGTCGGCCAATCTGCATGCGTGGGGGATTGCCGGTACCAGGGGGTGGTACTCGAGCCCCTTAAAGCTTGGTACTGCTGCTCAGGGACGACCCCCACCGGAGTTGGTGGATTTGCATGGCTTCTTGGAGTTCAGGCGTCGCCTCGGTGAGGCTGATGACCTGCTGGTGGCGGAGGTTCGCTGGGCCCGAGGTGTGCTGGTTGGGTTGTTCGAAGAGAGCGTAAAGAGTGAGGGTGTCGCCGTGGCGGGATGCGAAGCAGACGCCGCCGAGCGGGGGTGTTTGGTCATAGAGCCAGGACGCGATGGTTTGCGTCAGTCTGCGGGGCTCGGCGGTTTTGATGGCGGCAGCGTCAAGGTCAGGCAGGCCGAGTCGTTGGGCCAGGTCGCCGTGGCGGGTCCGCAGGGTGGCGATGGTGATTGGTGCGCGGACGTCGGCGAAGACGCCGGTCATCAGGGCTTGGCCGGCTCGGCGGTGTGTGAGCCAGGAACGGGGAAGAGTTCCGGCTACGGCTGTGGGGTGGTGTTCCTCGGCGTGGTCGTTGTCGTCGATGGCTGCGAGCTCGGCCGCTAGGGCGGGGTCGGGGCGGAAGACGGCGAGGACCTCCAGGAGGCAACCTAGGAGCTGGTCAGCGACGTAAAGGGTCCGGAACCGGGCGTGCAGGTCGTCCCAGCGGCCGTCGAAGCGGCCGTTATCGGCGTATTGCCAAGGCGTCCAAGCGAAGGGGTCAGGCTGGTAGCCGATCCGGTAGGTGATGACCTCCTCGTTTGTGAGGTGGACCGGCCCGCTGTCAGTGTGTTGTTCGGCCATCCCTGTGGGTGGGGTCAGCCGACGGCGGCGAAGGCGCGGGCAGCGGCGAGGACGGCAGGACCGACCTCGGCAACGGGCGCCTCACGCAGAACCCTGGCGGGGGAGCGGTCATCCAGGTGCGGGTTGAGTCCTTGAAACCAGGACTGCACAACCTCGGCTGTGTCGCGTTGAGAGACCATAAGCGCAGCCTGCAAGCTCACTCTGAGGCGCTGCTCGTCCTCCGAGTTGTGGATGCGTCGTACACCTTCGGCCCACTGCCGCACGGCGCGAGTCTCTTTCACCCCAGCGAGATAGGCGACCAGACGGGCTCCGAGCAGGTCGACCAGCCCGCGCACGAGGTCGGGCTGGGCGGCCCGGGTGGCGTACACGTAGGCATCAAGGTCCGGTCGCGCCGGGGTGATCATCGTCATGGAGCCGCTCCCGACTGTGCGTTGACCTGCGCGTCTGTCTCAGAAGAACACTACCCCGATCCCACCCCGAATCACATGGCCGCACACACCCGGGTCGCACAGCGAACGCCACGCCACGGCAGGTGATCACGGCCCAGCGATGATGTAGCCGGCGCGCCGGGCCGCGGTGATCATGCCGATCAGGTAGCGGGCCTGCTCAGCCTGCTGATCGGCCCGCCAGGTGGTCAGCCACGTGCGTCCGAGGGCTGCGAGGTAGCCGTTGAGACCATGCTGAACCTCCGAAGGGCTCAGACCAGCGCTGACGTACCAACTCAGCGCCGGACAAATCCGGCGTAGCGAGAGGCCGTGATAGCCCGGCAGCCTTGCTCTGAGGGACCTGGCGAACCGCTGTCGGCAACAGCCGGTACGGTCGCGACGCCTTCACGGCAGGTTCAGCACTGGGTGTAGCAGAGCCAACCCCAGCATGGTGCTCGCTAAAATGACAACCAGCGTGCCGGTGATGAACCCGGCGTCGCGGACGCCTCGTCGGTGACTGCGG
>NZ_JAVREH010000071.1:0-14284 GCF_031845305.1 Jatrophihabitans lederbergiae | reverse complement strand
GGAGGACTACAACCACCGCCGACGGCACAGTTCCCTCGGCTACCAGGCTCCAGCGGTTTATGCTGCCGCCTGCACCCACCAATAACCGACTCCCACAAACCGTGGATCAATTCTCGGGGTCCGGCCAAGGTAGCCGATGTCCTCGCGGGCGAACTCCTCCGCTGTGCGCTTGCGGAGTATCTGCTCGGCGGTGAGTGGTTTCTCGCCTCGTCCGTCGTGGTTGACGTCCCGGTACACCTTGAGCACCCAGAGCCGGCGCACGAGGTCAGTGTTCAGCCCGCCCTGGGTGACGAACCACTGCAGGTCATACAGGTCGCGGGCAAGCGAGACCCGCCGAAACCGCGCCAGCTTCTCAGCGATCGCTTCCTCGACGCGTACGACAGGCAGCTCGGGCAGCGTGAAGTCGTACTGGCGGTGGATCGGGAGCGCAACGGGGCTCAGGTGTTCCGGGGGCAGGACGAGGGGATGTCGAGACAGCTCGATCTTGGCGCCCAGGTTGGGTCGGCCGAACGGGGTGTCGACGAGGATGTCGCCGCGGCGGCCGTCGTCGCCGAGGCGTTCGACGGTGAACCGGAACCCGAAGGCCTCGGCCCCGTCGACGGCAGACAACACATCCAGGGCGAGCGCTTCGGCGGCTGCGGAGAAGTCCAGGTCGGTGGAGAACCGTCCGAGGTTGGCGGCGCGGAACTTGCGCAGCGCTGTCCCGCCCTTGAATACCAGGCCCCGACCGAAGAGCCCCGCGGCGTGCAGGTGGGTGAGCAGGTGGTCCTGTGCGATGTCGAGCAGCGCCGCGTCCCGCGCGCCGGCTGCGCCTTGGTAATGGCGGACGAGGTAGCCCTCGGTGATCACGCGCCGGTACCGCCGCTCATCAGCGGAGCGAGCTCAGCGTCGAGCACGCGCGAGAGCCGGTCCTGGCGCCCGCCGGATCTCGCGGCGCCGAACCACACCGGCGCCGTCGGCGGGAACCGGCGGGCCAGGTCCTCGGCCAGGTCGGAGCGTTCTGCCAGTTGCAGGAGGTAGATCAGCCGTTGCCTGGTCGAGGAGTTCGCAGCGCCCAGGCATGCGAGCAGGCGTTCGTAGTCGATGCGGCGGCCGCTCTCGGGCAGCCACTGGGCCAGGCCCGCGAGGTCCCGATAACTCGACGGCCTGGTCGCGACGCCGACCAGCAGCGCGTCGACACCCCACACCGGCAGCCGGTCGACATGCTCGATCGCCGCGTCGGGCACCTCGACGTGCACGAGGCGGAACCCGCTCAGCGCCTTAGGAGGCTGCACGCGGGCGGGCAGCCACAAGACCTCCTGCGCGGGGGCTCGCTGGGCGAGCCGGTTCAGCACGGCAGCCGATTCCATCGCCAGGGCAATGCTCATGTCCGGCTTGAGCGCGAGCTGCGCGCGCAGCTCGATCAACCGGTCACCTGATCCGTGCGCGCCAGCGCGCGCCCGGCAAGAACTCCCACGTGTTCATCGTCCGTAGCCGGCCCAACCATCCGCGACGCTGCAGCTCGTAGGCGACGTGGCCAGGCTCTAAGGCCGCCTCGCCGGCACCCACCCGGCCGAGGATGCCGGTGATCTGGGCGAGAGTCACCACCTGCGGCTGCTCCAGCTCGAGTTCCTCGACCACCGGCGCCAGCGACCCCGGCAACGAGCGGGCCATAGTCATCTCTTACCTCGATTTGTCTATATGACCAAAACTCGGATACGAATGACTATAGCAGCGACGCGGCGTTTAGGACTGCGTTACGCCGGCAGAACCGCCGTAGGTCTACCTACCGGCGCTCCGCGGTCTGAGTCTCCCTATCCGGCGGGGCGGCCCGCTCCGAGGTAGTCGGACTCGTGGTAGTTCTCGATGCGGACGGGGATTCCGTAGTCGGGGGCGTCGATCATCTGCCCTTGGCCGAGGTAGAGGCCGACGTGGTGGATGGTGGCTGGGGTGGCGCCGAAGAAGACGAGGTCCCCTGGTTGCAGGGGTTCCCCGTCGGGGACGTGGGTGGTGGTGGCGTACTGCTGGGCGGCGTTGTGCGGCAGCGCGATCCCCGCTGATTGGTAGGCGGCTTGGGTGAGCCCGGAGCAGTCGAATCCGGTGTCGCCGTGGCCTGGTCCGGAGCCGTCCCACTCATACGGCAGGCCGAGTTGGCTGCGCGCGTAGCTGATCGCGGCCTGTGCCGCTGCCGGCGGCATGGCCGGGTCGGTGTCGATGACGGCGGTGGCGTAGGTGGCGGCGCGGTGGAGGACTTCGGCGACGTAGGAGTCGGTGTGGTTGTAGGCATAGATCGCGGCGTGGATGTCGGCGTCGCCGCGGGCGCCGTTGGCGCACAACATCCTGGCGGCGGCGAAGATCGCGTCCGCCGGGTCATACGGGCTGGGCGGGTCGGCGCCGCCGCCGGGGACGGGCTGGTCGTATTCGGCGAAGGTGGCCGGCTCGAACTGCATCGGCCCCCGCGCCCCGGCGAAGTTCGCGCCCGAGTGGACGCCGGGGAGGGTGGAGCGGCCGTGGTCCGACTCCACCGACCCGATACCGCCCAGGATCGTCCAGTCCAGGCCGGGGCAGGTCCGGGCGGCCTGCAGGTAGAGCAGCAGGTAGTCCGGCGGGATGTCGTCGATCGCGGTGCTGCTGGGCGCGCTCTGCCCGCCACCGGGGCCGCTACCGGGGTCGCCGAGGAATTGCGCGGCCACGCCGCCGGTGGCCGCGGCGACCAGCACCACCCCGAGCAGAAGCGCAGCGAGGCCGCCGGCTGCGGCTTTGATCACCGGCCGTCCCGGGCGGCGCGGGTGAGGTAGGCGGGTAACACCGCCGGCGGCATCGGCTCAGGCGCCGCCAGTCCCGGAGCGCCGGGCACCGGCCCCGGGGTGGGGGCGGGTTCGCCGGCACGACCAGGACGGGTGTGGATCCCAGGGCTGCCGGGGCCGGTGTGGGGCCAGGTGAGGTGGGCCAACCGGACCCGCTGATCACTTTGCGTTCCGTGGGTTGTCGGGCGCCGGCTCGGGTCGAGGGTGAGCCAGCGGGCGCCGGCCGGGCTGTCCGGCGCTGCCTGCGTCCGTCCCGCGCGGGGCGCTGCGGTGGGTTGGGCGGTGGTGGTGGTGGTGGCGACGGGGACGGACTCGGGCCGCTGCAGCGCGGCGAGGGTGGCAGCCAGCGCCTGGCGGGCGGCGGCTTCGCGGGCCGGTGTCGGGAACCAGAACAGGACCGGGGTGGTGATCGCGGTCGCGGCGGCAAGGTGGTGGTAGTCGTGCAGCTTGCCCGCGACCCGGGTGAGCGATTCGGTGCCGGTGTCGTATTCGAGGAAGAACTCGATCTCGGCGTCGTTCTCGCGCCAACGGCCGTAGGCGTCGGGTCGGGCCAGGTCGCCCCACAGCCGGGCGCAGCGGGCCTCGGGCCACCACGCGGTCACCGCCCGCTCCCCCAGCGCACCGGCCGCTTGACCGGGTTTGATTGTGTGGCGGGCGAGCGCGACCAGGGCGGTGTAGAGGCCGTTGACGCCGACGGTGTGCGCCAACCGCAGGCTGTGCCCGATGCCGACGGCGCGGTCGTGGCGGTAGCCGACCGCGGCGGGCGCGAGGCCGTCCTCGGCGGCCAGCACGGCCGCGCCCGCGAGGTCCAGGACGTAGTGCATCGGCGCCGCGCCAACGTCGAGAAACGGCTGGAACCGGTCGATGACCCGCCACTGGTGAAGCTGCAGGAGCCGCTGGTTGGCCGTGCGTGTTGAGTCGAATGCCAGCCGGGTGAGCTGGGTGCTGGTGAACACCCGGTGCTCGTGCAATACGCGGGCCAGCCACCGGTCCCGCGCGGTCAGGTGAGCAGCGAGGAAGGCCAGGTGCTCGGCGGTCACCGCGGCGCGGTCGGCCAACCGGGCACCTCGCGGGGCGCGCAGGTGTCGCTGCGCGACGGGATAGGTCACTGGCGTTCCTCTTTTCCGGCAGCGGAGGTGTGCCACCGCGGGTCGCCCCCTGCTGCTGCGGCGCGGGTGGGCGTGGCGCTCGGCCCGCGGGTAGCGGCGCTGCTGCCGGTGTGGCGGGTGGCGTTGTCGGCGGCGGCGCGGCGCAGCAGCCGCGCCCGGCCTGGGACGGCGGATCGCAGGGGTGTGGTGGTGAGGGTGAACGGGGCGGCTTCGGCGCCGTGGACGAGCAGCCGGGCGGCGGCGTGGTAGCCGGCCAGGTGGGCGAGGTCGTGCTCGCCCAGCCGCGGGGTGGTGTGGCGGGCCAGCTCCCGGGCGTCCTCGGGTGAGGCGGTGAAGAAGATCTTGTTGCGGGCGTTGGCCGATATTCCGTCGCGCAGCTCCCGGCCGAGCTGGCCGAGGTGTTGGTGGGCCAGGGTCATCGACAGCCGGAAGCCGCGGGCTTCGGCGAGCATGTCCTCCAGCGGGTAGGGCAGGTTGAGGAAGTTCTGGCACTCATCGACATACAGCGAGCAGTCTCGCCGTTGCTGCTGCGCGACGGCGGCGCGGGCGGTGGTGGCCTGCCACACCGACGCCACGACCAGCGACCCGACGAGGCGGGTGGTGTCCTCCCCGAGCGAGCCTTTGGGGATGCGGACCAGGCAGATCCCGCCGTCGTCGAGCACGCGGGCCATGTCGAGGGTGGACGGGCCGCCGGCGATGGCGGCTTTCACGAACGGGCGCAGCAGGAACGCGCGCAGCTTGTTCAGCAGCGGCGCGACCGCTTGGGCCTGCGCGCCCGGGCTGAGGTGCTCATACCAGTCCCAGAAGCCGCGCAGCACCTCGTCGTTGACGTGGGCGACGGCGCGGGCGCGGGTGGCCGGTTCGGCGAGCAGGCCGGGTAGTTGCGCCAGGGTCGGGGTGCCGGGTTGGGCGCGCAGGGTGAGGCAGGCGGCGCGGAGCACGTCCTCGGTGCGGGGTCCCCAGAACCGGGAGTAGACGCGGGCGAAGATCGAGGTCAGGTTGTCCACGCTCGTCTCGACGCTGACACCGGCCGGGCCGGGATCGAGGGGGTTCAGGCAGGGCGTGCCGGTGCGCGCGTCGGCGTCGAACAGGAACACCCGGTCGGCGGTCTCGGCGGGGAGCCGGTCGAGCAGGTCGGTCACCAGGTCACCCTTCGGGTCGATGACGACGACCCCGCGGCGCGCGGTGGCGTCGGCGAGGATGAGCTGGCCCATCAGGGTCGACTTGCCTGAGCCGGTGGCGCCCAGGACGTGCAGGTGGTGCCGGGCATCAGCGACAGTCAGCCCGACCGGGCGGCGGTGGCCGGTATCGGCCGCGCCCAGCGGCTTCACCCCTTGGGCGTTGCCGGGTGTGGGGGTGGGGATGCCGGGCGGTGGTGGCACGGCCCTTGCTCCGGCGGATTCGAGGCCGACGACGGGCTGGTCGGTGGGCAGGTGCGCCAGCGCTGCGAGTTCCGGGACGGATAGCAGGTCCCCGCGGCGGGGGAACCCGCGCGCCCCGATCACTTCGCGCGGGTGGGTGAGGCGGCGGCGGGCGTAGTGGTTGTGCTCGCTATAGCCGGCGAACGCCGACGCGATCGCGTGCGCCCGCCCCCGCAGCCGATCCCGGGTCGCCGCCAGTCCGCCGCGCACCGGCTCGGGCGGGGTGGGGGCGGTGACGGCGTAGCGGATGACGGTTTCGAACTGCGGCCCGGCCAGCTTGGCGGCGACCGCGCGGTCCTGCGCGCCGTAGGCCAGCGCGGTGACCCGGTCCAACCCCGGCGCCGTTGCGGACTGTCCCCGCCGGGGTGGGGTGGTGTGCGGGGTGATCAGGTCCAGCAGCCGGCCGGCGGGGCGCGCGGAGCGACCGTCGTGCAGGCCGGTCGCGGTGCGGCGGGCGCGGGTGATCCGGCGGCCGGTGACCGGGCGGGCCAGCACCTGCACCGCCGCTTCTTCGCCGGGTTCCAGGCCGACCGGGGCGCCGAACAGAGCGCGCAGCGGGTCGGCGTCGAACCGGGTGCGGATCGGCAGCGCCTCCGGGCGGGCCAGCCGCAACACCCCGCCCACCACCACCAGACCAGCCTCGCTCACCTCGGGCCTGGTGCTGGTGTCGGTGAGGTGGGTCGTGGTGGTGTGGGCGCCGGGCCAGGCCGCTTCGACGGCGCGTTCGACCATGCCCGGCGGCACCAACCCGGGCACCCAGAGCCGGATATGGCTGCCCTCGCTGGTGAACCGGTACTCGAACCCGACGTGCGGCTGCCCGCTCACCCGGCGCCGCCACGCCGGACGTAGCAGCCCGACCAGGTTCGCCCAGAGCGCCACCGCACCGGCCGGGTCCACCGCCGGCGGCGGCAGGACGGCCACCAAGCGCGCGTCGCGGCCGAGCCGCTGCTGGCAGCGACGCAACCACCACGCCCGCGCCAGCAGGACCGAGACCACGACAACGAGTAGCACCGGCGCGATGACTAGGCCAGGCCCGGTGGCCCACGCCTCGAGGTGCCCGACGACCGACTGCAGGGCGCCGCCGGGGTCGCGCAGGTACCGCTGCAACGGGCTGCCCGGAACAGACGGCGGCTGGGATGCGCGGTTCGGCCTCGGGGTAGTGGTGTGGCTCGCCGCGCTCGCGGTCAGGGCCGACCGGCGGATGGCGGTGCTGGTCCCGTTCATGCCGCGGCCCCGAAACCGTCGTCGCCGGACCCCGCACCGACATCGAGGCCGGGATCAGCGTCGCCATCGGGATCAGGGTCGAGGAGGACGTCGGTGTCGTCGTCTGTGGTGTCAGCGGCCTGCTCGTCGGGGCTGGTGGTGACCAGCTCGTGCTCGAACGGTGAGGCGATCGCGTGGAACGCGACCCGCTGAGTGCCGGCCGACAGCAGCCCCTGCCCCCGCTCGGCCGACAGCAGGAACTGGCGTTCCCCCGCGGACAGGCCGAAGGTGCCGGTGATCTCCTCGATCGCCTGCGGAGCCTGTCTCAGCAGGATCTGGGTCGCGGCGTTCGCGACGACCGCCCGGCCGAGGTCGGAGCCGAGCATGTCGGCGGCGTCCTGGGTCGCGACCGTGAGCCCGGCCCAGTGCTTGCGCGCCGATTTCGCCAGCCGGAACAGGAAGTCCGCCCCGGCCGGCTGGGTCATGAGCAGCCAACCCTCGTCCACCACGACCAGCCGCGGCCGGCGGGTCGCGGGATTGGTGACGCGCCGCCAGATCGCGTCCAGGGTGAGCAGGGTGCCGATCGGTTTGAGCTCCTCGGCCAGGTCCCGCAGCGAGAACACGATCAGGTGCCCCTCCGGGCGGGTCGTGGTCGGGCCGGCGAACAGGCCGGCGAACGCCCCATCGGTGTAGGGGTGCAGCCGCTCGGACAAACTGGCCGCCACGGTGTCACCGTCGTCGGCGAGGTCTGCGAGGGTGTCGCGCAGGTCGGGCAGGATCGGCGCTGGCCGGACCCAGGTCCGCGGGTCGGCGGTGATCCCGGCCCGCTGGTAGGTGCCGGTGATCGCCCGGTCCAGCACCGCCCGCTCCGCCCCCGACGGCTCGCCGCCGAGCAGCACCGCCAGCACGGTGTGCAGGAACAGCGACCGCCGCACCAGGGCGTCCCTGGTCGCGGTGCGGCGCCCGTCCGGGCGGGTGTGGACCGGCAGGTCGAACGGGTTGATCCGGACCCCGTCCGCGCCGAGGCGCAGGTAGGTGCCCCCGACGGCCTGGCACAGCCGCCGGTACTCATCCTCCGGGTCGATCACGGCGACCTCGACCCCCCGGTACAGCGACCGCAGCGCTTCGAGTTTGACGAGATAGGACTTGCCGGCCCCGGACCGGCCAAGGATGACGGCGTTATGGTTGTGCACCTGCCCGCCGAGAGCGAACCGGTCCCAGTGCACCAGCCCCTGCGAGCCGAGGTTGTACCCGTACAGCACCCCGGCAGGCGCCTCCAGGGACGCCGGGTCGGGTGCGGGCAGGTCGGGGCTGGTGAACGGGAACGCCGCCGACAGGGCGGCGGTGTCGAACGTGCGCCGCATCGCCAGCTGATCCAGGCCCAGCGGCAGGCAGGTGAGCCAGCCCTGCACGCTGCGATACGACGCCGGTTTGGCATCCATCAGCAGCGACGCCGCCAGCGACCGGACGGCCGCGACCTCGGCGGCCAACTCCTGCGCGTCGCGGGCATGGACGGACAGGTAGAGGCCGAGCCGGTAGAGCTTGCCCTCGCCGCGGGCCACCCGGGCGGCGAGGTCGTAGGCGTCCTCGGTCGCCGCCTCCACTATCGGGTCCAGCAGCCGGCCGTGCTCGTTGTCGTGCCGGCGGCCGGATTCGAGCTTGGCCAGCTGCTTCTTCAGCCGGTCCGCCGCCGTGACCGGGTCGATTGGCTCCACGTGCAGCGACACATCCAGGCGGCCGGGGTAGGTCAGCAGCGGTTGCAGCCACCCCGGGAAGGCCTCGCGCGGGTAGCCGAGGACGGCGAAGGTGGCCACGTGCTCCCCGCCCACCACGAGGTGCCGCGGGGCGATCTCGATCGAGGCCGGGCTGAACGCCCCCGCCCCGCCGAACCCTTCCACGGCCGCGGCGCCGTTGCGGCTGCGGCGTCTCATCGCGCCCACCACGACTCGTCCTCGGCCACCGAGTCTCCTGTGGCGTCGGTGGCGAGCCAGTAGGGGTCGAACGGCATCGCCGCGGGAGCACGGCGGGGGTCGCTGTCCGCCTCGGCCTCCTCCACCTCGACGGCGGGGGTGGTGGTGATGACCGCATCCGGGCCGGCCAGGTCCGCGGTGGGCGGGATCAGCGACTCCGGGTTGCACGCGGCGGCGAGGACGGCGCTGGCCCGGGCGGCGTCCAGGGGCGTCGCGACGATCCCCGCGGTCGACAGCAGGCCGCTGACTTCGCTGATGCGCCTGGCCAACCGGGTCTCCGCTGCGTGGCGCGCCGCGTGCCCGGCGCGCGGCCGTCGGCCGGCGCGGCGGCGCAGGGTGGACAGTGCCGGGTGGGCCGGGAAAGGACTGCCGGGGTGGAGGGGTTCGCGGAGCACGAGAAGGACCTGCCGGCGCAGCAGGTCGCTGTTTTCGGCCAACTGGGTCAGGTAGTCGGCGTGCTCCAGGGCGGCCTGCTCCAGCGCCGGGTGCGCCAACCCTCCCGCGCGGTCGCGCAGGTCGGCGATCTGGCCGGTCAGGTCAAGGCGCTGGGCGCGGATGAGGATCTGCACCGGGGCGGTGAGGGAGTGCAGGTAGCGGCCGAAGCTCGCGACGAGTCCTTCCTGCTCGGCCGGGGTCCGCAGCGCGAAGTTGAGCGTGGAGCACACGCACACGGCGGCCAGCCCGTCCGCGCCGAGGTCGATCACCCCCGCCGACCCGGCGGCCGAGTCGGTGACCGACCGGGCCGGCAGGTCCAGGGCGCTCGGCGTCACCCGGCCCGTGCTGGTCGGGTCGCTGGTGGCGTGGGCGGTGACCCAGGCCGGGGCCGGGATGATCCCGCCGGGGGCGGCGATCTGCACCCGCGGGGTGAGGCGCTGCCGCACGGCTGCCGCGAGCAGCCGGTCCAGGCTCAGGCCGTCGCGCGAGCCGAGGGCCAGGATCGCGGCCGCCAGCGCGACCGGGACCGCGATCGCGGCGAACACGACCGGCGGCAGCACCGGTCGGGTCGCGGCGTAGGCGGCGTAGAGCAGCAGACCGGCGGCGGTCAGGATCGCCAACTGCCGTGCGGTCAGGTTCGCCAACACCCGGTCCTGGCGCTCGACATCGGCCGGAATCCGCACGGCATGGACCGGCTGCTCCCCCGCGGCGACGCGGTGATGGGTCGTGCTCATCGGGGTTTCCTCCTCGAACTCGGGACAGGCAGGGTCGGCCCTGGTGCTGTCGCGGCCTGGATGGGACGCGACACCGGCGCGGGTCGGGTGAACGGCTGGGCGGTGGGCCGACTCGACGTGCCCGCCGGCCGGACAACCGCGGACGCCAGTGGCGAGGCCGGTGTTGGCGGTGCGAGTCGCGGCGGTGCGGAGGCCGCCGGTCCTGCGCTTCGGGCAGGCGCGCGAGACGTGCCCGGGCGGCCCTGGCGGGCGGAGGTTGCCGGCAGGTCGATCGGCAGCCGTACCGGTACCGATCCGGTCGGCGGCGGGGGGACAGGGACCGCCCGCCGGGAAGAAGGATGCTGCGGACGGTGCACCGATGGCGCCGGGAGCGCGAGAGCGGGTCGCGCGGGCGGCACCGGTGTCGGGCGGGATGCCGTGCCGGTGGCCGTCGAGGCGGCCAGGTCCGGTGCCGGGCCGCCTCCTGCCGGCCGTGTCGGGAGAGCGCGGTTGGCTGTCGTGCCGGTGATTCGGGGTGCGGTGGCCATCCGCGGCGAGCGACCCGCCGTCCGATCCTGCTGGCCTTCAGAGCCGCCGCCAGTCAGGTCCGAGCCGGATCGCGGTGGGCCGCTCGGGCTGCGTGTGGGTCGTGTTGTCCGGCCAGTGCCGCCGGCCGGGAAGCCCCCGGGTCCGCCGCGCCGCGGACTCGGCGGGTTCTGCGGGTTCTGCGGGCCGCGCGGCGATCCGGACTGACCCGGGCCGCTACCGCCGGTCCCCGGGCGCCGCCCGCCTGCGCCACCGCTACTGCCGGCGCCGCCGCCGCGCAATCCGAGCAGGCCGAGGGTCTTGTAGGCGATGACTCCCTTGACCGCGCCACCGATGAACGACCGGCCGCCGCCGACCTGGATGGCGTGCAGGATCCAGAACGGGATCTTGAACAGGATGTAGAGCAGCGCGATCGTGACGATCAGGTCTGCCAGGCCGCCTGCGGTGGGTCCGAAGAAGCTGAATCCGCCCGGGGCGATGAACACGTTCAGGGCCGCGACCAGGGTGAGTGACTGCGCGAGCTGGATGGCCAGCACCCCGGCGAACGCGCGCCACCACCAGCGGGCGATGCCTTCGGTCTGCGGCAGGGCGTGGCACATCAGCGCCAAGGGCGCCCCGGCGATCAGGATCACGGTCAGCGCGACGCGGATGACGTAGCAGACCAGCAGCGAGATCAGGATGCCCGCCACCGCGAGGCCGATGAAGGTCAGGAAGATGCCGCCGTTGGTGACCGCGTTCATCACCAGCGCGGTGAGCGTGGTCGCGGCCACCTGGGGGTCGACCCCGCCGGACAGGAGACTGGTCGACAGGGCGTTGGCGAACGCGACGGCGTGCCCGGCCAGCAGCAGGCTCATGTTCGCCGTGATGAACCCGACCACGATCCGCGGGGCGATCTCCTTGACCGAGTGCCGGGTCTGCAGCGTCTGGTAGCCCATCACGAGGATGCCGGCAGCCAGGATCAGCAGGGCGTAGCAGGCGACGGCGATCTCGCGGGAGTTCTCCCACATCTGTCCGACCCTGGGCAGCGACGTCGGGTCGGGCGTGGTCAGCAGGGTCCGGCCGAGCAGCTTCAGCAGCGGGTTCAGCGCGTCCTTGACCAGATCGCCGAAGAAGGCATTGATCGCCTTGGTGATGCCGTCAACGATCCAGCCGCTCACCGAGCTCCCGCCGAACGGGTTGGGGATCGCCAGAACCTGGTCGGCCAGGGCGGGAGCTGGCCCGGTCGGGGGGATTGTTGTGGTCACGGGTCAGGCCCCGACAATGCCCTGCAGGACCGTGACCACCAGCGGCGCGAGCGCGGCGAGGGCGTAGCCGATGCTGGCGGACTTGAACGCGATCTTGGCCTTCGCCACCTCGCCCGGGTCGCCGGCGGCCATCACGTACCGAAGGCCGCCGATCGTGAGGAACACCGTGGCGACGCCGGCGAGGATGCCCATGATCCAGTTGCGGACGTTGGTCAGCACCTCATCGACCGACCCGGCCAGCGCCAGCTCGCGCAACGGGTCCGCCACCGCGGCCGAGGGCGCCAACAGCGCCGCGCAGATCACCGCCGACACCACGGCCGCCGCGCCGAGCCGCCAGCGGCGAGCAGGCCAGCGCGCGCCGCGGTGGCCGGTGGTTTCGCGATGCCGGTCGGTGGCGGGGTGGGGTTGACGGGTTAGGCGCATCGGGACTCCTTGAAGACATCGGCGGCATCGGCGGTGCGGCCGCCGGGGCGTGGCGTGAGCGGGGTTGTCCCGCGCCTCTGAACTCCGCGATCCGGGCCGATGTGTGACACCCGCCCGGCCGTCGGCGCCTGCCGCCCGCCGCCGGACTCAGGTTCGGTGTGCTCGCTGGCGATCCAGGCGACCAGGCGCCGCTCGGCCCGGCTGCGGACCTGCCGTGCCGCGACGTAGTTCAGTCCGTGTTCGCCGGCCCAGTCCCGCAAAGCCACGTCCTCGAGGCGGGTCACGCCGATCAGGTCGGCCTCGGCCTGGGTGACCGCCCCGGCGGTGACAGCGCGGGCCAGCACGAAGTCGGGGTGACCGGCCGGGACCGGCGGCGGCGCCGAGTGCCCGCCGATGCCGCGCGGGGCCGGGGCGTCCAGGGCCTCGCGGACGGCGGCATGCCCGGCCCGGTAGGCGTGCCAGCGCAGCCGGGTCATCACCGACGGCCGATCCACGTCGATCGTGGCCAGGCCGGTGAGGAAGCCGCGCAGGATCTCGGCGTGCACGTCGCTGCGGTCGCCGGCGAACCG
Source organism: Jatrophihabitans lederbergiae (assembly GCF_031845305.1). Lineage (NCBI taxonomy): Bacteria > Bacillati > Actinomycetota > Actinomycetes > Jatrophihabitantales > Jatrophihabitantaceae > Jatrophihabitans > Jatrophihabitans lederbergiae. The sequence continues at coordinate 1,865 of NZ_JAVREH010000071.1, read as the reverse complement.
GGCGCACAGCTGCGCGGCGAGCGTGGTCAGGGCGGGCAGCGCGACGCCGACGCAGCCGATCGTCCACGCCGGCCCTCCGGTGCGGGAGCGGCGCACCAGCTCGGCCCACACCGCGTCGCGGGTGGCCCGGGGGCATGCGGGGGCGAGCAACCGGGTGCGTAGCTCGTCCAGCCGCAGCTCGCGGTCGGGCAGCCCGGCATAGCACCGGGCATCCAGGCTCAGTGGGGCAGGACCGGTGACGAGCAGCTCGAACGCGGTGCGGGCGATCCCGAGCGGCGACTCATCCCGCGCCCTCAGCGCAGCGGCGTGCTCGGCTCCGGGGGTGGGTCGGCGGGTGGCGGTGGCGGGTGTGGCTGTGCTGGGCATGCCTGTGGCTCCTCGCATCGGCGTGACTTCGGATGCGGGTCAGCACGCCACAGGCCGGGCGACGGCACCGCGACACCGCGAGGACAGGACGACGACAGCACCCGAGCACCGGCCATACGGCCCGCAGGTACCCGGTGTGAGCGAGTGCTGTCGCTGTCCGCACCGCGCGGAGCTACCCGCGGCAGGTCACCCGTCGCGGGGACGTCCCGAGCTGGCTTCGGTTAGCCGCGGCCCGGACGCAGGGCCCGCCCGCCGGGGTTCGTGGCTGTTGTCGCCGATCTGTCCCTGGTTTGTCGCCCCCTTGTCGCCGCCGCGATGAGCCGCCCTGGCGACCGGGCCAGGACGTAGCCGGCCGTCGCTCAACGGATTCCGGGCACCCCTGTCACCGATCGCAGGAATGCGCGGAGTTCAGAAGAGCCCACAGCCCGACGCATCCCACGCCACACCCAGGAGGTCCTCTCCGTGACCGACCCAACCCAGCCCGAACCCCACCCAACGACCCCGACGACGAGCCCGGACCCCGATCCCGCAACTGTTACGCCACCGGTGCCGCTGTCGGTGTGGCTGACCGGCCAGCAGCCGTCCCGGGTGCAGCGTTCCGGCCGGTATGTGCCGGCCTCGGTCGCGCATCCGGGCAAGATGCTGCCCGCGATCGCCGCCCACGCGATCGCCGCATACACCGAGCCTGGGGATGTGGTGCTCGATCCGATGTGCGGGATCGGCACCACTCTCGTCGAAGCGATCCGCGCCGGTCGGGACGCGGTCGGGGTGGAGTACGAGCCGCCGTGGGCGCAGCTGGCCCGCCGCAACCTGCACCACGCCCGCTCCCAGGGCGCCACCGGCCACGGCACCGTCCACCAGGGAGACGCCCGACAGATCAGCTCGCTGCTGGATCCGGAGCTTGTGGGTCGGGTGGCGCTGGTGCTGACCTCGCCCCCGTACGGGGCGTCGCTGCACGGGCAGGTCACCGCCCGCCCCGGCACCGGAGTCGCCAAACGCGACTACCGCTACAGCCGCGACCCCGCCAACCTCGCCCACGTCGGCCTGGACCGGCTCCTGGACGCGATGGTCGACATCCTCACCGGCTGCCAGCCGTTCTTGAAGCCCGGTGGGATCGTCGCCATGACCGTGCGCCCGTACTGGGAGAAGGGGGTGATGGTCGACCTGCCGGGACGGCTCACCACCGCCGTCAGCGACCGCACCGGGCTCACCCTGCTGGACCGCAACGTCGCCCTGCTGGCTGCGCTGCGCGAGGAGCGGCTCGTGACCCGAGCCTCGTTCTTTCAACTCGCCCACATCCGCAAAGCCCGTGCTAACGGCATCCCCCGGCACCTCGTCGCCCACGAGGATTTGCTCGTCTTCCTAAAACCGGCAACCTGCTCGGGTTCGGAAAAACTGAAGGGTTCTCAGGGGGAACCCGAGTGTTCACCACGGTCATTGTCGTCGTCGGGCACTTGGGTTCGCGCCGATGACACGGGCATCGCGGCGTGATCTTCGGA
>NZ_JAVREH010000070.1:0-14288 GCF_031845305.1 Jatrophihabitans lederbergiae | reverse complement strand
CCACAACCTGCTCCCCTACCTCTCACATGCGCAATTCATGCTGATCCCACGCACGGGACACCTCATCCCCCTAGAGGCTCCAGCAGAACTGGCCGACGCCATCTCCCACTTCTCGCCGGCCACCTGACCCACGTCCACCGCGCAGCGCCGCCGGTGAGCAGGACACCGCTCACGACCTCCGCCGGCAGCCTGGCTCACCGGCGAGGATTACGACCGCCATCGGCTTGCCGCTGATTTGCTGTGGGCTGAGCCGCTGAGCGCGCCGGTCCCCAGCGTTCACCGGCTAGGCAGCGCACCGTGCGGGCGGCGTGGTCGGTGTCGGCGGTGCAGACACCGTACCCGCCGAGCAGGGCTGCTAGGGAGCCGGCGTAGCGCCCGGGATGCTCGGTGACGTAGCGGCGTACCACCGTCAGCAGCGCCGCCAGCGCGTCGCGGCCGGCCTTGCCCTGCAGCGCGTCGCGCACCTTTTCGCCAAGCCCGACCATCGCCAACGTGGCGGTGCGGTGCGGTGCGGTGCGGTGCGGTGCTGCAAGGCTTAGACCGTGAAGACGACGCGCCTTCGGTCGTGGTTGGTGGCCCAGGCCTCGGCGACCTTGTTCAGCGGCAGTTCGTTGATGTCGATCTGCAGCTGCATCGTGCCGGCGATCTGCAGGGCGTCTTTTGCTGCCTGCAGGATGTCGGGCACGCGTACCGCGCCGATTCCGCTGCCCATGAGGGTGACTGGGGTGGACGCGAGCACGCTGGTCGGTACGGTGGTCGCCGCGCCCGCCGCGGTGCCGGCGATGACGTAGCGGAGGGGTGTGCCGGCTTTGTGGTTGCGGGCGATGGCCGCGAGGACGGTTTCGGTGGGTGGGCCGGAGAGGTAGTCGAGGACGATGTCGACGCCTTCGGTGTGGGTTTCCAGCTCGGTTTGGAGCGTTCCGAACTCGGCAGTGAGGTCGATGGTGTGGTCGGCACCCAGCTCGGCCAGTCTGGCGAGGGCCTCGGCGTTGCGGCCGGTGGCGATGACTCGGCTGGCGCCGAGGTGCTTGGCGATCTGAACAGCGATCTGTCCGGTCGTGCCGGTCGCGCCGTTGATCAGGACGGTTTCACCGGCCTGCAGGCCGGCGCGGGCGCGGAGCGCGCCGAGCGGCGACTGACCCGGGTTGATGATCGCCGCGGCGAGCACGTCGCCGACGTCATCTGGGATCGGCAGGCAGAGCGCGTTGCGCACGCGGGTCTTCTCGGCCATGCCACCGTAAGGCGCTTCGGGCAGGACGAAGCCGACTCGCCGGCCGTTTTCTGTCCGGCCGACGCCGTCGATCCCGGGCACGAGGGGGAAGTTGCCGGCGGATGAGTAGTGGCTCCCGGTTGCGCGTGCTCGGGTGGCGTTGGAGAGCGCGGATGCTGCGACGTCGACGATGGTGAACCCGTCCTGGGGTTTGGGATCGTCGAAGTCTGCGTAGATGGGCGTCTGGTTCGGACCGGAAACGACGGCGGCTTTCATTGATGTGCCCCAGGGTTGTGAAGGCGACGCGGGTGGTCGCGGTGATGGTTTGCGGAGAACGGTCCGGAACTCGATGTCGGGCGAGGGCGCGCGAGCCGCCGGCAGGAGCGGCGTCCAGCGGGCTGGTGGATTGCTCTCGTCTCGGCGTGAAGGTGAGCGGAGGTGGGCGTGCTCAGAGCTGCCCGGGGCCGGCAAACCGGTAGAAGACCCCGCCGACGGGCTGGATGCCCATGAGCAGCCAGACCGCGTCCTCGAAGTCTCGAGCACGGGACAGATCCCCGACGCGCACCGGGTCGAAGCCGGCGTCGCGGATGAGTTGCTCGGTCACCTGGCTGGCGTCGTCGTCGGCGACGTACCAGTTGCTCGGCCGCACCCGCTGCTTCTGCACCACGTCCAACAGTCTTCCGAAGTTCATGTTGAAACTCTTGGCAATCGGTGCCTTGGTGAAGGACCGCACCTCGTGGGCGTAGGACGGATAGTCGCCCTGTCGGGCGGGCAGGATGTTCGTCGCGTCGACCGCGACCTTCCCTTCGAGCCCTGTCACCTTGCTGAGGGCTGCTGAGATGTTCGCGCCGGGAACGGCGACCAGGACGACGTCCGCGTCCGACGCATCCCCGCCATCGCGTCCGAGCCCCACGACGTCATGCCCAGCGGCGCGCCAAAGGCGACCTAACCCACCACCGACCGTCCCTCGTCCGATCGTGACGATCCTCATTGCTGTCTCCGTTCGGCTGCCACTCGTTTGGTTAACCTGTGAACCAGACCCTAAGTCCGTTCGGTTAACACGTCAACCAGCCGGTAGCATGTGAGGCATGGCGGCGCGATGGTTGGACCAACGGGAAGAGCGGGCCTGGCGCAGCCTGATGAAGATGCAGGACAGCCTGTCGGAGTTCATCGAGCGGCAACTGCGCAACCGGTGCGGACTGTCCCACGCTGATTACCAGACCCTGGCCCATCTTTCGGAAGCGCCCGACGGCCGACTGAGGTCGTTCGAACTTGGCGCACTGCTCCACTGGGAGAAGAGCCGCCTGTCCCAGCACCTGGGTCGGATGCAGAACCGCGGCCTCGTGTCCCGCACGCGGTGCCTCACCGACCAGCGGGGGGCGGTCATCGCGATCACCCCCGAGGGCCGTGACTTGATCGCAGCGGCCGCCCCGCAACACCTAACCGACGTCCGCGATGTCCTCATCGACCACCTCACCGCGACAGAGCTGGAGATGCTCGCAACCATCGGCGACAAGGTGCACGAGCGCCTAGCAGCACTGCAACGAGAACCCTCGATTCACGACCCCACGGCCACAACATGACCGTGAATCAAGGACTGATACCACACGTCCCCCAACACTGTGAGTCCGAGCGGTTCCAGGGCGACGTTGTCCGTTGTGGTCGGCGGGAACAACCGGGCCAGCTGTGTCCCGGCTCGCCGACCACTATCTACCGGCCCCGTAAGCCGATCTCTTGCGGGACAAGAGGTGCTCTTGCCCGCGCCCGACTCGCGGCCTGAACGGTCATAACCCGGCGCTTGACAATCATCGAACTAGCGGCACGAGTTGAGTCGTCAGCGTTGCCTTGTCGATCCTGAGCACGGTGTGGTTGGGAAGCAGCTCCCAGCCGTCTGCGTTGGTTGGTATGAATCCTGAGGATGCGACGATGACTGCGTCGCGCGTGATGTGGTGTCGCAGATCAAAGTGCGTCGCGTGGTCCACCGACACGCCTCCGTCGGCCGTCACAGGCGATGAGCCCGGTGCGGCGTCGGGATCGTGGTCGTTGATCGCGTAGAGCGCCGATGGCGTCTCGAGCAGCGCATTCAGGCTGCTCGGCCGGTAGTCGCGGGTCAGTCTCTCGACGACGTGCGCGATTGCCGCAGGCATGACTGTGCCGTGCTCCTCAAGGTCGGCCAATATCGCGAAGAAGTACTTCTCACTGTCGGTGGTGCCCTGCAGCCGGCTGCTCCACGGCTCAGTGACGACAGAGTCGAGACGGTTGACCGGATAGATAGCGCCGTTGTGCGCGAAGACCTTCCCGCCGTACGTGAACGGGTGCGTGTTGCGCAGCTCGATGGGCAGCCCAGGCGTGGCCCAGCGGATGTGGACCAGGCCGGCACGGGCGGCGCGGGTGGTCAGCAACGCTACGAACTCCGGGTCCGTGTCGCCCCGCAGCGTCGACTTCTCGACGGCCGGACCGTCGGCTCCGTCAAGGGCAGCTCCCCAACCGTCCGCGTGATAGCGCGCTAAGCCGATGAACGCGGCCAAGGACTCCTTACCCAGCACCTCGCGCGCCGTCGCCGGCTCGCGCGAGACCCAGCCGAGTAGCCGGCACATCAGACGTACTTGCCTAACGCTCCGGCGACGTCGATGGACGTGCCGGTCAGGTAGCTGGCCCGGTCTGATGCCAAGAACGCCACGATGCCCGACACCTCGTCGGCGCCTCCGAACCGCCCCAGCGACACCTCCTCGCTCGGCATCGGGTGAAGAACTCTTCCTCGCAGATCTTCCGGTGAGCGGCGCTTCCGGATGTTCTCCCACTGCGGCGTGAGAACGAAGCCGATGTCGACGCTGTTGACGAGGATGTTCTCGGGGCCGAGTTCGATCGCGAGCGCCTTGCTGAAATTGAGGCACGCCGCGCGGTTTACGGTGGTCGCGAAGAAGGTGGGGTCGGGATATCGGGCGTCGATTGCGTTGATGTTGACGATGCGCGCCGCGCTGCTTGCGCGCACGTGCGGCGGCAACGTGGCCCGCGAGCAGCGGATCTGAGAGAAGAGCTTGACGTCCATGTCTCCCTGCCACGCCTCGTCGGTCAAGGTCTCGAACCGGCCGGGGCGCGAGGCACCGGCATTGTTGACCAAAACGTCGAACGTACGAGACCACTTGTCACCAGCAGGCCGGTCTCGGCCGGCAACAGCCCCTCCGTCTCGCCCAGCCGGGGCGGCGATCGCGTCACGCACACTGGGCAGCCCTGGGTAGGTGAGTACTGCAAGGCCGTCGCCGACCCGCTGCTCAGCACCTTGTCGGTGAGCTTGGACGGCACCTCATCCGGAAACGTCTTGGCAGCCGGGGCTCCTCCCGACAAGGTGATGATGTCGGTGGCGTTCGCCTGCGACAGAATCGCAGCGATCGCTCCCCCGCTGTCGTGGACGCGAACTCGACGTGCCAGCAGGGGCGCCCAATCGTGCGTGGTCGCGATCACGGCCGGCTGCCTCCGCTCGTTCGGCCTCGTGAGGAGACCCTGAGGTTTCGGACCCTTGACAGGGTTTCACCGACCGTACATTCTTCGCCTGTGACTTGTCGAGGCGAACGCCAGGTAACTCTGCGCTCCGCCAGGCGTATGCACGGTGCATCCCGTGGCTGACTTTTCGTTTGCAGGGATAGTTGGGGAAGTAGGCGTGCGGATGGGGAAGGCGGATGCGCCGCTGGCCGGCCTGGCCCGCGTCATGTCGGCGCCTCGGAGCCGGTCGCGCTCGATGACACCGACCTCCCGCTGCTGCGGCTCCTCGCCACCGACGCGCGCACCTCTCAACGCGGCCTGGCGCGTGAGCTCGGCATGTCTGCACCGGCGATCGGTGAACGGATCGCCCGTATGGAGCGCTCAGGAGTCATCCAGCGGTACGGTGTCGTCGTCGACTGGGGGGCGGCCGGATTCCCCGTCGTCACCTACCTCGCCATCACCGCCACGCAAGGGTTGGACCTCGAGCCCGTCATGGCGGCGGTCAGTCAGCTGGCCGAGGTCGAAACCATCACCGTGGTCACCGGCGAACTCGATCTGCTCGCTCGGTTGCGGGTGCGCGATGTCCAGCACCTCCGCACCGTCCTGTTCGAGAAGGTCCGGCAGATCAGCGGCGTTCAACGCACGGAGACCTATCTGCCCATCGCCGAGGGCGCACCCAAGAACTTCGTGTTCGACCTGATCCAATCGCCGCGCGCGGCGGCCCGCTCCGGATGTGATCTCAACCCTTCGAGAAGGAGCCGAATGAGCGACACCAAGGACCAGGGCATCGGACGACGCGGGTTCGTCGAGGCACACGGTCTCTATAGCGCCGAGCAGGAAGACGCTGCCGAGCGGATGGTGGCGAGGATCAGCGAGTTGGACCTGCGCACCATCCGCATCACCACCGTTGACCAGCACGGCGTACCGCGGGGGAAATTCCTCTCGGCCGACGCGGCTATCGCCGGACTGCGAAACGGGGTCGACTTCTCCGGTGCCGTCTACAGCCTCGACTCGGGAAACGTCGTGTTCCCGCCGGCCTTTGTCCAGGGCGGCGGGTTCGGGATCCCGGAGTTCACCGGATTCCCTGACATCGTGGTCGTTCCTGACCCGACCACCTTCCACGTGCTTCCGTGGGCAGACAGGACTGGCTGGGTGCTGTGCGACGGCTACTTCAGCACCGGCACGCCGGTGCCGCTCGACGGCCGTCGGATCCTGCGTACCCAGCTGGAGCGGCTCGGCGAGGCAGGCTATCGCTACCTCGCGGGGCTGGAGGTGGAGTTCTACATCGTCCAGCGTCAGAGCGCCGTCATCGGCCTGAACGAGACCGGGGCGCCGCCACCGCCGCCTTCGGTCAACGCGTTCGCCCACGGCTACCAGTTCCAGTCCGAAGTTCGCCTAGACGGTGTCAATGACACGCTCACGGCATTGCGTGACGTGCTCTTCGAGCTGGATCTGCCACCCCGTTCGATGGAAAACGAGTGGGGACCCGGGCAGATGGAGTTCACCTTCAGCCCGATGGAGGGTCTCGCCGCGGCCGACGCGATGGTGCTCTTCCGGAGCGCGGTGAAGCAGGTCTGCCAGCGTCGTGGCCTGCTCGCCAGCTTCATGTGCCGCCCCGGGCTGCCCAACTTCTTTCCCTCGGGCTGGCACCTCCACGAGTCGATCCTCGACGCCGGCGGGACCAACGTCTTCGCCAGCGACAGCGAGGACCTCAGCGAGGTGGGCCGGCAGTACGTCGCCGGTGTGCTCGAGCACGCCTGCGCCATGACGGTGTTCAGCACGCCGACGATCAACGGGTTCAGCCGGTTCCAGCCATACTCCTTCGCCCCCGACCGAGTGGCCTGGGCGGTGGAGAACCGGGGCGCGATGATCCGGGTGCAAGGAGGGGCCGGTGACCCCGGCACCCACTTGGAGAACCGGCTCGGCGAGCCGGCGGCCAACCCCTACCTCTACATGGCCGCCGACCTCACCGCCGGCCTCGACGGGATCAGGCGCCAGCTCACCGCTCCCCCGCCGGTCGACGCCGACCCGTACGCCGTCGAGAACGCTCAACCGCTGCCGACCTCGTTGGAAGCAGGCATCGAGGCGTTGGCCGCCGACCCGCTCTACCGCGAGCAGTTCGGGGACGGCTTCATCGACTATTTCGTGATGATGAAGCGCGCCGAGCTGGCCCGGTACCAGGCCAGCCTCGAGGCAGAGCCGCTGGCTGAGGGGCAACTGGTCTCGGCCTGGGAGATGCGTGAGTACTTCGAGTTCTTTTGAGCCGCACGTCCTCGAAGGTCTGCAGACGCCGTGACGCTGCAGCACATCGTCCTGCGCTTCCTCGCCGGGATCACCGAGCACTCCTGCACACCGCTCGCCTTCGACTACCACCTCGACGCAACGACCGTGCTCGGTCCCGAGCCGGTGCCCTCACCCAAGGAGTCGTCATGAGCCATACCTCCAGCGGGGCAGCGGACGCGAACGTGCCCGCCGACCAACAAGAACAGCATCTCGCCAAGGGCGCGCTGCGTACCATCGACGCCATCGCAATCTCGATCTCTGTCCTGTCCCCCGGTATGGCGATGCTGCTCAACGTCCCCGGCGTCGCGGCCGTGGCGGGCGGCTCCACCCCGCTAGCCTTCTTGCTCGGCGGCGTCGCCTGCCTGTCGCTGGCCTTTGTCGTCATCGGTTTCACCCGTCGGATGGCCTCTGCCGGCTACGCCTACACCTACGCCAGCCGTAGCCTGGGCAAGGAGAGCGGGTTCATGGCCGGCTGGCTCTACGCCGCCGCACTGTGCTGCTTCGTGCCGATGACCATGGCCGGTACGGCGGGGCTGGCAGCCGACCTGCTCGGCATCGACAACAGCTGGTGGTTCCCGATCTTCCTCGTCGGCATGGCGCTTCTCGTGGTGCTGTCCATCGTGCGCATCGACGTCACCACGAAGCTCCAGCTGGTGATCGGCATCCTCACCATAGCGGTGATCGTTCTCGTCGGGGTGATCGTCGTCGTCAAGGGCGGGGCCAGCGGCAACACCCTGGCACCGTTCACGTTCTCCCACACCACCACCGGCGGCTTCAACGGCGTGTTCTACGGAATCATCCTCGGCGTTACCTCCTACATCGGCTTCGAGACCGCGGCCGACTTCGGTGAGGAGACCGCGAACCCGCGGCGTTCCATCCCCATCGCGATCCTCGCCGCAACCATCTTCGCGATCGTGCTCTACATCTTCACCGCCTACGCCATGACGATCGGCTTCGGCGTCGAAAACGGCAAGGACTTCGGCGCGGACCCGTTCGCGCTGAAGACGATCGCCATGAAGTTCGTCGGCGGCCCCTTCGGGGTGCTCATCGAGATCGGCGGCATGCTATCGGCCTTCATCGTCTGCGTCGGGTGCGCCACAGCGGGCACCCGCACCCTGTTCGCCATGGGTCGCGAAGGCGTCCTGCCCGGATGGCTGGGCAAGACGCACCCCAGGTTCAAAACGCCTGCCAACGCCACGGTGATGGTCGCCGTCCTCAGCACCTTGGCGGCCGCCCTGGTCGGCTACACCGTCGGGGACGCGTTCGGCGCCGCGACCACGACGGTCTACTACTTCTTCGCCACCCTCGGAACGCTCGCGATCATCGTGGTCTACATCGGTCTGTGCATCGGCGGCATGGTCTACTTCCGCCGTCACGAGAACCACAAGCCGCTCATGCACATCGGTGTGCCACTCATCGGTGTCGTGATCTTCGCCGCCGCGTTGTACGGCTCGGTCCACCCGACACCGCCGCATCCCCTCAACCTGACGCCGTACATCACCATTGCGTGGTTCCTTATCGGTCTGGCCATCGTGTTGACACTGCGCGCCCGCAACCCGCAGGCAGTCGAGCGAGTCGGGTCGATCCTGGGCGAGGAGGGCGGCGAAGACGCTGCCATCGGGGTCCACGGCGGGTGATCGACGACCACGCCCACCCGTTCGCGCTCCGCACCGCTGACTTCCATCCGGCCGAGGTCACCCTCGACATCGTCCCGCGAGATGCCGCGGAAGCCACGCGCCGCCAGGTCGGGCCGGGTTGGCTGGCCGCGGAGATGATGGCGGTGCGGTTGGCGCGGCACCTCGGCTGCAGAGTGTCCGAGCTGACAACAGCTGCGGCGGCCAAGTCGGTGCTGGCCTACCGCACGCGGTTGGCGGTGGACCGCGGCGTCGACAGCGGCGGCCCGAGAGCTGTACCGACTGTGAGGAGCCCGCAGCGATGAGAGTCAGTGCGGCCGCGGCAGGCATGCCGTCGTCCGGCATCCGGGAGATCATGAACGCCGCCTGGGGTCGGCGCGAGGTGATCCACCTCGAGGTCGGACAACCAGACTTCGCAACACCGGCGCACATCATTGCCGCGGCCCATGCGGCGGCGCTCGCCGGGCGCACGGGTTACACGCCCACCGCCGGCATTCCCGAGCTGCGGACCGCGCTCGCCGAGAAGATCGGGGCCCGCAACGGCTTCTGCGTGGATCCCGCTCAGGTGGTGCTGGGAAATGGTGGGGCGCAAGCCATCTACGCCACCCTCGTCGTGCTGACCGAACCAGGTGACGGCATCCTGCTGCCGGACCCCGCGTGGCCCAACTTCGCGATGATGGCCGCACTGCTGGGACTCGACGTCGCTCACTACTCCCTCACTGCTGCCGGCGGCTACGTCCCCGACCTCGATGAGCTGGAGCGGCTCGTCACACCGCGCACCCGCGTCCTGCTGCTGAACTCGCCGTCGAACCCGCTCGGCTCGGTGATCGACGCCGAGCGCATGGAGGCCCTGTTCGCTTTCGCGGTCAAGCACGACCTGTGGGTGCTATCCGACGAGTGCTATGACGAGATCACCTTCGAAAGCCCGGCGGTGAGTCCGGCGACGTTCGACACCGACGGCCGAGTGGCCACCGTCTACAGCTTCTCCAAGACCTACGCCATGACCGGCTGGCGGCTCGGTTACGTCGCCGCACCCCCGGCAGTGGCCGAGGTGCTCGCAAATGCCCAGGAACCGCTGATCTCCTGCCTCCACACTCCCACCCAGTACGCCGCACTGGCCGCGCTGCAATCCGCGCCCGAGGTCATCGCGACGATGGTGGCGTCATACCGGCAACGCAGGGACACCGTCGTCGGACGGCTGACCGCACGCGGGATCGACGCCTTCCGCCCGGCAGGCGCGTTCTACACCTGGGTCGACGTGTCCGCCTGCGGCGCGGGCTCCCGTGAATTCGCGCTCCGCCTGCTGTTGGAGGAGGACGTCGCGGTCGCACCCGGATCCGCCTTCGGCGCCGGTGGGGACGGGTTCGTCCGGATCTCGCTCGCAGCCCACGAGCGCGACCTCGAAGTGGGCTGCGACCGGCTGGCAGCACTCTGGCGCCGGATGGGCGACACAGGAGAGGCGCGTCCATGACGCACAACGGTTCAGGCGGATTTGCTGATCAAACGATCTCCCTCGCGCTGGTGGGCGACGTCTTCATCAGCCGCGACAACTTCGGGCTGGACGGTGCGGCCGACGAGGGCTTCCGCGGAGTCGTCGATCTCCTCACCTCAGCGGACATCGTCTTCGCCAACTTCGAGATACCGCTATCTGAGCGGGGCTACCCCGCTGACAAGTACATCACCATCCGCACGTCTCCTGACCGCGCACGCGACGTGAAGAGAATGGGCCTCGACGTCGTTTCGCTCGCCAACAACCACATCATGGACTACGGCCCAGAGGCGCTTTTCGACACCATGGCTGCGTTGAACCGAGCGGGCGTCGAGCACGTGGGCGCGGGTGAGACCCTCGATGACGCCAGGCAACTGCGGGTGCGTGAAGTAGCCGGGCGCCGCATCGGTTTCCTGGCGTGGTCGACCATCCTCCCCCCGGGCGCCCCCGCCACCCACATCCGCCCTGGGGTGGCGCCGATCGCGATCCACACCGGCTATGAGGTGCTCGTGCGGCTGCTCGAGGCGCCGTCGGCCCCTCCGGTGATCACCTGGGTCGACCCCATGGCCCAGGAGCGCGCCGTCGAGCAGGTGGCCCGAGCGCGACAAGCCGTGGACTACCTCGTCGTGTCGGTGCACTGGGGTGCGGACTTCGGCGACGACCTGGCCGACTACGAACGGCCGCTCGGTCGGAGCCTAATCAGGGCGGGGGCGGACCTTGTAATCGGGAACCATCCGCACGTGGTTCGCGGGATCGAGGTGTATCAGGGCAAGCCGATCCTCTACGGGACGGGCCTGTTCGTGGAGCAGGTGCCCCGTGAAGGTTCCTCGGAGGAGATCCTGGCTCTCTATGACAAATTGTCCCCCGACAGCTATGTGGCCCTTCTGGACCTCGGCCCCGCGGCTGCGAGCAGGCTACGGCTGGTCTTGACGTCGAACGAGGGAACCGGGCTGCCGCGCGTGGCGCAGGGCGAGGTGTTCGAGCGGATCGCGAACAGGCTGGTGCGGCTCTCAGCGCCACTGGGCACCGAGTTGGTCGTCGACGGAGGAGGGATCACTGTCCCGCTGCCCCAAACCGGGCGCTGAAACAAGCGGAATTCGAGCTCGATGTTGCCGGTCACCGCGCCGGCGGCCCAGACCCTCATCGTCTCCGCGTAGACGGGGTGCCGTGAGACGGCCAACTTATGCAGGCTGACATCAACTCCAGCATTCCGGGCTCGGCCGTCGGTAAGGTGCGCGTCGAGTCCTTCGCGTTGCAGCCTGCGGGGTAACCGACGAGGCGATCCGATTCAGCCGCCGAACGGCGCGCTGACGGGCCCGTGCTGAATCGGCTCAGGCCCGCCATCCGGGCTGGTCGGCCGCGCCTAGGCTGTTCCGCCGACCTGGTAAGCCCCCTCCGTCCGCGGGCTGATCAGAGCGACCGCCTCTACAGCCGTTGCCGTGACCGAGCTGTCAAGGAGCCACAGAGTCCACGTCAGATGGACGACTTCGGTTATCGCGCTGCCCTGCCTCGGGGCTGCCGCTTGGAGGTAGTGGCGAGCGCCCCGGCTCTGCCGGAGCGCTCGTCTGCGGTTGGGGACTGCGGGTTCTGCGCTGTAGCTCCCAGGCTAGAACGTAGGGTCGTTCGCGGGGCGGTCCGTACGGTACGGCTCGCCGATCGGTGTGTACGGCCAGCCGCCCCAGTTGCACTCGGTCGGGATCTCATTGGACGGGTCGGTCGTGCCTCTCCAGCTCTCGAAGTCGAAGGTGTCGCCGCCGAAGTCGAGTGGGCCGCCGATCGTCCCCACGACATGGCATTCGATCTGCTGGTAAATGCCGTCGGCGAGAGAGCCGTACAGCCCGGGGACGCACGCTTGCACGGCGTGCCAGATCTCGTTCATCGCGTCGAGCTCGTACCCACCCCAGGCGGCGTATCGGGTGTTGCTCGTGGGCCAGGTCTTGATCTCGAACTGGCCGTCGGTGAAGTCCTGCACTTCCACCAGGGATACGTAGGCGTTCCCGTCGCAGTTCGTCGCGACGGTGTCCGCCTGCGCCGACGCCGTCATGGCTGGGCTCACTGCGAGCGTAACCGCCAGCGCGATGGCGCCTGCGAAGGCCAGCCATCGCCGTGTGTGCTTCATGGGTCGTCCTCCTCCTTCGCACCAAGGTCCTATTCCCCGGCTCGTTAGCTCGCCTCCAAGCCGCAGGAGCATGGAGCACAGCGCTGCCGCTGCGGGTAGTGCTGCCGTGACCGTGATGCAGCGCGGTCGTCCTAGTTGTCGGTTCATGTCGCGATGCCTCCTGGAGTGGTGCTCCGCCGCCGGTCGGCGGGCGCGCTATGAGATTCACTCGTGTCGAAAGGCGCTGTCACGCAACTGTCGCAACTGGCCACAACTGTCCTGCGGGGCGGCTACATACTGTCGGTATGGCGGGTGACGCGACAGATGAGCAGCCGCCGCCGCAGCTCCGGCCGGAAGACGTGGATGACCCGTTCATCCACCTGATGAACCTGCTCGTCGAGCTCAACGGCAGCAGACGATTTGTCCGGGACGATGGCCGGTTGGTGGTGTCCGTCAGAACGGTCGACCGCTATCGGGACGGCAGCTACCCGAAGAGGTACCAGGACCAGGTTGGTGACATCGACCGGTGGGCCCGGGCCCGGTTCCCGTACCAGTACCCACCGCACGGATGGTCCGGAGGTCTCACCTACGACTTCGGCCGCGCCCGGCAAGCTCCTCCGCCGAACGCGGCGGCCGATAGCGAGCACAGCCCAGCCTCGGCCGAACCGGTCTCGCCTGTCGACTCAGAGACCCCGTCCGAGCCGGAAACCGCGCCAGAGCCGGAAGCCCTTGCCGAGCCGATCGACGCCGCGGTCGAGCTGGCCGCCGAACCGCCCATCGACGACACCCACGCAGCTGGAGCCGCACCTGTTCAGCCTGCTGAGCCGGTCAGCCTGCCCCCGGACGACACCCTACCGACGCCACCCGGACCGGTCCTCGAACCCGACCGACGTCCGTGGCCACTCCGCCGCCGGTACGCCGCAGCCGTCATCGTCGCGGCCGGCGGCCTCGTCGCCCTCACCGTCGCACTCCGACCCCACCACAACTCGGCCCCGCACGACAGCACCGTCTACAGCCGCGACGACGCCGCTATCGCCGTCCGCAGCTGCCCGGAAGCGACCTGCGCGCCGACCGAGACGCTCCAGACCGGCGCCCGGGTGCAGATGATCTGCTACCGCGATGCCGAACGAGCGAACCTGAACTACTCATCCATGCGCTGGTTCGACGTCCGGGACGAGGCGAACGGAATCACCGGCTGGGTCCACTCGAGCCAAGTCGAGGAGCAGACCAACGTCGGCCTGTGCTGAACGAGGCCAGCGCTACGAACCGCCGGCAGCCAATCACCTGAGCGAGGCGGGCTTTATCAGCCGTACCGGAAACGGACGTCGGTCTTGTACCGTCGGGTCCCCGTGGGCGACGCTGTCGGTGGTGGCACCAGTATCGAAGACCCGACATGACGTTGGGACCGCGACGCATGAATCGTAGGTAGGGAGCCGTCAGACGTCTTTCGGAACGATGAAGGGCTCCGGTCCTGGCTGGACCAATCGCCATGCGCCGACACCGCCCTCGATCGAGGGTTGGCCATCGTCAATCTGGCAGATCCAGCGGCTGGCAGAGACCATCTTGTTGCCGTTGACCGTCACTCGTGTCGTCGCCTCACAGATGGCTGCCGCCACGAAGGCAAGCTCGGTGATCTCCCAGGACGTCAACTCCCAAAATTCGAAGCGCTCCTTGATCTGCCTCGCCACCGTGCCGGGCGCGCCGTCGTTGGCTGGCAGGAAGGGAGCGATCAAGGCCCAGCGCCTGTGTTGCCAGTGGTCAAGGAACTCACTTACACGTTGAGTGACCGGGTTTTTGCTGGAGTCAGCGTCGTCGGGTGTCAACCGACTCGCTTGCCAGGCATTGAGCAGCTTCTTCTGGCGGTCAAGCTCAGTTGGCCCGGGGCTTTCGTGGTGGGGGCGTGCCGGTGAACTGAAAAGTGCTCCAGGTCAACGATTATCGAGGTTCTTGAGGCCAGATCGTCGTCAACGGGCCTTCGCCCCGAAAAGTGGACACGCGATTTGATTGTTATGCGGCCGGTCGTAGCGTAGCCGCGGTGGTGGTGTTCTCGTAGGTGATCGGGCTGCGGTAGCCGCAGGCGGAGTGCCGGCGGCG
>NZ_JAVREH010000069.1:0-14725 GCF_031845305.1 Jatrophihabitans lederbergiae | reverse complement strand
GGCAGCGACGGCGTCCGCGTCCAACGGGTCAACTCGGCGCGGTCCTCAGCGGGCATCTGCACGGCAACAGTCAACGACATACACCATGCTACCGCGAGGTACAGCTACTTCATTCACGCAACACTAGGAAGTGAGACGCCAGCTTCAGGCTTCCGGCCCGAGGGGGCGGTGGACGCCAGACCTCATCGCCTGCGCGGTCACCGTTGCGCCGATACCAGGCCGCTAGCCAGATCTCGCTCACGACGGCCGCAGGGTCTACTCGAGCTCGCGCTGCCGACTGTCACGAGAAGAGTGCTGGGGCAGCGTCAAGGCTGCGATCAGTGTGGTGCTCAACCAGTGTTCGAACTCGTCGGGCGTCCGGCCGGCCCGGTCGATCACCGCGTCGTAGACCTCCGGGCTGGCCAGCGCCCACAGCGTCAGGAAGACCGTGTCTGCGTCCAGGTCCGGGCGCAGTGCCGACGGCGGGATCTGCGTGGCCGCGGCCCGGAGCGCGGCGTCCGCTTGCGACTGCACGGCGAGCCAGTCCTCGGCCAGGGTCGGTTCGACCGCCACCGCCTCGCGGTAGAGGCGGCGGTAGGCCGTCGTCCGCGTGGTTACCGCGACGAACACCCGCGCCACCGCCCGCAGGTAGGCGGTGATGTCCGGGTCAGTGCCGACGGCGGCCGTCAGCTCGGCGCGGACCGCCGCTGGCCAGTCCTCCGACTCGGGCCCACCAGCGGCTGCGGTCGCCGCTGCTCGGAAGACGTCCCGCTTGCTGCCGCACGCCAGGTAGAGCGTCTGCAGCGAGACTCCGGCCTGATCGGTGATCGCGGACACTGTGGTGGCGGCATAGCCGCGCTCCCGGAACAACCGGTCCGCCGCTTCAACCAGCCGCACCCGAGTGCGGCGTCGGCTCTCCTCGCCGGCCTCGCGCCGCCGCCGGTACCGGTCCTCGACCTCCTCGGGATTCACCGAGGCAATCTATCTCATCACAGTTCCGCTCAAGTTGAGCTACGCTCCAGTGGAGCGTCGCTCTATGGAGCGTCGTCGAAACCGCGGAGGAGACGGCATGACCCAGCAGGACCATGTGGCAGTGCGGACGCTCGAGTCCGGCCCTGCTGTTCTCGCTGTCCACGGCGGGGGCGGACCGGAGTCGATGCGGCAGATCGTGGAGGGACTGAGCGTCGATCACGGGGTGCTGCTGCCGACCCATCCCGGCTGGGCCGGGCAGCCACGAGACCCCGCGATCAGATCCGTGCCCGACCTCGCTCAGCGCTGCCTGAGGCTGCTGCTGGACTCGGACCTGTCCGACGTCACCGTCGTGGCCAGCTCGTTCGGGGGATGGGTGGCGGCCGAGCTGGCCCTGCTCGCACCCCGCGGCGTGATCGGGCGGATGGTCCTGCTCAACCCCGTCGGGCCGGCACCCACGCAGCCCGAGATGGCCCACCGACGTCCTCCCCAGACGCCTGAGGTCGTGGGCCCGTCTTTGGACCTGGTGCGCAGCTACACCGGCCCGGCGATGTGCAGCCCGGACCTGTCCGAACGCCTGAGTGCCATCGAGCAGCCCATCCTGGTCGTGTGGGGAGCCGATGACCCGGTGCTCCCGCTGGCCTACGGCCAGCGAATGGCCGCCGACCTGGGCGACGCGACGTGCGTCGCCGTGCCCGGCGCCGGGCACCTGCCGCACGAGGACGCGCCGGAGCAGACCCTGGCCGTGATCCGCGGCTTCCTGGACTCGACACGAGTGGCGCGGGTGACCCGTTGAGGCCCGCGACCCGGCGTCTGTTGGGGCAGGCACTGGTCACCGCAGGGGCGCTGGTACCCGCCGTCGGCTCCTTCGTCGCCGACTGGAGCCCGACGCACGTCTACAACCCCGACTGGTCGGCGCACGCCAAGTTCCACCTCGGCC
This sequence comes from Jatrophihabitans lederbergiae, assembly GCF_031845305.1. Taxonomy (NCBI): domain Bacteria; kingdom Bacillati; phylum Actinomycetota; class Actinomycetes; order Jatrophihabitantales; family Jatrophihabitantaceae; genus Jatrophihabitans; species Jatrophihabitans lederbergiae. The sequence goes on along the minus strand of NZ_JAVREH010000069.1, from coordinate 12,837 downwards.
AGACACTGGCCCTTGCCGCGGGGTCCTCCGCCGTCAGCATCTGGCTGACCTGGCGACCTCGGCCCAGCGATGCGCGGCTGCGCGGCGCGCTGCTGGCCGGAGGGCTGTTCTGGCTCACCCAGCTGCCGGCCCTCCTCGTCCCGGGCGCCGCCCTGGTGGATCCCGACACGCCGACCCAGCCGTTCGACCTCTGGGGCCTGCCGGTCAACCAGATCACCGTCACCGGGGTGGTGATCGTGCCGCTGCTGGTCGTGGGGTACTACCTGCAGCGGGGCGCGATGGCCGACCGGACACCGGCCGGAATTCGGGAGAGGACGGCGTGATGAGGGCCGCGCGCACGGTGCACGCCTCCAGACGGGCACGCAGCGCACGGGTCACCGCAGTCGTGTCATCGGTCTTGTCCAGCGGTGTGCTCTTCGGGACCGTCGCCAGCCTCACCCCGTCGAAGCGGGGCTTCGACAGCTCCACCTACACGACCGTTCAGCAAGCCACGGTCCGCAACCTCCGGCCAATCATGGGCGTGCTGCTGCCAACCTCAGTGCTCGCCAACCTCGCCGTGCTCATCACCACCGACCGCGCCGACCCCAGCGCACGGCGAAACGCCCTGACCGGACTGCTCGGCCCGCTGACCTCACTCCTGCTCACCGCGCGATGGGAGCTGCCGATGAACTCCCAGGTGCTCGCCTGGCATCCGGACAACCCGCCGGCGGACTGGACGGCCACCCGCGATCGCTGGGAGATGGTGCACCTGATCCGGACAGCAACAGCTCTCATCGGTTTGTCCGGCACCCTTGCAGCACCCTCGACGCAGACCTGAGCGGCGTCGGCACAGCTCCCATCGGGAAACTGTGCCTCGCGCACGCGGTCGACGGGGCCGCTGCGCCGATAAGGAGCCGTTAAGTCGCCCTGGCTGCTCAGAAGCCCCTGACCCCCATCCACGGGCCAGCCGCCCTGGATCGGGGCGTCTCACTTCCAAAGAAGTGAGACGGTCGGTCAAGGCCACCTGCTCGGCCTGTTGAACCTGATCGTTGGAGCGCCTCCAGTTCAGCAGAGCTTTGCTGGCGCTCGCGGAGAAGGATCGGCTCCGCGAACAGCCAGCTACTCCACCGTCGGACGACTCATCCGACGGGCCGGCCGCAGCGTGACACCAGCTCGAAGCAGGTAGTTGCGGATGGTGTTATGGCCGACACCGAACTGCGGGCCGAGCTGCTTCAGGGTGGTGCCGGCTTGGTAGAGGCGGATTATCTCGGGGAGCTGGTCGTCGGTCAGGACCTTCTGGGGCCGAGGCTGGGTGTCAGACCGGACGAGGTGGTCGTAGACGGTTCGTTTGTAGATCCCGAATGCCCGGGCAAGTTCAGCCAAGCTGGCGCCGGCTTCGTAGCGTTCCACCAGCTTGGCGATGTCAGCCGGGTCGAGCCGGCGCTGGTGCTGTCGTAGCTCGAGCCGAACGTTCTGCTCCTGCTCGGTTGGGATGCTGGCCTGCACAACAGCGGCCCGAGATCGCGGTAGACCAGACGTTGCAGCCCTGGTCGTGATCTTGAGAGCTCGAACCAACGGGGGTGGAAGGCTTGAAAGGCACTCTCTCAGGTGCACCAGAGCGACGTCTTTCAAACCTGCACCCCGTTGAACGGGTGCAGGTTATTCTTTTCTGGCCGTTGTGTCCGAATGCGCTTGATGTAGACGGCGTTCTTCTCGGACATGAGTTATCCGTTGATCCACACTGCGAACGTGCCGTACACCATCGTGCGCGCGACACAGTTCTTCGAGTTCCTCCGCGCTATCGCCGACTCCGCGACCGACGATGACACCGTGCGGGTCTCATCCGCGCGGCTGCAGCCGATCGCCGCCCAGGACGTCGCCGGCGCGGTGAGCGAGATCGCCTTCTCTGACCCGGTAACGGAGTCGTCGAGGTGGCCGGGCCAGAAGCGATGGACTGGACGTGCTGATCCGCGACGTCCTGGTGAGCTGTTCGGCGACTCGCATCGTCACCGCCGCGACCAGAACCGAACCAGGAGCCACCATCATCGTGGCGCCCATCGTTTGACCGCAGTACGACGCCGGGTGCGCACGTATGCGCCGATGCGGGGATAGTCGCTGGGGCGCTGGCCGGGGGGCTCGGGGTAGAGGTTGTTGATGGTGCGAGGATGAGTGGGTATCGACCCGCGGGAGCCTGGTGTGCCGGGCTGAGAGGGGGGCATTTTCAGCCCCCGACCGCTGAACCTGATCCGGGTAATGCCGGCGCAGGAAGGGAGCGCTCCTTCGTGGCGTCAGCTTGCCCAACCATCGAGTGGAAGGTGTTGGTGGTATGAAGCGCAAGGTGTGTGTAGAGGGTTCTCGCACTGATGTGCAGGTCCCGTTCAGTGAGATCGGCTTGTCCGGCGGCGAGCCGTCGCTGCGGCTTTATGACACGTCGGGTCCGGGGAGTGATCCCGAGGTGGGGTTGGCTGCGCTGCGGCAGTCGTGGATCTGGGAGCGTGGCGATGTGGAGTCGGTGCCCGCGCAGGGTTCAGCGAACGCGGGGCGAACGGTGCTGCGGGCCAAGGCCGGCAGAACGGTGACGCAGCTCGGGTATGCCCGGGCCGGTGTGGTGACGCCGGAGATGGAGTTCGCCGCAATCCGCGAAGGTCTGGAGCCGGAGATCGTGCGGGGAGAGATCGCGGCTGGGCGTGCGATCCTGCCGAACAACATCAACCATCCTGAATCCGAGCCGATGCTGATCGGTGAGCGGTTCCTGGTGAAGATAAACGCCAACATCGGCACCTCCGCGGTGTCGTCCTCGATCGCTGAGGAGGTGGACAAGTTGACCTGGGCCTGTAAGTGGGGTGCTGACACGGTGATGGATCTGTCGGCCGGCAAGCACATCCATCAGACTCGCGAGGGGATCGTGCGGAACTCGCCCGTGCCGATCGGGACGGTGCCGCTGTATCAGGCGTTGGAGAAGGTGGACGGTGACCCGCAGCAGTTGTCGTGGGAGGTGTATCGGGACACCGTGATCGAGCAGGCCGAGCAGGGTGTGGACTACATGACCGTGCACGCCGGGGTGCTGCTACGTCACGTCCCCCTCGCCGCGGACCGGGTCACGGGCATCGTGTCGCGCGGCGGGTCGATCATGGCGGCGTGGTCGCTGGCCCGGCACGAGGAGAACTTCCTCTACACCCGCTTCCGGGCACTGTGTGAGATCTTCGCGGCCTATGACATCGCGTTCTCCCTCGGCGACGGGCTACGACCGGGGTCGATCGCTGATGCCAACGACGCGGCGCAGTTCGCCGAGCTGAGGACCCAGGGCGAGCTGACCAAGATCGCGTGGGAGTACGACGTGCAGGTGATGAACGAGGGCCCCGGGCATGTTCCGATGCACAAGATCAAGGAGAACGTCGACAAGCAGAAGGAATGGTGCGCCAACGCGCCGTTCTACACCCTCGGCCCGCTGACCACCGACATCGCACCGGCCTATGACCACATCACCTCCGCGATCGGCGCGGCGATGATCGCCATGTTCGGCACCGCAATGCTGTGCTACGTCACCCCGAAGGAGCACCTCGGCCTGCCGAACCGTGATGACGTCAAAGCGGGTGTGATCGCCTACAAGATCGCCGCGCACGCCGCTGACCTGGCGAAGGGGCACCCAGGTGCGCAGGCGTGGGACGACGCGCTGTCCAAGGCGAGGTTCGACTTCCGGTGGGAGGACCAGTTCGGCCTAGCCCTTGACCCTGACACCGCGCGGTCCTACCACGACGAAACGCTGCCGGCCTCGCCGGCGAAGACCGCGCATTTCTGCTCGATGTGCGGACCAAAATTCTGCTCGATGAAGATCTCTCACGAGCTCAAGGACCTCACCGCCGAGGGCATGCGCCGCAAATCCTGGAGTTCGTCGAAGCCGGCGCCCAAGTGTACCTGCCTGTCGACTGACCTAGGGCAGGCGGCGACGAGCCGGCAGCGGGGCGCCCTCGTGTGAGTTTCGTGTTGTCTTTTTAAGACAAGAGTGTCATGGTGGGTTACCGATTACTCACTCTGAGTAGTCGGACAACGACTATGGAATGGAACTTCGATGAGTACATCAGCACGCGCCGCGGGCTCGGGTCTCGCCTTTCTCGCCGCCTGCGCGGTGATCGGCGGTGGGGGTGTTGCCTTCGCCGCGCCGTCTCAAGCCTCCGGGCCGCATAGCAAGCCGGCGTCGCACGGGCACCCCGCCTCCCACAAGCCGGTCGACCACCTCGCCGGACAGCGCGCAGGTGCTGGTCACGCGCTGGCTGCTGACACCGCCCGGGTGACCCGGATCGCCTCGGCCGAGACAGCCTCGTCGGTGCTGTCCGTCGTGAACAAGGCGGCCCTTGCCACCGCATCCTCCGCCGATCTCGCGGCGCTGAGCACCGATAAGGGCACTGTCGCGAGCGCGACGACGGCAGCTCAGATCCGGGCCGCGATACTGGCCGGCGCGCGGACCGCCCGGGGCGCGCAGCTTCAACTGCAGCTCCTGACCTCGGCCGACCAGGCCCAGCTCAGCGTCGCGACGCTCACCTCAAGCGCCGCCGCCTTGGCCGCCCAGGCGCAAACCCTGCAAGACAATGGAACTGACACCAGCACTGTCACTACTCCGCTTGCCGACCTCGCCACCGCGCTCGCCCAGGCCGACGCCGACATCCAGACCGCGACGGCCACCGCCCTCGCGGTTCCCGCGAGCCCGACGGACGCGCAGCTGCACACAGCCACCGTGACCGCCCGCCAGCAACTCGCTGCCGCAGCCACGGCGCTGGACGTCGCGACCCAGGACCTGTCCACCGCCACCGACGCCCTCACCGCGCTGCAGACCCCGACGGCCTGACCGCCGGGGCCACGGGCCACGTTCGCTGCCGCGCGTCGTGAGCGGCGGCTGGCCGATCTGGACCGGGCCTGCCGGACCGTCACCCCCGAACAGGCGGGGTTACGGGTCGGCGTCGGACGTCATCGGTATCACCGGAGAGGTCGACCTCCCCGCCATCCTTACTCGAGTCGCCGGCCGGTGTTGCCCTGTTCGGTGCCGTCCTGTGTCGTGCCTCGGGGTTCAACCATGACGATGCGCGTTCCCGGCTCTGCCCGCGGTCGGTGCTGCACGCCACGCGGCACCGTGAACACATCCATCGGCTCCAGCGTCACCGACCGGTCCGGGAGGTCAAGATGCAACCGCCCAGCGACCACGAGGAAGACCTCGTCGGTGTCGTCGTGCGCGTGCTCGGCGAACTTGCCCTCCACGTTCGCTGCCTTGATGTCGTAGTCATTGACCTCACCGACGACGTGCGGCGACCACATCTCAGGCACTTGGTTGAGGACATCGTGGACGTTCCGTTTCTCTGTCACCGTCTCAGTATCCCGGCAGCACGTCGGGCGGTGGGCTTTCGACGGCTGGTGAGATCGTGAACTGCCTTCTGCGCGCGGTCCAGCACGGCGGTCGGCGCGGTGGCGGGTGGTGGCGCAGCTACGGCAACGAACTCTGGCAATTCGATGCGCAGGGCTTCATGAACCGGCGTGAGGCCAGCATCAACGACCTGGCTGTCACCGAGGACGAGCGCTGCATCTTCGGTCCGCGCCCGGACACCGGATATCCAGCTCGCCAGCCGCGCTCCGCAGGGCGCGCTCGACCGGGTGGCCGACGCGCCAGCCGGACGATGGGACCGCCGTGGCCGGGGACATCGTTCTATCCCCGGCCACGGTGTCGCTCCAGGACGTGCGCGGCTGCGGTGTGGCGTCAGCCGCCGGTGGACGTGCCGATTGGCGGTCCGGCCGGGCGGTCCTTGGCCTCGTCCCCGGCGTGGAGCTTGTCGATGATCGTCGTCCCGTTGACTGTCTGGGTGTTGAAGGTGACCGCGTCACCGACGGCGAGGTTGCTGAGCTGCGCCTCGCCGTTCTTGTCGATGTCGCTGGTGGAGGTGACGCCGTAGGTCGTCGTGCCGGCGGTGGTCTTGATCGTCACCGAGTTCGTCCCGACGGCGGAGACGGTGCCGCTGTTGGCCGGTATGTGGTATCCGCGGCCGGAGTTGCTGCTCGATGAGGAGTCGGTGGCCCCGGGGCTGGCCGTCGTGGCGGCGCCGGCACCGACGGTGCTGGCGATGACGACTCCGGCGGCGCCGCCGGCGAGGATCCCGAGGATGCCGATCGTCAGACCGCGACCCGGCCCCGTCGATGCGGGAGGCGTCGGCGGGGCCGGGTAGTGGAGGCTCATGGTGGGTCCTTTCTTCGGCCGCGATGGTGCGGCGGTGGGTGTCATCCGGCAGGCGCCGGCGACATCAGGGCTACGCCGAGAGGTGCTCGGCGTAGCGGCTCAGGAGGGCCGTGCTTGATGAGGGTCGTGGTGCCGTCGGACCAGACGACAAAGGCCTGATCGGCCGGGACAGGTCTCGAGCCATCGCGCGGCGTCCGGCCCCCTGCGCGTAGGCGGCGGTGGCATCGATGTCGGCCCAGGCCAGGATGTTGCCGGGATTGGAGATTGAAGTCATTGGTCGAGGTCCGCGGGGGCAGGCCACGGCGTCGTGCCACGACTCCAAGTCACGTCTCGCCGAGTGAGGAGTTCGGACAGGGCCGCTTGCAGCCCCTCGACAGGAAGGGTATGCGACGCCGATGGACGACGGGCCGACGGGCCGACGGTCAATGAAGTCCTTGTAGTCACGACTCATTTATCGTCGGCCGGGCTTGCGTTCACCTGCCGAGTACCTGAGAGTTAGCTGCCAGCCCCCGATGCGGTGATCCATCGCGACGGCCACGGTGTTGCCGTTGCGCCCGGAGCCGGCCGCCCAGTCGGTGAGGTTGAACGGTACCGAGCTGGTCGATCCATCGGTGTGGGTGATGCTCGCCTGCGAGGTGACGTCACCGCCGTGCGCCGCTCCGATCAGGTGCAGGGCTGAGAAGTTTCCGTCAGGCACGGCGAGTTGCTGGCCGCGGGCGGTGACGAAGTTCTTGTTCGTGGCACTCCGTCCGGCATCGAGTAGCCAATGTTATCAAGGGTGAACGATCCTGCAGGCGGGAGCAGTGCCGCGTCGTAACTCCAGCCGGAGCTGTAGAAGTTCCCGGAGTCCGGAGCCGTAACGGTGGCCGTTCCGTCCAGGTCCGCATCCGATGACAGGTCGAGCCCACAGCCGCCTCCCGAGGTGGCCACGCAACCGACATCCTTCAGTTCGATTACCGCGGTCCGCACCACCGGCGCGACGCCGGCAGCTCGGACAGTGACCGTGACCGGGTAGCGCCCAGGCGTGGCGTGTGGCGGAACATCGAGCCGGATGGGCAACGACATCGATCACGACCGGACTGTCCGCGTCGGCGGCGTGGTTCGGGGCGTGCTGCCCGGCCGCGGCCCACACCCTGGCCCGCGCTGCGGCGCGGGCCGCGTCGATCGCCGCCAACGCCCGGTCGGCGTCGGCGGCGAGGGTGTCGACCAACCGCGAGACGGTCGGGTCCGAGGCGACCGGCCCGAACAACGCCGGCTCTGCGCGCAGCACCGCGACGTCGGCCAGGCAGTCCCCGCCGACGGCCAGCGCGAGCGCCAAATCGGTGACGATCTTTCCGGGGTCGTGACGGCCAGGGGCTTGCGCCACCGCGCCAAACCTGCGACAGCCCTCGGTCCAGCCCCGCGGCACGGACCGTCTCCACCAAAGCGACCGCTCCGGCTTGCGATGCGATCTTGGTCGCTGCCGTGTCGATGTGGACACGCGGATACAACCCGATACTCTTCACCCTGAAGGTGCTCCTTGCTCAACGACGACTTGGCCTCAAGAACCTCGATCATCGTTGGCCTGGAGCACTTTTCAGTTCACCGGCACGCCGCCACCATGAAAGCCCCCGGGCTAACCCCGTCGCCCAACCGCAAATCGACAGTCGAGGAGACATCATGGCGCAACCAGGCGATCGGTGGCGGCAGCCGGGCATCGGTGACTACAGCTTCCTGTCCGATTGCGCTTCGGCGGCGCTGGTCGATCGGGACGCGTCGATCGACTGGTGGTGTGTGCCGCGGTTCGACTCGCCGTCGGTGTTCGGGCGACTGCTCGACCCCGAGGCCGGTCACTGGACGCTGCACCCGACCGGCGACTTCGAGTCGACGCGACGCTACGTGGAGGACACCCTCGTGCTGTGCACCCGATTCGTCACGCCGACCGGCACGGTGACGGTCACAGACACGCTGGCCTTCGAGTACGGCGCCCGCGGCCATGAGATCGGACTGCGCAGCCCGCACATCCTGCTGCGCAACGTCGAGGGCCTTCACGGCTCAGTCCAGATGCATAGCGAGTTCGCGCCTCGGATGGAGTACGGCCGCACCCGGCCCCATCTTCGGGTCACCGAGTCCGGTGTCGAGGCGCGCGGCGGTCCAGTTCGGCTGATGTGCTCCGGGCCGGTGACCTGGGAATGCGTAGACAGTCGCGCTGTCACGACGTTTGACGTGTCGGCCGGGCATAGAACCGAGCTCCGGGTTGGCTACGTCGCGTCCTTCGAACCGCCGGCGGCGCGCGATCGTCCGTCTGAGGACGCCCCGCAGGCGACGGTGGACGACACGATCGCGGCGTGGCAGTCCTGGGCAGCCGAGCACACCAGCTACGACGGCGCGTTTCCGGCAGAGGTTCGGCGCAGCTCGCTCGTGCTGCAGGGGCTCACCTTCCAACCCTCGGGCGCGGTGGTCGCTGCCGCGACCACCTCGCTGCCCGAGGTGATGGGAGGTGAGTTCAACTTCGACTACCGCTTCGCCTGGCTGCGCGATCTGAGCCTGACGATCCGGTCGCTGTGGCTGGCGGCCTGTCCGCACGAGCCGGACCGCCTGTTTCGCTGGTTCGCCAACGCGGCCGGGCACCTCGGTGATGAGCTGGTGCAGATCATGTACGGCGTCGAGGGCGAACGTGACCTCACCGAACGCGAGCTGGGCAACCTTGCCGGCTACCGCGGCAATCGGCCGGTACGGGTCGGCAATAATGCCTGGGAGCAGAAGCAACTCGACGTCCTCGGTGAGGTCCTCGACGCCGCGTACATCCTGCGCGATTCCCTCGGCGATCTCGACCACCCGGTGCAGCACCTGCTGGTCACCTTCGCCGACCGAGCGGCGAAGGACTGGCCGCAACCGGACTCCGGCATGTGGGAAACCCGCGACGCGGTGCGCCACTACACCTCCTCGAAGGTCATGTGCTGGGTCGCCCTGGACCGGGCCGTCACACTTGCCTCGCGCATCAGCGCGACCTCCGACGCCGTCGCGCGCTGGGCCGCGGCCCGTGACGACGTGCACGCCGCGGTCGTGGATCAGGCCTGGAGCGAATCGCTGGGCGCCTACGCCGGCGCCTTCGGCTCGGACGATCTGGACGCCTCGGTGCTCATCCTGCCCCTCGTCGGCTTCCTTCCCGCGTCCAACGCGCGGATGCGGGCGACCATCGAGGTCATCGACACGCAGCTCGGCTCCGGCGGGCTCGTCCGCCGCTGGTCGGCTGAACCGCACGGCTTCCTGATCTGCACCTACTGGCTCGTCGAGTGCCTGGCACTGGGCGGGCAGTCCGAGCGGGCCGAGGAGATCTTTCGCTTAGCGACCTCCTACGCCAACGACCTGGGGCTGCTGTCCGAACAGGCCGACCAGACCAGTCGGGAACTGCTGGGCAACATGCCACAGGCGTTCTCCCACGTCGGACTGATCAACGCCGCCTGGCGTCTCGCCCACTCATCCACCGATTTCGCCGATACACCTGGAGGACCAGCATGACCACTGACCAGCAACGGGAAGACTGGTCGGCAAGGTCGCCCTGATCACCGGATCAGACTCCGGCATCGGGCAGGCCACCGCAATCGAGTTCGCCCGCGAGGGCACCGACGTCGTCTTCCACTACCTGCACGACAAGCACGGCGCAGCCCACACCAAGGCTGAAGTCGAGGCGACCGGGCGGCGAGCCATCCTGATGTCCTGTCGTTATTGGCCAGCATGGGTCACGTGGTCGGGACCGCCGCGGATTGTGGAACGAGGACGACGAAATCCAGGCCGGACGTCGTGGCTGCCAGGGCGACGGCTGTGTCGGGTTCGTGTAGTCCGACCGTGTGAATCGAGAGGGCGTTGAGGTCGAGGAGGCCCGCTCGGATCATGCGCCAGACGGCCAGGATCGTGTCCGTCGTCGCCATCCACGAGCCACGCACGGTGAGGCGGCGGTGCATGAGGTCGTCATATGGCAGGGGGATTTCCTGGTGGCTGCCACCGACCAGGACGAGGGTGCCGCCGTTGCGGAGGTTGTCGTAGCCGGCAAGGATCGGCGCCGTCGTAGGAACCGCTCCGAGGGTGTCGATGACGACGTCGGCATCGGCGCCACCGGCCTGTGCGATCGCTTCGGCGTCGCGGGCACGGTCGCCTGAGAGGGTGACGGATGTGACTCGGGCGTCGAGGGCGCCGAGTCGAGCGAGCATCGTCTGGTTGCGACCGACAGCCACGACCTGTGATGCTCCTCGGGCCAGAGCCACGAGTACGGCTCCGGTGCCCAATTGGCCCGTTGCTCCGAGCACGACGACCGCATGGCCTGCGCTGAGCTGAGCCTGCTCGAGGCCTTCGGCGGCAATCGTCATCCAGGGCAGGGCCGCCAGCGTCCGGATGTCGGCCCAGTCGTCGGCTCCTGGCAGCGCGATGAGTGTCTCCTTGGCGCAGAGAGCTCGCTCGGCGAACACTCCATCACGCCACAGGGATCGCATGCTTGTCGTCGTGGCCGTGGCGTTTCCTCTGCCGCCGATGCCGGTCCAGCCGACGAGGATCTCCTCGCTGGCGCCGACTCGACCGGAACCCAGGAGGACGGAGTCGACGACGATGTCGCCCGGGACGACACCGAAGACGTCGTCTGCCACTTCGAGCACCCGCCCGATGCATCCCGTGCCCAGAGTCAGGGGTGTCGGCAAGGAACCGCGAGAGCCATACGTCAACACACCCGTGTAGGCGGGGATGTGCGCTGAGAGCACCTCGATCACCGCGCCGCCACCCCGAAGGGTGGGTTCGGGCGCTTCCACGAGTTCGAGGGGTCTGCCGAGTTCTTCTAATCTCCAGGTCTTCATGCGGTCTACTATCGACACGACTCAGGGTGGTATCCAGAGCCGTCTTATCCTGGTATCGGGAGTGTTATGCAGAGTGGAGACGGCCGATCTCGCGGAAGCAACCTCGGGGCCTTCCTCCGAAGTCGGCGTGAACGGTTGACTCCCGAGGCTGCGGGCATCCAGATGACAGGACGGCGCCGGACGCCCGGACTTCGTCGTGAAGAGATAGCCGTTCTGGCCGGGATCAGCACCACCTGGTACACCTACCTTGAGCAAGGGCGCGAGGTGCGCCCCTCAGTGCAGGTCGTGGAGGCTCTGGCTCGCGCACTCAACCTGGATCGCGCCGAACGCCTCCATCTTCATTACCTGGCCGGCACTGGTCTGGCACCCGCGAGTGACGACACCGAGACCCTTTCTGTCAGCACAGCGAGAGTGGTCGGTCTGCTCGACCCTGCGCCGGCCTACATCACGGGCCTCAGCTATGACGTCCTCGCCTATAACGCCGCGGCGTCCGAGCTTTTTCCGAGTCTCGTCGCGGACCCTGGACCCAATCTGGCCCGATGGGTTCTCCTCGATCCCGCCGCCCGTGAGGTGCTTGTCGACTGGTCGGAGGTCGCGAGGGACATCGTCGCACGACTTAGGGGCACCCTCGGACGCCGTCCGAACGACGGGCGCCTCGCGTGTCTCGTCGAAGAACTCCGCAGCATCAGCAGTGAGGCCGAAACCTGGTGGTCGAGCCAGGACGTCCGGGCACAACGCCCCGGTATCAAACGGGTCAGACACCCACTCCGCGGCGTAATCATCCTGGAACACAGCTCGTTCCAGGTCACTGACCGCCCGGAACAGACTCTCGTCATCTATTGGAATACGTGAACGGCCGCGAACAGGGGTGCTGAGATGCACCGTCCGAAAACAACCGGACATGGCGGATTACACCTGCAACGACACCTTGCGTGTTCCGTTCCGGGGAGCGTGCATCTCGATCGGCGTCTCGGCGGCCGGCTTGTCAGCAGGTTGGTGAATTCCGTCCCAGTTGCCGGGTGATTCTGGTGACGGCACCGACCTGCGCCAGAAAGTTTTGGGCGAGGCCCCTTCTCCGGTCAGGTCGTCCGGTACGGCGTCCGGCGTCATCAGATTTGCCTTCTCGTTCCCGTAGCTTCTCGTCGTTGTAGGGGGACTCAGACTGCGAAGAGCTGGGAGAGGTCCTGAAAGGCCTTGAATTCCAGAGCATTGCCCGAGGGGTAGAGGAAAAACATTGTCCACTGCTCGCCGGGCTCGCCCTCGAAGCGGACGTAGGGCTCGATGACGAAGTCTGTGCCGGCATCGGTGAGCCGCTGCGCGAGCGCTTGGAAGCGCTCGACCGGAAGTACCAGACCGAAGTGCGGGACGGGCACGTCGTGGCCGTCGACCGGGTTGGTACCGGCCGCGGCATTGACATGGTCGTCGACCTGGTGCGTCACAACCTGATGGCCGCCGAAATCCCAGTCTGTCCATCGCTCTGCCGAGCGTCCGCGGCCGAAGCCCAGGACGTCGCCGTAGAAGGCACGTGCGGCGTCGATGTCGTGGACCGGTATGGCTAGGTGGAAGGGAACCAGAGTCGTCGAAGCAGTCATCTGGGTAGTTTATTGCGCTCACAGTGAAAAATAACTGCGCTCGCCATCGACCCCGCATGAACTCGCTCCATCGGGTCAGGCCGACATTGAGTTCCTGTCGCTAGTGTTGCGTGAATGAAGTAGCTGTACCTCGCGGTAGCATGGTGTATGTCGTTGACTGTTGCCGTGCAGATGCCCGCTGAGGACCGCGCCGAGTTGACCCGTTGGACGCGGACGCCGTCGCTGC
>NZ_JAVREH010000068.1:0-15803 GCF_031845305.1 Jatrophihabitans lederbergiae | reverse complement strand
GCGACGGCGTCCGCGTCCAACGGGTCAACTCGGCGCGGTCCTCAGCGGGCATCTGCACGGCAACAGTCAACGACATACACCATGCTACCGCGAGGTACAGCTACTTCATTCACGCAACACTAGCTGCGCCGTCGGCGCTGATCTCGGGAACGTCGACCAACTTGTGCCTGCCACCGTCGACGCTGCCAATGTCGATGTATCTGATCGTCGTTCGGCCCCGCTCCACCGGGTCGGCCTTGGTGACCGGCAGGCACAGCTGACTCAATGCGCCTCGTGCCCAGCGCTCGTGGACCGACGTCATGCTGTGAGTGCTTGATTGAGTTGGAAGAGTACGGTGGCGACTCCTGCGCCGAGTTCGGACAGCGCACCGTCGATGCCGCCTCGTTCGGTGAACGGCGCGTTGTCGAGATCATCGGCGGAGATCCCAGCGGCTTGGGCGATCGTGTCGGCTATCCGGTCGAGCCACCATCGCTGTCGAGCGGTGAAGACGACGCCAGCCTGTTCCTGCTGCGCCAACCAACCGGCATAGCGCGCGGCCACGGTCTCGGCATAGGGCACCAGCGTCTCATCCACACCCAGAGTGAACCGGATCAGCGACACGAGGTCGGTGGCGGTGTGCCGATCAGCTCGTCGCACGCGCGGGTGCGCCAAGTCGACCTCGATGGCGGCGTAGGCATTCCAGATGATGTCCGGGGTCCAGTTATAGGGTGGCCGCTTGATCCGCGCGGCAAGTTCGCGCAGCTCGGTATAGGTGATCTTCGCGGTTCTGTCGCCGGCGTAGTACAGCTGCAGGGCGGTGATCTCGTCCATATGTTCGTCCAGGTAGGAACGCCACGAGTCGACGACCTGTCGCGCCCGGGCCGTATCGACCACGCCGTGCGCGTCGAGCAGCACGTCGACGCTGACCTCGTCGATCACCAGGTCGTGGCTGGCGCGGATCTCGAGGATGCGCTCGCGCAGCTCCGGGTTGCCGGCCAGCGGCGTGACGGCGCTCTCGATCAGTTGGCCGACGACGTCCGCCATCGTGATCGTCGGATTGCCCTCGCGGGCCGTCTCGAGGGCCGACGTCTGCTTGTCGACATCGGTGGCGTCAACCAACCCGCGCACGATGCTCGTCAACGTCGCCCTGGCGACCGTCGCGAGTTCGCCCTGCTCGGACGACGTCAGTTGTTGGTCGAGCCGCGCCAGTCGCGAAGCGAGGGTGGCAGTCTCATCCTCGGTGATCGTCAACGCGGCTGCCTTGCCGAGCAGCTGCTTGAGGCTGGCCGACCGTTCCCGATCCAGCGGGACCGCGTCGATGTAGGCGTGTTCAGTGACGCCGACCGCATCCACAATGACGAACCGGTCCTTGGCGAGCGCGTCCGGGGTGACGGCCTGGAAGTCGGTCTCTGAGATGGTGCGGGCGCCGCGTCCCTTCATCTGCTCGAAGTACGTCGCCGAACGCACGTCGCGCATGAAGAACACGCATTCCAGCGGCTTAACGTCGGTGCCGGTGGCGATCATGTCGACGGTGACCGCGATCCGCAGCGACGGCGAGTTGCGGAACTTCGCCAGCAGGTCCCGCGGGTTCTTCGCGTTGTAGGTGATCTTGGCGGCGAAGTCGTTGCCCTTGCCGAACACCTGACGAGCGGTGGTCACGATCTCCTCCGCGTGGTTGTCGTCCTTGGCGAAGATCAGCGTCTTGGGCACAGTCGAGCGTCCGCGGAAGATGTCGGTGAACAGTCGGTCGCGGAAGGTCTCGAGCACCAGGCGGATCTGGCTGGCACTCGTGACGGCTCGATCGAGTTGACCGGGTGAATAGTCGAGGTCCTCGTCCAAGGATTCGTAGCGTTCCTTGCGGGTCTTCTTGTCCCGCACCGGCACGATCGTGCCAGCCTCGACGCTGGAGCCCCACCCAGTGATCTGTGTGCTGATCCGGTACACGTCGAAGTCGACGTTGACCTTGTCTGCGACGGACTCAGCGTAGGTGTACTCGGCCACGAGGTTCTGCCGGAAGAAGCCAAAGGTCTGCTTGGTCGGCGTCGCGGTCAGACCGACGATGTGCGCGTCGAAGTACTCTAGGACGCCGCGCCAGACGCCGTAGATCGAACGGTGGCACTCGTCGACGACGATCAGATCGAATGCCTCGGGCGGCAGGTCCGGGTTGTAGCCGATCTCGACCGGAGCGTTTGGTACTGCCGCGTCCAGCACGGGGTCGTCGCCTTCGGGCACCGGTTGGCCGCGCAGCACCGAATGCACCCGTTGGATCGTGGAGATGACGACCTTGGACGAGCCGACCATGCCGGCACCGGTGAGCTTGTCGACGTTGTACAGCTCAGTGAACTTCCGGCCGTCGTCGGGCCTGGTGTAGTCGCGGAACTCGCGCAGCGTCTGATCGCCAAGGTTGTTGCGATCGACGAGGAACAGCACCCGGTTGAACCCGCCCCACTTGAGCAGCCGGTAAGCCTCGGTCACCGCGGTGAAGGTCTTGCCGGCACCGGTGGCCATCTGCACGAGACTGCGGTCGAAGCGCTGCTCGGCGAGGCTCGACTCGACGGCCGTGATCGCGGTGATCTGGGCCGGCCGCAGCGGCGCGGCATCGAGTGCGGGAAGCGTCCTCACCTTGCCCCGCCAGGTGGGGTGGTCGGGTTCGGCGGCGGCTTCGCGTAACAGGCGGGCGAGCGTCTGGGGCTGAGGGAACGCGAACAATTTCCGCGCGCGAGGTGTCGGGTCGTAGCCGTTGGTGTAGTGGGTCTCTGTCCCGGACGCCTCGAACACGAACGGCAGCCGCCCATCGACGGCTACCGCCCGCAGCTGTTGCCGTGCCGATAGCCCGGATGCGTACATCGCTGACTGCCACTCGACACCGGACAGCGGTGTGCCCTCGGGCTTGGCCTCGATCACGCCAACAATCTTGCGGTCGATGTAGAGCACGTAGTCGGCCCGGCCCGAGCCCGACTTCATGATCACCTCGCGCACCGCGGAGTGCGGGTGGTTGATTAAGTCCAGCTGGTTCAGGTCGCAAACGTGCCAACCCGCTGCGCCGAGCTGAGCGTCGATGAGCACGCGGGCCCGCTGTTCGGCGTGCAGCTGATCGTCACTCACGCACAGACCTTACTTTCTGGGCCGGCAGCGGGTGCGGTCGGATGCAAGAGGTGTGATCCCAGGGTTGTGGTCTTGGCTGGTGGGTGACACGGCGACCAGACCGTGATGCGCTGGACTCGAGGCTCGGAACGAGGCCGTGCGGCTATGGGGCCTGCTCCTGATCGAGTCCGGGGCGAGGTGTTCCGACTGAGCCGGGTCGATCTTGCGGACGAGCCTCACGGCGGTCAGACTTAACAATTAACTCATGTCGCAGGGCGTTCATTGGAGGTCACCATGTCGATCGCCGTTCCCAACCCCGCCGCAAGCACCTCGTTCAAGGTCATGGCACTCCGCCGCCCTGGCACCTGTGCCTGCGGATCGGCGCTGGCTGCGGGCGAGCAGGCGCGTGGGATCGGAGTACGAGAACCGTATGGTGCGTGCCCTGTGCGCAAGCCGCGCCGCGGGCCACGACCGCTCCGAATGGAGCCACTCCGCCGCCGGCAGAGTCAGCGCCGATCGAGTTGGGAGTTGCCGGCGGATCTGCTCAGCAGGAGTTCGACCGGCGGCACAGCAAGCGGGAGGACAGCATCCGCGCGGCGCATCCGCGGCTCGGAGGCTTGATTCTCGCCCTGTCCGACGACCCCCAGTCGACGCGCGCGTGGCAGTCCGGCGCGACCGGAGAGCGCAAGCTCGGCGAGAAGCTGGCGAGCCTTGGCGACAGCATCATCGCGCTACACGACCGGCGAGTGCCGAAGAGCCGCGCGAACATCGATCACATCGTGATCGGTCCGGCAGGTGTGTACGTCATCGACGCCAAGCGCTACCAGAAGGCGAAGATCGCGGTCCGGCGATCCGGCGGTTTCCTCAGCCCCGCCCGGACCCAACTGATGGTGTCCGGACGAGACAAGACGAAGCTGGTCGACGCCATGGGCTGGCAGGTCGCCGCCGTCCGGGCGGCATTGAGCGATTGCGCGGAGTTCGCGGACGTCCCGATCACTGCGGCGCCGTGCTTCATCGATGCCGAGTTTCCGCTGTTCGGGACCATCGAGATCAACGAAGTGCGCGTACGCGGGCTCGGCGGGACGGCCAAGCTCGTCTCCGCCGCGGGCGCTCCGACGCCCCGGCGAGGGCTCAGCTCGCCCGGCACCTCGCCGCGCGGCTGCCCGCGAAGCCTTCAAGCGATTTTGCTCTGCTCTAGTTAATCTGACGAAGACGGAGCGAGATACGTCCTTGGCCTAATCTTGCTTTGCTATAGTTAGTTTTGAGCAAGCAAAGCAACTTTGAGAGGACGATCGTCGTGGCAGGAGGTCGACCGTCGCGCTCATCGATCTACCAACGACTCGACGAGGCGATCACTGACCTCAACGACCGACTCGGCGGCCTGCCATCACCCGCTGAAGCCGACGGCATCTGGGCCGATCTGTGGCATCAAGAAGCCCACCACTCGACCGCCCTGGAGGGGAACACGCTCATCCTCTCGGAAGTGCAGAAACTTCTCGACGAAGGCCGGGCCGTCGGCGACAAGGAACTCAGGGAGTACCTGGAGGTTCTCGGCTACGGGGCCGCCGCCAAATGGGTCTACGGACAGGCCCTCGAGCCGGGCGGCTGGTCAGCTGATGGTCTGCTGACGCTGCAGGAAGTCCGCTCCGTGCACTTTCAAGCGATGACCCGGTGTGGGACGTCTCACCGCACCCGCACGCGACCCCTGAAGAGTCTCCCAGCAACTGGCGCCGCCACGAGATCGCGCAGTTCCCCGACGGGATGACACCGCCGCCATTCACCGAGATCGATCCTCTGATCGCCGACTGGGTCCACGACGTCAACCAGCTGCTCAGCCCCAGTGGCACGCCGCTGCCCGAACGGCTCGCTCAGGTCCACAACGCCTTCGAGCGCATCCACCCGTTCCTTGATGGCAACGGCCGCACCGGGCGGCTGCTGCTGAACCTGATCCTCGTGCGGATGGGCTACCCGCCTGCGATCGTCTTCAAGAACGAACGATCGCGCTACCTCGACGCGATGCGCAAGGCCGATGCCGGCGACTTCGGACCCATGGGTGAACTCATCGCTCGGGCGGTGACCGACAACCTCTACAAGTTCGTCGTGCCGGCCGTCGCCGGCCCAGCCAGACTCGTCCCACTGGCCAGCCTGGCGAACAAGCAGAACGGATTCTCCGTGATCGCGCTACGGAATGCGGCGAACCGGGGACGGCTCAAAGCCCAGAAGTCCCCGAATGGCGCCTGGCTGAGCTCCAAGAACTGGGTCGATGAGTACCGCAACCTCAAGTTCAAGCGCGACTAGCTCACCGTGACTACACTGTAGTCATGGGTAGTGGATTGCCTCGGTCGATCAGGTTCGACGAGCGGGTGAGCGAGCGCCTGACATCGTATGTCGCGCGTCATCCCGGCTGGTCCGGCTCGTCGGCGGCCAACCGGTTCGTCGATGAAGCGCTGCGTATGGAGGACCACCCGGGCGTCATCTTCCGCGACGGCCCTGCCGATCGGCGCGCGGTCCTGGTCGGCGGCCCCGATGTCCGTGAGGTCATCCGCAGCGTCAAGTCGGCGCGGGCGTCAGAGCCGGATCTCGACGCCGGCATGGTCGTGTCTTTGGTGTCGACCAACGCTGGTGTGCCCGCACGCCTGATCGACACTGCTATCCGCTACTGGGCCGCCTACCCGGACGAGATCGACGTCTGGATCGATGAGGTGGAGTCCTTCGAGGAGCAGTCGTTGCTGGCCTGGGAACGCCGCCAGGACTTGCTCGCGCGGTGACTACCGAGCCAAAGCTGCTGCTTGACGAAATGCTCAGCGGCGACATCGCCGTGCAGCTGCGAGGCAAGGGACATGACGTGACCGCGGTCGTCGAGGACTCGGCCTTGCTGGGCACCCCGGACGAGGAGCTGCTCGCACACGCCACGTCCGGCGGTCGGCTGCTGGTAACGGCCAACGTTCGCGACTTTGCCGCGATCCATGCGTCCTGGAGCAGCTCCGGTCGCAGCCATGCCGGGCTGATCTACATCGTCAACCGGGTGTTCCCGAGCGACCGCTCATTCGTCGGCGCCATCGTCACAGCACTCGAGGACATGATCGTCACGGGCCAGCTCCCCGTGGACGGCGCGGAGACCTACCTCCGGCGCCGTCGGCCCTAGCGAACCCGCGCCACACCCGACCCGCGGCCGGCGACTTCAGTTGACGACCTGACACCTCCCGTCGGCGCTCCATGACAGGTGAAGCGCTGGGCTCGACCTGTGAGGGGCCGTAAATCCGACCGCCCGGCCGGATTAACCCGCGCTCCTGGCGACCTTCTTCGACGGATAGCGCAGCTGTGGATAACGGCACCGTTGTCCACAGATTCACCCGCTCACAACTCACCCAGCACCACCCGGCTTACGGTGGAAGTTCGCCGTGATCTGAGCGGTGGTCCACCGTCCATCGAGGCGGCCCAGCCGGGTGCTACGAACACCCGACCGGGCCTTGATCGAACCCCTGCATCAACAGGAGAGCGACCCATGGCTGAAACTACCCAACCCCGAAACTGGCCGAGCCCGCGCGGCCCTTGGCCCGAGGTCACTGACCTCAGCCGGTTGTTCGACCACGGCGCCTGGTGGTGTGCCAACCGACCTGGCCACCCCGATCCCGAAGACGGTTATCCCGACGCGGAAGGGCACACGCCATGGGACGAGTGCCGGTCGATAGCCGGCTCCTTCGCCGGCGTCCGCACTGGCCTCACCGGGCCGCCGCTCGAGGTGGAGGTCTACGTCGCGGCGCCTTTCCGGTTCGGCCGCCTCCCGGCGGAAGTAACCGACGTCCCGGCTAGCCCTCGGGTCGTGTTTGAGTGCTACTCCGACGGTGGTAGCGAACCCGGCGAGCTGCGGTTCAGCCTGGCACTGGGCGAGGCCTTGCGCCTGGCCCGGCGTCTTGAGCACCTGGTCGATGAGGTCAGTTATCCCCACCGCTCCCCCGACCTCGGCAACACTCGGTGACTGATCAGGCCAGGGGTCCGGCCGCCGCTCCGGACTGACCGACGTCGTCCTGCTTCCGTGCACGCCACTGGGGCGAAGCGGTTCAGTCGAGTGAACTGACCTAATGGATTTCGGACCGGGTTAACCCGACATTGAAGGACGAGCCGCAGACGTTCGCGGAGACCGCGCTTGTCTCCGGTGCGAGTGGCGTTTACCTCGATATCTGCTGGGGTTAACACGTCGTGGACCACCCGTCAGAGCCCGGGGTGACGCGACGATGAACACCCCACCTGCACGTCGCACCTCGCGATCGTGGGCCACCGCCAACAAATTAGTCCCGCGAAAGTGGCACTAACGACCCGAAAATTTCGCCTGTCCTAGTGAGAGCACCTCTCACACTTAGGAGGCAATACGTGACCGAATTCTCGCCCGGCGGCTCGTCGTGATGACGCTGCACAAGCTGAGCGCCGGCAACGGCTACACGTATCTGATCAAGCAGGTCGCGGCCAATGATGCGCCGGCAGTCGGCTACGCCAACCTGGCCGAGTACTACAGCGAGCGCGGCGAGTCGCCTGGCAGGTGGCTCGGCCGTGGGCTCGCCGGACTAGAACACGCGCCGGCAGTCGGTGATCGCGTCTACGAGGAGCAGATGGTGGCGCTGTTCGGACACGGCCGGCACCCGAACGCAGACATCACGGAACAGCATGCGGTCGTGACCGGCACCATCACCGAGACCGGACTGGGCCAACCATTCAAGGTCGTCGCCGGTCACACGGTCTTCCGGCGTGCCCTCGCAACACGCATCGCCAACCACAACGTGACCAACGGTCAGCCGGCCCTGGCCCGGATCGAGGCCTCTGTACGGGCTCAACTGCGCACCGACCTCGGACGCGAGCTGTTCGAACGCGAACACACCCGGCCACCCCGCGATTCACGTGAGCTCGCCGACTACCTGACCACAGAGACCAGGCAGGGCAACCCGTCCGTCGCCGGCTTCGACCTTTGCTTCTCACCGGTGAAGAGCGTCTCCGCGCTGTGGGCCCTGGCTGACCCTCAGCTCGCCGCGCAGATCGAGGCGGCGCACACCGCGGCGGTCCAGGACGTCATCAGCTGGCTCGAGGACACCGCGGTCTACACCCGCCTCGGTCACAACGGCGCACGCCAGGTCGACGTCAACGGTTTGCTCGCCGTCGCCTTCGTCCATCGGGACTCTCGCGCTGCCGACCCTGACCTGCACACGCACGTCGCGATCTCTAATAAGGTCCAGATCAGCGACGGTCGCTGGCGGGCGCTGGACGGTCGGGTGCTTTACAAGGCGTCCGTCTCCGCGTCCGAGCGGTACAACACCCGGCTCGAGGCCCACCTCGTCGATCGGCTCGGCGTGCGGTTCGCCGACCGCCCCGGCCAGCGAGACAAGCGCCCGGTCCGCGAGATAGTCGGCATGGATGCCGGTCTGCTGCAGCACTGGTCAACCCGGCGGCGCCAGATCGAGGCCCAGCATCAGGAACTGGCGAAGACGTTTACCGAGCAGCGAGGTCGGTGGCCAGATGCCGGTGAGGACCACGAACTGTTCGACCGCGCGAATCTCGACACCCGCCCGGACAAGCACGGCCCACGATCGCTAGATCAGCAGCGCGCGACCTGGCGGAGCGAAGCTGTCGCGGTGCTCGGCTCGGACGACGCGGTGCGCGCGATGCTCACTGAAGTGGCCACGGCTCCGCGCTCCGCAGCGCCCCCGACCGGCTGGGAAGCTCTCGCCGCCCAGCAAGCCGTCGACGAGGTTTCAACGCGCTACGCGACGTGGCAGAGCCACCACGTGCGCGCGGAGGTGGAGCGGATCGCCCGGGCCGATCGAGTCCCGCTCACCGAGCTGAACGAGCGGGTGGAGGCCGCGGTGAGCTTTGCGCTTTCCGACCGTGTCTCGATTGCCCTCGGCCAGCGTGAGGATGGCCTGTGCGAACCGGCTGAGCTCCGACGCCGCGACGGCAACAGCGTGTTCTCGGTGGCGGGCGCGAAGCTCTACACATCGTCGCGGGTGCTCGACGCCGAGGCTCGCTTGCTGGACGCGGCACGGCGAGTCGATGGCCGGCGGATCAGCGAACAGGTCGTGAAACTCTCCCTGCTGGAGGCGCAACTTCAGGACCGTCCCGTGAATGGGACGCAGGCAGAGCTGATTCGCGACTTCGCCACCTCGGGGCGTCGAGTTCAGTTGGCACTTGCGGCCGCCGGGACGGGGAAAACAACAGCGCTCGGCCTCCTGGCTCAGGCTTGGCGAGAGGAGGGTGGGACGGTAGTCGGGTTGGCACCCTCGGCCGCCGCGGCAGCACAACTTCGTGCCGCGCTCGGCGGCATGACCGACACAGTCGCCAAGCTCCTCGACGGCCTGGACCGCGGTGTTCTGTTCCCCGGCCTTGCCGCGATCAACCAACGAACATTGGTGATCGTTGACGAGGCCGCCCAGTCCAGCACGCTCGACCTGGACCTGGTCGTCGCGCACGCGTTGTCGGTTGGAGCCAGCGTCCGGCTAGTCGGTGACGATCGTCAGCTCGCCTCGATCAAGAGCGGCGGCGTGCTGCGTGACATCGCGCGCACCGTGGGCGCGGCGACCCTCGAGGCACCGGTCCGCTTCAACGATCCGACCGAGGGCTTGGCCTCCCTGGCGCTGCGTCGCGGCGAGCCGGTCGCGCTCGGCTACTACCTCGACCACGACCGGGTGCACGCCGGCGACCACGGGTCCGTCGTCAACGATGCGGTCGAAGCTTGGAAGTCGGCGGGGTCCGACGGTGGCAAGCCGCTGCTTCTGGCCGCCAGCCGGCAGGTCGTCCGCGAGCTCAACGAGCGGGTCAGAGCCGACCGCCTCGCTGGCCATCACGCAACTGCCAAAATGCGTTTGCACGACGGCACGAACGCAAGCGTCGGTGACCTGATCGTTACGCGCAAGAACAACCGCCGCCTGCCGATCACCGCCACCGACTGGGTCAAGAACGGCGACCGATGGCAGGTGGATAACGTCGGCACGGATGGCTCTCTGCAGGTGACGCATCTAGCTACCCGTCGCACGGTCCAGCTGCCGGCCGCCTACGTCCGCGAGTCCGTCGAACTCGGCTACGCCACCACCATCCACCTTGCCCAGGGCAGCACCGCCGACACCTGCCACACCGTCCTGACCGGGCGCGAATCGCGGGAGGATCTCTACGTCGCGATGACCCGAGGCCGACGAGGCAATCACCTTTACCTCGACATGAGCACGTCCGACCCGCACGACGCCACCGCTCCCGATGCTGTCCACCCCCCGACCAGCATTGAGATCCTCGACCGCATCCTGGCTCGCGAGTCGAGTCACCGCTCTGCGACGACTCAGCACGGCCTCGACGCCGACGTCGGACGCCAACTGCACCAAGCCGTCGAGCGATACCGCGAAGCGGTGAGAACGGCCCCAGGCACACCGGCATCCGGACCCGGCCCATTGCCTTGGCTCGAAGCAGGGCCGATCGTTGACGACGACGTCTGGGTCGACTACCTCGCCGCCCGCAGCTCACTGGTCACGGAGTTGGCCGCCCGGGTCGACGGACACGACCTGCCGACCCAGACCTGGTCGTCAGCTCTGCGCCAGGCAGCCCCCGAACTAGCTGCGGAGGTTGCCATCTGGCGGGCGGCGAGCGGGTGCTCGTCTGACCCGACTCCGTACGGTCCGGCCGACTGCGAGGCACCGGCCTACCGCCGGGATCTGGCTGCCCGGGTCGGCGCGGTGGTTTCTGCGGAGCTGCTGCCCGAGGACCGCTGGCGAGGAGTCGCCGAGGCCCTCGATCTTCGACTCTGCCACGACCCGCAGTGGCCGCGGCTGGCCCGCGCGATCGACGACGCGGCCCGGGTCGGTTACGACGTCGAGACCCGACTGCCGAAGCTGCTCTACGACGGGCCATTACCAGCCGAGCATGCCGTTCGGTTGCTGACCTACCGGCTGGCCCGTGACTGTCCCGAATCCCTTCGGTGGCCACCCACGCCACCCGGTGCCCACAAGGACACCAGAACGCTTCGACATATCCAGCCGGCCGAGTACGTGCCGGCGCAGCCGACTTCATCGAGAGGACCCAGACGATGACCAGTCACCCGATCACCCACCCGAGCGTCGGCTTCGAGCTCTCACCCGACCAGCTGCTGTTCACCACCGACGAGGCCGCGCACGTACTCAGCATCGGCCGCACAACGATCTACCTGCTGATGCGCGCCGGTGAGCTGAAGCCGGTCCACATCGGCCGCAGCTGCCGCATCTCACGAGGCGAACTCGAACGCTACGTCGCCCGGATCGACGCGGCTGATGAGCCCGATCGCCTTCGCAGGGCCATCGAGCCCGCTCTGGGAGACCCGCCGCTCGACGCGGCGTAGGGCGTCGCGATGTGTCTGCGCCCCAAGTGCAGGATCGGCTACGACGAGAGGACGAGGAATGACCGAACGCCGCGGCGCCCAGGGTCGCTCCACCATCATCAAACGACCTGACGGGCGCTGGCACGGCTACGTATCGATGGGCACCAAGGGTGACGGCAAGCGCGACCGCCGCCACGTCTCCGCCCGCACCCGGGCCGAGGTCGTGGCAAAGGTTCGCGCACTCGAGACCAAACGCGACGCCGGCTCCGCACACGCCGCCGGCAAGGCGATGAAGGTCGAGGAGTGGTTCACCTATTGGGTCGACACAATCGCCCCCGCGCGCGTCAGGCCGCGGACGCTGGAGAGCTATCGCAGCATGATCCGGTTGCACATTCTGCCGCGTATCGGTCAACGCCGGCTTGATCAGCTGATACCCGAGCACCTAGAGCAGATGTACGCCGAACTACTCGCGAGTGGTCGCTCGTCGGCAACGGTTCTGCGGGTCCACCGAGTACTTCACAGAGCGCTGAAGATCGCCATGCAGCGCGAGCGAGTCGCCCGCAACGTGGCGACACTGGTCGATCCCCCGAAGCAGCGTCGCGCCGAGACGCCGATGCCACTCGACGTCGATGAGTGCCGCAAGGTCTTGGCGGCAGCTGAGGGCCGGCGAAATGCCGCTCGATGGACGGTCGCGCTGGCGCTCGGACTTCGGCAATCAGAGGCGCTCGGCCTGCAGTGGCGGGACATCGACTTGGACGTCAGCAAGCTGTCGGTTCGGCGGGGGCTTCACCGCGTGGATGGCAAGGGACTCATGTTCGAGGAGCCCAAAACGCCTCGAAGTCGACGCACCGTGGCGTTGCCTGGCCCGTTGACCGTCGCGCTGCGAAAGCACCGCGAGACGCAACACCTCGAGCGAATGGTCGCAGGCACCGATTGGCAAGACTTTGACCTCGTCTTCGCCCAGCCCAACGGCCGACCGCTCGACAAACACTCCGACTACGAGGCCTGGAACCGGCTGCTCGCCGATGCTGATGTCCGCCACATCCGGCTCCACGACGGCCGGCACACCGCTGCCACTCTGCTGCTCACGGCGGGCGTGCACCCGCGGGTGGTCATGGAGCTGCTCGGACACAGCCAGATGCGCACGACCACCGACATCTACAGCCACGTCATGCCTGCCTTGGCGCAGGAGGCGGCAGATCGGATGGGCACCACGTTGTGGGGTTAACCGGCTCTTCGTTTCTAAGCGTGGGTGGGTCGGTTGCGGTAGGGGCGTGTTCCGTTGGCGACGAGCAGGATTCTGAGGCGGTAGTTGTCGAAGTTGCGGAAGCCGTGGGCCAGGCGGCGGGTCTTCTCGATGAGCAGGTTGATTGCCTCGGTCCCGCCGTTGGACACGGCACTGGTGTCGAAGTAGGCCAGCACTTGTTGGCGCCAGGCTCGCAGGGTCCGACCGAGGCGGGCGACTTCGGGGATCGGGCAGGACGGGAACGAGGCGATGACCGTCTCAGCGATTCGACGCCCGGCGGCCCCTTTGGTCGAGTAGGCCGAGCGCAGCTGTTGATAGGCCTGCCAGGCGAGGGTCACGTCCCAGTTCGGGTCGCCGAGCTGCAGGCAGGCGTTGAGCTTAGCGATCTGCCGCTCGCTCAGGTTCTCCTGGCCGTGGCGCAGCAGCCCGCGAATCTTGTAGAGCGGATCGTCTTTCAGGCCGCGGTGCCCGACGGTGTCTTGCTGGACTCGGCGGCGGACCTCGTCGACGACCTGCGTGCCCAGCTTCACGACATGAAAGGCATCAAGCACCGCGACGGCGTCCGGGAGCTCGTCACGGATCGCGTTGGCGTAGCCCGGGGAACGGATCCAGCGCGGCATGCTCGATGGCGCCGACGAACTCGGCGGTCTGCTCCCCGAGCCAGCCGGCATAGACCGTTCCGGAGCGGCCCGGGCGCACGTCGAGCAGCCGCGCATGCAGGCGCCCATCGGCGTCGCGGGTCAGATCGACCATCGAGGTGACGGCCCGCTCGCCGGTGCGGAACCGGCCAGGGCGCCAAATATGCTCATCCACGCCGAGAGTCTTCACGCCCTCGAGTCGACCGGGCCGGCTGATCCGCTGGGCGGCCTCGGCGCGGGCCGCTCGCCACAACGTGTGCCACCCGACGCACAGATGCCGAGCTAACGCCGAGACCGTCGTGTCGTCGTGGGAGAGCGCGTCGACCGCCCAGCCGATCGCCCGGCTGGTGAGCGCTGCCCGCGGCGCGATCAGCTCATGCGTCTCAGACCACGACTGCCGCGGGCAGCCTGGCTCGGCGCACCGCCAGATTCGCTTGAGCCAGATGATCAGCACCGACTCCCCGAAGCGCGGCGCGTCAGCCGCGACCACGCGACGCCGGTTTGTGCCCGGTCGCCCGCACGCCGGGCAGCCCGTGACGTCGGCGTCGGTCTCGACGGTGATCATCAGCTTGAGGTGGCCGCTGCGCACGTCGAGCACGTGCATACCGTCAGAGTTGAACATTGCATCGGCCCGGGCACACCAGCGCGCACCCGAACCACATTTATCGTGGTCCATGTCGGGGTCTTCATTCGTCGAGCTGCTTGGTCGCTCTCGATCGTGGAGACCCCGACCCTCAACTCACCGCTACGACGCGCCGGACTAAACACCCAAGATCAACACCAACAAGATCAACCACGCTCAAAGACGATGAGCCGGTTAACCGCATCCCTATCCGTCGATCTGTGCGACCGCGTATCGCCGCGACCGCAAGCAGATGAATCGATATCGAATGTTGTGAGATGCGCCGGCCCGGGAACGGTCGCGCGGAATGAGGTGGCGGCAACGATGCCGTCGAGACGCTCAACTCCTTTGATTTTCCCGCGACGGATGTCGTCTGGACCGAGCGATGTAGCTAGCGGACCCGCCAAACCGCCGTAGCTCGAGCGCCACGATCCGATTCCCGGATCACAAACTGAACAAGATCACCTTCACGAAGTTCGCGAAATGATATCTCCGGCGCGACGTCGTCCTGGTGAAAGAACAAGTTCTTCGGATGAGCAGGGTGTCGGATGAACCCAAAGTTGGGTTTGAGCACGGTGATTTCGCCAACAAGTGTGTTTGAAGCTCGTACCGGCCCGCCTTCGCCAATCGGATCAAGTTGATTTACGCGATCGGCCAGCCGCTTGGCGCCGGCTAACGCCCCGGAAGCCGACCCCGCACGCCGACTTGCAGTAGAAAGTGCAGCCCAGTGCGACGTGCCATAAAGCCGTACGACAGATTCAGCCAAGGAGTCGAACCACTCACCAAGCCCCGCGATGGGCAAGCTAGCCCGTGCACCGTCCAGGGTTGCGTAGATCCCGAGTAAGGCACACTCACACGCTGTTTCTCTGAGACGAGTGTCGGCGATTCCCGCCTCGATCGCGGCTAATGAAATTTTCAGACCCTGGCGCGCCCGGTCGAATTGGACAACCGGATTGTGCTCTTGCTCGCCGGCATGCTCTGCCCATCTCCGATAAGCTTCGGCTAGACTGCTTAGCGCGATCAGTCTGACCTTACCTTGAGAATTCTGTGTAGCGGATTCGATAAGCGTAATCCCCTCACCGAACTGACGAGACCAAACAAGATAATTGCCCAATCCCAATGCCGTCTCAGGACCGCTAAGAATATTGTGTGCCTCTCTCGCGTACCCGATTGCCGAGGTCACATCCCTCACCCGTCGTGCTAAATGTCCCGCGAAGAAGTGCGCCACAACGGCTTTCTCCTCATTGTGGGCCTTTCCGTGGGCCGTCGTGTAAAGAGAGGTTGCTGGGGCAAGTTCACCACGCGAAGACCGTATGAACGCGTCCACCCTGTCGACCTCGAAGAAGTCCGGGTTGAGATTGCGGGCGCGCTCTACTAGTTCGAAAGCTGAGTCATGATTCCCTTCCGCCGAGTAGAGCATGGCTTGTCGTAGTAGCTGCGCTGTCGCAGTGTCTTGCGGGCCTCTTGCGTGGATGACGACCGGCGCAAGAGACCGAGCCTCAGCCTCGGCCGCTCGACGTTCTTCGATTTGTCGAAAGTCTTGGTCTCTTTTGGAAATGCGGCGCACGAGGGCAGGATCGTGCTTGATCTTTTTAGCTAGAAACTCGCTCGCGGTCTCCGTAAGCCGAATGTGCTGCGCTAGATCGCCTGCAGATAAAGTCGCATCGCGACGAATGAGCGAACCGCGCATGAGCTCTTGCATTCCCAAATTGACATTGTCGATTCGGGTATCCAAGAGCACTACGAGTTCGTCTGCCGTTAGTGGTCGTTGCACGACGGAGAGGGCAGCTAGTGTTGCGTGAATGAAGTAGCTGTACCTCGCGGTAGCATGGTGTATGTCGTTGACTGTTGCCGTGCAGATGCCCGCTGAGGACCGCGCCGAGTTGACCCGTTGGACGCGGACGCCGTCGC
>NZ_JAVREH010000067.1:0-16273 GCF_031845305.1 Jatrophihabitans lederbergiae | reverse complement strand
TTCGTAAGGGCTTGCGAACGCGTCCACCAAGCGTGGGCTGCGGTCCCGGAAGGCGATGAATGCCCGAGCCATGAGCATCGATCACCACCCGGGCGTGGAAGACGAGCTTTGCGCTCCGCATGTGTTCGCGTTCGGCCACGTCCGCCAGCTCGACGCGATCGCCGCCCGGCTGGTCGCCAATCTCGCTGGGCAGACGCCGCTGCTGGCTGATGCGGCCCGGATCGCCTATCTCGATGTTGATGACACGATCCGGGCGACCTACGGCTACGCCGAGCAAGGAGCCGGCTACGGCTACTCCGGCGTGAAGGGGCTCAACGCCTTGATCGCCGCACTCCCGACCCCCAGCAGCGCGCCGGTGATCGTGGCCACAAGGCTGCGCAAGGGCTCGGCGAACTCCGCGCGGCGCCGCCCGGCTGGTCGCCGACGCTCTGCGCACCAGCCGGGCCTGCGGCGCTGGCGGCAAGGGCGGGTTGCTGGTGGTGCGGGCCGACTCGGCCTACTACGGGCGTGAGGTGATCGCCGCGGCTCGCCGGGGCGGGGCCCGGTTCTCGATCACCGCCCGCCAGGACGCCGCGGTGAAGCGGGCGATCGCCGGGATCAGCGAGGACGCATGGACCACGATCCGCTACCCGCACGCGGTCTTCGACGAGCAACTGCAGCAGTGGGCCAGCGACGCCCAAGTCGCCGAGGTGCCGTTCACCGCGTTCACCTCGCGCGGGAAGAAGAACCAGATCACCGCCCGGTTGATCGTGCGCCGGGTTCGCGACCAAAACCCCGAGCACGTCGTCGCGGACGCCCAGGGTGAGCTGTTCGCGGCCTGGCGCCACCATGCGGTGTTCACCAACTCGCCCCTGATGATGGTGCAGGCCGAGGCCGACCACCGTCGGCACTCGATCATCGAACAAGTCATCGCCGACCTCAAAGGCGGCCCGCTCGCGCACCTGCCGTCGGGGAAGTTCAACGCCAACGGCGCGTGGCTGGCGCTGGCCGCGATGGCGTTCAACCTGACCCGCGCCGCCGGCGCGCTGGCCTCGTTGTTCCACGCCCGAGCGACCACGGCCACCATCCGTCGGCAGCTGATCAACATTCCAGCCCGGCCGGTCCGCTCCGCACGCCGCATCCACCTCCGACTACCGACGAACTGGCCCTGGGCCGACGCCTGGCTCGACCTGTTCAGCGCCGCCCTCGGGCCACCACCCGCAGCCGCTGCCTGACCACCCGGCCAACGGCCACGACGAAAGATCATCAGTGGAACGGCCGGGCAGACCGGCAGCTCTGGCGCGCCCGCACCGCCCTCACATCCGGTCAAGATCAAGGACTCAGCGGCGATTCACTTCGGTGCATCCGGGCTTAGCGGCGCGATCGAGGATCCGCTGCCGCTGCCGCTGCTGCTCCAAGCCGGCCGAGGTCGGGCGTGCCTGTCGGGTGGCGGGGGGTGCGGGTGAGCGTGAGGTAGGCGAGCAGCGATAGGCAGCCAAGGACGGCCATGACGACGCCCATCGGTATCGCGGTGCGGGTGCCTGCGGCGCCGGCGAGGGGGGCGAGCGTGCCGCCGATGAGGAACTGGGAGAAGCCGAGCAGCGCCGCGGCGGCGCCGGCGTGTTCGCCGTGGTCCTGCAGGGCGAGCGCGGCGGCGTTGGGCAGGACGAGACCCACGCTGGTGACGCTGACGAACAGGGCAGCGAGCAGGGGTTCGAGGCCGGGGCCGGTGACGGCGGCGAGCAGCACCCCGACGCCGCCGGCGGCGCTGCCGGCCAGTCCGGTGGCCAGCAGCGCTCGGGCGCCGGCGCGGTGCACCAGCCGCCCGCTCAGCTGTGCCGCGGCGACCAGGCCGAGGGCGTTGACCGCGAACACCCCGCTGTAGGCCTGCGGGGACAGCCCGTGGATCTCCTGCAGCACGTAGGGCGAGCCGGAGATGTAGGCGAACATCGCCGCGAACGCAAGGCCGTTGGCGAGCACGTACCCCACGAACACTCGGTCGGCGAGCAGTCGAGTGAAGACCGGCCTGATTGCCCGCATGCCGCCTGGGCGGCGCCGTAGGGGCGGCAGCGTCTCGGGCAGGCCGATCAAGCTGACCAGGAGGATGACGCCGCTGAGAGCGGCCAACGCCACGAAGATCCCCTGCCAGCCGGTGACCCGCAGCAGCTGGCCGCCGGCGATGGGGGCCAAGACCGGGGCGACCCCGGCCACGAGCATCAGCAGGGCGAAAACCCGGGCCGCTGCGGCGCCGGCGGTCCGGTCGCGGACCACCGCGTTAGCGATGACGAGGCCGAACGCGCCGCCGATGCCCTGCACCAGACGCAGGGCGACCAGGGCCCAGACGTCGGAGGCAAGTGCGCAGAGCAACCCGGCGACCGTATAGAGGGCCAGTCCGGCGAGCAGGGGGCGACGCCGGCCGAGCGCGTCGCTGAGCGGGCCGGCCAGCAGCTGCCCGACGGCGAGGCCGAGCAGGCAGGCGGTGATGGTGAGCTGGGCGCCGGACGCGCTGGCGCTCAGGTCCCGGGTCAGCTTCGGCAGGCCTGGCACGTAGGCGTCGATCGACAACGGACCGAGCGCCACCAGGGCGCCGAGGATGAGGATCAGCCGAGCAATGCCGGGCCGGTCAGACGGCGCGGAACTCATCGTTGTTCTGGCTTGCCTCATCGGTGGTGGAGCTCAGCTGGTGATGCTGATCCGGCGGCGGAGGGCAGCAGGGTCTCCAGCGGTGCTGGAGCCGCACCCGACAGGCGCTGCACCGCGTCGCTGACGGCGCCCAGGTGGCCGAGACGGATCGCGGCGCCGAACGAGGTAAGACCGCCGGCCAGAGCCTCGGGGACGCCGGCCGTGACCAGGGCCGCGGTGTAGGCGTCGTCGTCGAGCTGCTGGACCTCCACTGGACGGGCACCGAGGCCGGCTGCGAGACGGGCCATGTCCTGCGCGTCGAAGGCCCGCGGGCCGGTGACGTCAAAGACGGTGTCGTCCACCTCGCGGCTGACGAGCGCACCGGCGGCCGCCGCGGCGCAGTCGGCCCGCGTGACGTAGGCGGCGCGTCCTGCACCTGTGTTGGTGACGTAGCGCCCAGATGACGCGGCGTGCTGCAGCGCGTCGAGCTGGTACTCGGCGTAGAGGTTGTTGCGCAGCACCGTCCAACGCAGCCCGCTGTCGCGCAGCGCCGCCTCGGTCGCCGCGTGGTCGGGGACGACGAAGGCGGGGTTGTCGGCGGTCGGTTCTGGCACCGAGGTGTAGACGATGCGCCGCACGCCGGCCCTCGCCGCGGTGCTGACGGCCGCCTGGTGCTGCGGGACCCGCGCCCCGACCGCGTCGGTGGAGATCAGCAGCAACTCGCTGGTCCCGTCGAACGCGGCAGGGAGCGTGTCGGGATGGGAGAAGTCCCCGGCCCGCACGTTCACCCCCCGCGCGGCCAGGTCGGCGAGCCGATCGGGACTGCGGGTGACGAGCACAAGCTCCTCCGGCTCGACGCGGCGCAGCAGTGCTTCGGCGGCGAGCCGGCCCAGCGGCCCGGACGCCCCGGTGATCGCGTACTTCATGACAACCCTTCCGTAGCCGTCGTTGTTACAGTTCTGACTGTAGCCGGGCCGATGGCGGATGGCAATATGGAGGTATGCCACCAGCGACCAACACGCGCTTCGCCGTCGCCGTGCACGTGCTCACCTACCTGGCCGGGGTCGAGCCCGGCCAGGCGGTGAGCTCGGAGGAGTTGGCTGGCAGCGTGAACGTCAACCCGGTACACATCCGACGCGTCCTCGGGCCGCTGCGCGAAGCCGGTCTAGTGCAGTCGCGCTCGGGACAGCACGGGGGGTGGACCCTCGGCCGCCCCGCCGAAGCGATCGGGTTGGACGAGCTATGGTCGCTCGTCGGCGGCGCGGATCGGGTGGTCGGCATGCACGGGCCGAACCCATCGTGTCCCGTCGGGCTCGGGATCGCCTCCGCCATGGCCGAGATCGAGTGTCAGCTCAGCGCCGTCGTGCGCGCCGAGCTCGCCCGTCGCACGGTCCGCGACCTGCTGGACCACGTTCACGGCCCGCCGGCCCGCTGACGACCTGCCTTGCCGGCTCTTCACACTTGAGCGGGGTGGCGTCCTGATCTGAGGCTCGTGGCCTCGACATGCTGGCGGTTCTCACACTGCTAGCCGCGAGGACCACGAGCTATGGATGACCGTTCGATGTTGCTGTTCGCCCTGTCCGATTTCCGGGTGCTGAAGGTTTCGGGTGGCGATGTGGGATTGTTTGTTTTGTGGCAGCCTTTCGGGTGGTTGTGCGGACGGACAGGACGGGGCGCGGCGGGGCGAGGTCCCCAGCGTTGTCGGTGTGCCCGAGGTGGAGGTGGGTGGGCGCTGTGGTTGCGGCGGTCCTGATGGCGGGATGCCAGAGCGGGTCACCCACCCCGCAGCGGGGTGCGGTCGCGGCACGTTGGACCAGCGCGACGGTGCGCCCGCCGGTAGCGGCTTCCTCGGCGCGGCCGCGATGGCTTCGGCCGCGCCGCCGCGGAGCAGCCCGGCACCGACGCCCTCGACACCGGCGCCCTCGACATCGGCGCCCCCGTTGCGGTTGCCCGATGGCGGGATGTCGATCGTGCCGCGGCTGCGGGTGGTCGCTTTCTACGGCGGCCCCGACGGTCCAGGGCTGGGGGTGTTGGGGGCGGGAACACCGGAGCAGGCCGCGGCAGCAGTGGCAGCCCAAGCCGCCGCCTTCGCCGGCTTCGGCCGAGCGGTGCAGCCGGCGATGGAACTACTGGCAAGCGTCGCCCAGGACACACCCGGCCCGGAGGGCACCTACTCCCGCCCCGTGACCGATACCCAGATCGCGGAGTATCTCGCGGTGGCACATGAGCACCGGATGCTGCTGATCCTCGACATCCAACCCGGCGGCGGGGAGTTCCTGCCCCAGGTCCAGGCATTGCAACCGTTCCTGCTCGACCCCGACGTCAGCGTGGCGTTGGACCCTGAATGGAAAGTCCCGCCCGGCCAAGCCCCGGGCAACGGCCGGATCGGATCATCCTCAGCCGCCAGCATCAACACCGTCGCGGCTTACCTGTCCGGGCTGATCACCGCACACCGGCTACCGGACAAGCTGCTGATCATCCACCAGTTCACTACGCCGATGCTGCCCGACCGCGACCAGATCACCACCCACCCCGGGGTAGAGCAAACCCTGCACGCCGACGGCGAAGGCACCCCCGCCGGCAAGGTCGCGGTCTATCACCAACTCGCATTTCCCACCCGGTTTCATACCGGGTTCAAGCTGTTCTACACCCAAGACACCCGCCTGATGAGCCCCGGCGAGGTGATGGCCCTGACCCCCCGACCCGACATCATCACCTACCAATAAACCCAGCAGCCAAGCATTGCGGGGTCCTCGGCCTCAGTAGGTGATGACCTCGCCCCCCAACCCCGGGGCGCCCGAGCGCCCACAGCACAACCTCTGTGGCCGGCAGTGACATAGTTGCACTTTCGAGCCCGTGTCTCATGACACCGTCGTGCAGCGAACACCGTTGGGGTCGACAAGTAGCAGACGAATGGCTGGAGAGACGGTCGTGACCAGCGACGCACGCGAAGGCGATCCATCATCGTTACAGCAGCTGACGTTCATCCGTGACGAGATCCGCTTCGAGATTGGCCTGCTCCATGACCGGGTCAACGCATTACTCGCGGCCGAGGCGTTCTTAACGATCGCCTACACCGCCGCCATGAGCAACGGCACCTCGTGGGGCGCAACTTTCTCGCGCATCGCTGCGCCGATCCTGTCCGTGCTGGGGCTATCCCTCGCGCTCCTGGCATGGCCGGGCGTCAACGCCACCGTAAAGATCGTTTTGGAGTGGACCTCCCGTGAACGCCGCCTGTTCGATGACAATCCGTCGCTGTTCGGCTCGGTTCTTGGGGGCCTCATCGCATCGAGCGGAAACCAGCACCACCTGGAATCTGTCCAGCAGCGAAGCATGCTGTTCTTCCGCGCCGTCCCGATCCTGTTCGTCGCCGTCTGGGCCGCGTTCACCGTGGTCACTGTCGCCGTACGACGCTGAATGAGCAAGCGGATCGACTGGTCAGTGCAACCACGATCCAGCGACTCGACGCGCCGCTATCAGCACAACGCACGTCACCTGACGTTGTGCGAGGAAGCGCGCCCAGCGGGCCCGGCCAGGTGCCTCGTCGAGGTGTTAAGAAACCACCGAGCTCGCGCGCCTGCAGGCGAAATTTCTGACACGGATTACTGACGTCATTCTCCTGGCGTGACGGCAACGACACACCGCACGATCGTCGTCTGAACCCGTGTCAGAAACCAGCGGAGTCGAACCGATGCTGTCGGTGAGTTCTCTTGCAGCTCGGCCATGACGACTTACCACTCACAACAGCTGCTACGTGCGGTCCCGCGCGAGTGTCCGTATCGAGCGGCAGGCGCGGGCATTACTTGCCTGACGTGTCGCGGCCGTGGCATGCTGCCACTCCTTGCAGGAAGACGTGCATCGAGTCTTCGAACGTTCCCCTGACCTCGAGTGAGTTGAGTTCTGCAGCGAGAGCATGAACGTGCAGGAAGCCGCGTTCGCTGGCGACCCGGGCCATTCTTTCGCAGGCCAGTCGTTGTTCGGGGAGTGTAAGTGCGGCCCGAGGCAGCTCGAAGACGATGTGGCCGAACGCGTGAGCCAGGATCTGCCAGAAAGCTCGGGCGGCGGGCGCGCCTGTGACGCCGGCCAAGTCGAGGCTTGTCAGCACGTCCTCTTCCAACCGAGCGAGGCCCTTGGAGTCCGCTGGCATGCGGCGCCCTACCAGGATCTGCACGATGCCCGGATGGTCCAGGAGGAGTGCGCGCCACGCTCCCAGTGAGCCGAGGATCCGCTGATCCCAACCATCGCGCACATGTCGCGGGGTCTCGAAGCGATCGAGCACCCGCAGGACAGTCTCATCGAGCAGCGCTTCCTTCGACGCGACGAATCGGTAAATCGTCATGGGCGAGATGTTCAGCCGATTGGCCACCGCACGCATGGACACAGCTTCGACCCCCCGTGTCATGCAGATGTCCAGCGCGACGTCAACGAGGTGTTCAAGGGTCGTCGGGGTGCCTCGTCGGGCGCCGGACTGCTCGACGGCACTGCTCGCGCTGCCTGAGGAACTCACGCTAGCAATGCTAGCCGTTTGCTTACGCTGTAACTGACTGATATACAGTGTATATGTCTCGTACGAAGGAAGGTCCTGGCGTGGATACCATTGAGTTGGGGGATGTTTCCATCACCCGCGTGTTCGACTGGCAGGGCCCAGTCGCGCCGATGGACGTGATGGTTCCGAACAGCACTCCGCAGCTGCTGGAGGACAACCGACGACTGCTCGCACCGGACTTCTGGGAGCCAGAGACGAGCAGCTACATCGTTGCGGTCCAGAGCTGGGTCATCCGAAGCCAAGGTCGCGTGATCGTGGTTGACACCGGCGCGGGTGACGGAAAACCACGACCGAACATGCCGCCGTTCAACGAACTGAGCACCGGCTACCCGGCGACGCTCGAAGCGGCAGGTGTGGCACCCGACGAGGTGGATCTCGTCGTTAACACCCATTTGCACGTCGACCACGTCGGGGGTAACACGGTTCGGGTCGGGGAGGCGTGGGTGCCACTGTTTCCCCGCGCTAAGTACCTGCTCTCGCGGATCGATGTCGAG
This sequence comes from Jatrophihabitans lederbergiae, assembly GCF_031845305.1. NCBI lineage: Bacteria > Bacillati > Actinomycetota > Actinomycetes > Jatrophihabitantales > Jatrophihabitantaceae > Jatrophihabitans > Jatrophihabitans lederbergiae. The sequence goes on along the minus strand of NZ_JAVREH010000067.1, from coordinate 8,632 downwards.
TTCTGGCGGCCTGGCGCGCCCGTTCAACCAGTGGGTGCAGGTGTGAACGTCAACGTATTCGAGGACAGCGTGCAACCGGTTCTGGATGCTGACCAGGCCCTGCTGTGGGACGACTCCTACCAAATCGATTCCGCCTTGCGCATTGAACTCGCACCAGGTCACACACCTGGACATGCCATCGTAAAGCTCGAGTCCGCAGGCGAGTCGGCTGCCCTCGTCGGCGATCTGCTGCACAGCCCCCTTCAGGTGGAGCACAGCGACTTCCACAGCTGCTTCTGCGAGGACCCGCAGGAGGCCAAGCAGTCACGGGAGCGGCTGCTGGGATGGGCAGCCGACACCGGTGCACTCGTCGTCCCTGCACATTTTTCTGGCCATGGCGCCTTCAAGGTGACGCGCATCGGCGGCCGCTTTGCAATAGCTGGCTGGGCTCCGTTCGACCGTCAATCGCCGGCACAGTGAGCAGCACGGTTCGGCGTATCACCACAGGTCTCCTCGAAGGTGTCAGCGAAGGCGCCGCCGACGTGTTCCGCGGGATTCCGTACGCTGCGACACCTATTGGGCATGGCCGATTCGCGGCACCAGCGCCGCACCCGGGCTGGGTCGACCAGCCGCGGGACGCGAGTCGCTTCGGTGGCACCCAGCCTCAGGCGCGTCGGGGCAATTTTGGTGCCCTCGACATGACGCCATACTTTGGTCCTGGCTGGATCGCAGAAGGCGACAACCTCACGCTCAATATCTGGTCGCCCAAAGCAGCTCTGGATGGGTTAGCACCGGTCCTCGTTTATGTGCATGGCGGTGGCTTCCTCGGCGGCGCCGCCCAGGCTTCGTTGTACGGCGGGGACTCCTTCGCCAGGGACGGCGTCGTCTTCGTCTCGCTCAGCTATCGCACCGGTATCGCCGGCTTCCTACGCCTTCCTGACGCACCGGACAACCGCGGATTGCTCGATGTGGTCGCAGCTCTTCGCTGGGTGCAACAAGAAATTACGGTTTTCGGCGGTGATCCGCGAAAGGTCACGTTGGCCGGTCAGTCCGCCGGCGCAACCCTCGTAGCCGCAGTGTTGGCGCACGAGGAAAGCAGTGGACTGGTTCAGCGCGCGATCGTACAGAGCGGCAGTGGGCGGGGCGCCCTGACCCAAGCGCAAGCCGACGTCGTGACACAGCGCCTTGCCCGGCATCTCCATGTGGCGCCGACCGCTGATGCGTTCGGCGACATCGACGACGCCACGCTGATCGGCGCGCTTCCAGCCCTGGTCGGGATCGACCTGCGGGTCGGGAATCACGTCGACCCTCTCGCCGGTCTAACGCCGTTCGGGCCAGTTCTCGACGAACAGCCTGCGACAGCCATCGCCCGAGGGGTCGGTGCCCGGGTCAACTTACTGATTGGCTCCAACACTGAGGAGGGCAACCTCTACTTGGTGCCGAACGGCGCATCGGACACCACCGCGGAGTCCGAGACGATCGCGACGGCAGTGTCTACGCTGCCGCGCGGGAGTGACCCAATCGGCACGGTCGACAAGCTGCGGGCCTTGCATCCAGCGGCGCCTTGGGGCGAGCTCCGGTCGGCGATTCTTACTGAAGCTATGTTTACCACGGGCACTCGGGCCCTTGCAGACGCGTACGCGATCAGAGGATCGGCCGTCTACGAGTATCAGTTCGCGTGGCGCTCGCCCGCGCTTGGCGGTCGCCTTGGTGCCGCACATACCGTGGAGCTGCCGTTCGTATTCGATCGCCTCGACGCAACCGATCTTCAGGGTGATGGTGCGCTGCTCGGCGAAGGTCTACCGCCGCAGCGTCTCGCCGCCCGGATGCACACCGCCTGGGTCAGCTTCATCTCGGGGGAGCAGCCGGGCTGGAGCCGCTCGACGGCCGCACGGCGCCGCCTGTGCGTCATAGTCGACGGTGACCAGTGGGAGCTCGAGGACACGGCACGGGTACTACCGCTGCAGTCCCGCCTGCAGCCGCCTGCGATTGGGCCGTACTCGCCCGCCGTCGCCGCCGGTGGCTTCGTCTACGTCTCCGGCCAACTTCCGCTCGACCCAGACACTGGACGAGTAGTCGATGGAGGAGTCGCTGCGCAAACCAAGCAAGCGATCACAAACATCGCGAGCGTGCTTGGCGCGGCAGGCCTAGACCTTCAAGCCGTCATCAAGACCACCGTTCTGCTCACGGACATCAATGACCTCACCGAGGTCAACGACGAGTACGCACGGCACTTTAATGGCACAGCACCGGCCCGAGCTGCATACCAGGTTGCCGCCCTTCCTCAACAGGCGCGCGTCGAGATTGAGGCCGTCGCAATATTGGCGTCCCCATGAGGTACGTGGCAACGGCCTACAATTTCATCGGTGGCGCAATTCGTCGTCTCCTCTGCTGGCAACTGCGTTGAACAATCAGCCCGCACAGCCGCCAGGACTTATTACGCAGCGTTTTATCCAGGAACTTGGCACTGTCTAATGACTATTCAGCGACAGATCCCCAAGCTGCGCGACCTCGCGCCGCTAATGCAGTTCAAGAAGCCGACGATCTCGGCGAAGAAGCGCCGCCTTGAGAGCGCGCTGACGATCGAGGACCTGCGCCGGATTGCGAAGCGTCGCACGCCCACCGCGCCGTTCGACTACTGCGACGGCTCGGCCGAGGGTGAGATCTCAATCATGCGCGCACGGCAGGCGTGGCGCGACGTCGAGTTCCACCCGTCGATCCTGCACGACGTCGCGGACGTGTCGACCGCATGGGACGTGCTCGGCAAGCCGGTGGCGCTCCCGTTCGGCATCGCTCCGACTGGCTTCACCCGAATGATGCAGACCGAGGGCGAGATCGCCGGTTCGACCGCGGCAGCCGCTGCGGGCATCCCCTTCTCGCTGTCGACGATGGCCACCACCTCGATCGAGGACATCGCCCGCGCTACGGTAGATGTCCGGCCCGCGCGCAACTGGTTTCAGTTGTACCTGTGGAAGGAACGCGAGCGGTCGATGGGACTCCTCCGCCGCGCCGCCGAGGCAGGCTTCGACGCGCTGCTCGTCACTGTCGACGTGCCGGTCGCCGGTGCGCGGCTACGCGACAGACGCAATGGCATGAGCATCCCGCCCGCGCTGACTCCCGGCACCGTCTTCGACGCGCTGCCGCGACCGGCATGGTGGATCAGCTTCCTCACCACCGAGCCGCTCGCGTTCGCGTCGCTCGACCGCTGGTCCGGCACCGTGGCAGAGCTGCTCAACACGATGTTCGATCCCACGGTGACGTTCAAGGACCTCGCTTGGATACGCGACCAGTGGCCCGGAAAGTTCGTCGTCAAGGGAGTACAGAACCTCGACGACGCGGTCAAGCTCGCCGAGTTCGGTGTTGACGCGATCATTCTGTCCAATCACGGCGGGCGGCAGCTCGACCGCGCCCCTATTCCCTTCCACTTGCTGCCCGACGTGGTGCAGGAGTTCAAGGGCGCGCCGACGAAGCCCGAACTGTGGGTTGACACGGGCATCTTGTCCGGCGCCGACGTCGTGGCCGCAGTGGCGCTCGGTGCACGCTTCACGCTTGTCGGCCGCGCTTACCTCTACGGTCTGATGGCCGGCGGACGCGAGGGGGTCGACCGGACGATCGATATCCTGCGCGCTGAGATCGAGCGCACCATGCGCCTGCTCGGCGTCAACCGTCTCGAGGATCTGCATCCGGGACACGTGACGCAGCTGGAGCGGCTCGTGCCGCGGCCGCGGTCGCGGCACTGACACCGCCAATGTTGACCGACGCAACAAGGAGGCAGCAGACCACATCGCGATTTACGGGCTCATCGCATCACAAGGCGTAGTCGACGTTCGAATCCGCCGGTTGTCGAGTAGGGCGCGGCTCACTGACGCATCTGCCACCACCGGCGCCTTCGCATCAAATTAGGTCCGGCACTCGACGCGGCGGCGCCAGCGTCTCACTTCCTTGGAGATGAGACGCCACCACCCAGTGGCCGGTAGTGCTCCGACACGCCGGTGATGTGCATCCAGGTTCAACGTATCGCGGACCGTGCGCCCCGGAACGTGTCGCCGTACAGCTCAAGCGTCCTGCTTCGCGGTCGACACCCGCGCGTGATCCACGACGTGGCCGGTAGGGGAGTGGGCGTGCGCAACCTGGCCGACCCGATCAAGGTTGACTCGGCCAACCCGAACGGTCCGATGGCGCAGCTGGCCGTGGTGATGCTGGCGTTGTTCGCGCAGATGGAACGCACGTACATGCTCGAGCGGGTCGCCCACGCCCGGTCGGTCGCTGTAGCGCATGGCCGGCAAGTCGGGCGGCCGGTGACCGTGGAGGCGGCCAAGCTGGACTATGCCGTCCCTGCGCGACGAGGTTGGGCTCACCCTGCCTCAGATCGTCGAGCGCACCGGGCTGACCCGGTCGACGCTGTACCGGCACCTACCACCGCGACCGGCCACGGCGCTGACCGTGGCCGTCCCTGCGGGCCGGTACGCCTGCCAGGTCGACGTCACGAAGTCGGTTGAAGCAGCCGAGCTGGTCGCGCACGACCAGCCGGCTGAGCGAGCGGTGTGGGCGGATGTCGACGATCAAGGGATCTTGCAAAGTGTCACGTGGCCGACTGGGTACCGCCCGCCGTGCCCGGTGTGCACCCGGCCCACCAGCGGACTACGCGAACGCACCTCACGCGTGGGCCGCGAACTGGTCGTGGTGGCCGTCGCGCAGCCCTGCGGCTGCGGCGTCGAGGACCACGCCGCCGCACTCCAAACGGGTGCACCCGCCACCTGTTGAACGGCTTTTGACCTGCCTGCTTCGACGTGGCTGGTGCTGCGGTACCTGATCGGCGTTGGCGTCATCATTTTTGTACACGGGCAGTGGTGCATCCGTCGTCCGACAGAAGGTGGACTGGCGACAACGTCGTGCTTATCGTGCGACCATCCCGGCGGACAGGTCGATGTCCGCGCAGTGCATGCCCGTCATGTGCAGCATCGCCACGACGGCGTCGCCCACCTCGTGTTCTTCGACGAGCCGGTTCAGGGTGGCCCGGCCGGTGAAGGCGCGCTCGGCCTCGGCCTCGGTGATGCCCAGTCGCTCGGCTTCGAGGCGGAAGTTGCGCGCCATCCGCGGCCCGCGCACCGGCCCGGGGGAGAGGCTGTTGACGCGGACGCCGGTCGGCCCGACCTCGGCGCCCAAAGTGTTCGTCAGCCCGAGCACGGCCATCTTCGACGCCGTGTAGGGCGTGCGCATCGCCAGCGGACGTTTGCCGCTGACCGACGCCAGGTTGATCACGTCGCCGGTACCGCGCTCGATCATCGGCGGCAGGAACGCCTTGCACATGAGGAACATGCCGCGCACGTTGACGGCAAACACGTCGTCCCACTCGTCGGCGTCGATCTCGACCAGCGGCTTGACCGGCCCGGCCACGCCGGCGTTGTTGACCAGAACGGAGACCCGTTCATCGGTGATCGAAGCGGCCAGCGCGTCGACCGAACCCGGCTCGGCAACATCCACGGTGGCCACCCGCGACGGCCCGCTCAGCAGGGCGGCCGTCTCCTGCAGCGCGTCGACGCGACGCCCGCATAAGACGACCCGGGCGCCGGCGCCGGACAGCGCGACCGCGATGGCCCGACCAAGGCCGTTGCCCGCGCCGGTGACCAGCGCGGTCCGGCCCCGGACACGACCGACAGGGTCGGTCATCAGCCGGTTTCGGCGGCTGGACGGCACAAAGATGAACCAGCCGCCAACAGCGCAGTGATGCAGAACTCAGGCATGAGCCGGAACGGTACCGAACTGGTGCTCCGTCCACGCCAGCTTCGCGTCGCCATACTTGGCTGCGCGCACGTCACCCGAGCGGGCGTGGCCCTCGAACAGCTCAACGCGCGCCGCACGGCCGCACAGCTCACCCAATAATGCGCTGGACTCGGTATTCGTGACCTCCTGGTACGTGACCGTCTTGAGGTACTTGCCGACCCACAGGCCGCCAGTGAACCGCGCCGAGCCCCGGGTGGGCAGGACGTGGTTGGTGCCGATGACCTTGTCGCCGTAGGACACGCAGGTGCCCTCGCCCAGGAACAGCGCGCCAAAGTTCTTCATCTTCTCCAGCGCCTGGCGCGGGTTCGCCGTCAACACCTGGACGTGCTCCGAGGCGTAGCTGTCGGCGACGGCGAACGCCTCGTCCAGGGTGTCGGTGACGACGACCTCACCGTGGTTGCGCCAGGCCGGCTCGGCCATGTCCCTGGTCGGCATGTCGACCAGGATCTGGTCGATGTGCTCTATCGCCCTGCGCGCGACGGTTTCGCTGGTCGTGACCAGGACGGCGGGGCTGTCCGGACCGTGCTCGGCCTGGCTGAGCAGGTCGACCGCGACGACGAACGGGTCGGCGCCGTCGTCGGCAATGACGAGGATTTCGGTGGGGCCGGCGAACAGGTCGATGCCTACCTCGCCGAACAGCGTCCGCTTGGCCTCGGCGACGTAGGCGTTACCCGGGCCGGCCAGCAGGTTCACCGGCGCGATGGTCTCGGTTCCCACGGTGAGCGCGGCGACGGCCTGCACACCGCCCAACAGGTAGATCTCGTCCGCGCCGGCCATCGCCATCGCCGCGATCGTGGCGGCGGGGATCTCGCCCCGAATGGGCGGAGTGCAGGCGGCGACGCGAGGCACGCCGGCGACCTTGGCCGTCACGATGGTCATGTGCGCCGAGGCCGTCAGCGGATAGCGACCACCCGGGATGTAGGCGCCCACGGCCTGGACCGGGACGTTCTTCTGGCCCAGGGTGACGCCGGGCAGCGTCTCCACCTCGAAGTCGGTGATCGACTCGCGTTGCTTCGTGGCGAAGTTGCGGACCTGCGTCTGCACGAACTCGATGTCCTTGATCACCTGCTCGGGCACCCCGGCCACGATCTCCTCTATCTGCGCGTGGCTCAATCGGAACGACTTCGGGCTCCACTTGTCGAACTTCTCCGAGTACTTGCGGACGGCGGCGTCACCGTTGGCACGGATGTCGGCAATGACGTCACTGACGACGGCCTTGACCTCGTCGTCGCTGGCGATCGACTTGTCGACCGCGTCGGGCTTCTTCAGATAGGTGGGCATCGCTAGCCTCTCGGTGTTTGGACTCGGTTTAGCCGCATTAGGCGGCGACGCGTCGACTAATTAGTTGGTGAACGAAGTCAAGGCCGTCCGGCCCCGGCAGTATCAACTCGGAGTCGGTGAATCAGTCCACGGCTGCTTCCTTGGGCCAACTCGGCCATAGTTGTCGCGGCGCTGCACAGGTACAGGTCGCGTCGGTCGGGGCCGCCGAGCACGCAGGCGACGGCCAGGCGACCGTCCGCGGGCAGGACCTGGAGAACTGCGCCGTCGGGGGCCACGTGCCAGAATTCGCCTGCCTCGAGGAGGGCCACCCAGACGTTGCCGTCGTGATCGACGCACAGGCCGTCGCACAGACCGGGCAGATCGATTACGGTCCGGGCTTCGGATAACCGACCGTCGCTTCCGATCCGGAAGCGGGTGACGCGGCGGGCCGTCGTCTCGGACAGCCAGAGTGTGTGAGACGGTTCGTCGAGCGCGGCTCCATTGGGGAACTGCACGCCGGAGGCGGCCACGACGGGCGTCATGTCGCCGCCGGTGTCCACGGTGATCACCGCGCCTGCGCGAGGCGGCTCGCCGGCCATCAGGTTGAAGCCTGTGTCACCGACGTACGCGCGGCCACGGGCGTCGACGACCATATCGTTGAGCAGCCCGTGCACCATGGGGGAGAGATCTGCGAGCATCTGCAGGCTGGTTCCGTCCCAGCGCCACAGTCGCCGGTCCAAGGCGCCGGCGATGAGCAGTGACCCGTCGGGTAGAAAACCCAAGCCGGCGGGACGGCCTGGCACATCGACGACGGTCCGAACGGTGCCGGCGGTGTCCACGGCCTTGACTGCATAGGCGTGTACGTCGGAGAACCACAACTCACCGTCGTACCAGCGTGGAGATTCGGGGTAGACGGCGTCATGGGTGACAAGCTCTGGCCGGGTCATGGCGTCCTTAACGGATCCAGGTTCGAGACCACCGCACGTCGGACGGCGTCGAGAACCACTTCGGGCTTGCCGTCCTTGTGCACGAACCACCTGGCGCCCGCGGTGAGTGCGGCGACGCGCAGTCCACCGTGCGAGCTCATGGCGACTACCGGCACCGGCAGCGCGGACAGCGTCGAGACGAGCTGCAGGCCGCTTTCGGCGTCAGGCAGGAGCAGGTCGACGATGGCGACGTCTGGTCGTAATTCGATCGCGAGCCGGAGCATGTCAGCGGGGTTGCCCGACGCTGCGGGGACCTCGAAACCGCCGGCCGCCGTCAGCAAGCGGGTCAGCGCTGCCCGTACCCGCCGGTCGTCGTCGCCGATGAGCACCCGGACGACCCGGCCGGCGGAATTGGCGGACTCGCTCGTGGACACATCTCGACTCAACCAAATGACAAGCTTCGGCGCATCGTCCTAGGACTGTTTGCCGACGCGACAATCGCCCGCTCCTGCCGGGTCATCCGTCCTGTTAGGGCCGGTACCGACGGGGTTGTTCAGACGGGCCTTCGCCCCGAAAAGTGGACACGCGATTTGATTGTTATGCGGCCGGTCGTAGCGTAGCCGCGGTGGTGGTGTTCTCGTAGGTGATCGGGCTGCGGTAGCCGCAGGCGGAGTGCCGGCGGC